>NZ_CP015199.1:3914322-4224096 GCF_001648155.1 Chryseobacterium glaciei | reverse complement strand
GAAAAAAGGTGGATTATGTCGTGAATACAAGCTGGAAAATCGGGCAAATCTCACAATGGGAACGAGGAAATTCTCTACGAAATTTCTTTATGAGATTGACTCCTGAAAGTATAAACCAAAAGATGGTTGAGAAAGTTATAAAACTGGAAATGTAATTTTTCTCTTTAAAAAATTCAGATAATTATGAGCCTTGTCAAGGTTTTAAACCTTGACAAGGCTGATTGAAAACAGATTAAATATTCTCAATCATCCGTGTCGATTTGTGTAAATCTGTGGTCAAAAAACAAAAAAACTGCTTCAAATTGAAACAGTCTTTTGTATTAATAAGTCAAAGTAAGTCCGGCTCCCCAGCCCATTTCGTTATTGTAATTTCCGGAGATTGAGAACCATTTTTGTACAATATATCTCAAACCGGTTGTAAATTCTCCATCAGAATTAAGACTGAAATTTCCTCTTATTCTTCTGGAAATAGGTATATCTTCCCTACTCAGTTCCAATAAAACCTTTCCGTTTTGGTCTATACTGGCATCAGCAGTAACCAACATCGGTAAAAGATATTGAGCACCAACAATAAAAACAGCTTTATTTTTTGAAGCTTTTTGCTGTCCGAACCAGGTTTTTTTCCCGTGAAAATCCATTTCCATTTCCTCTGCCATTTTTCTTTCCATAATCTCATGATTTTTTTGAATCCTGAAACCTGCATAAGGCAATGCCCACTGGAATTTCCCTAGAAATCTTCCAACTTTAAAATTTCCGTCAAAATGATCCATATTCCAATTGGAATGAAATTCATTTAAATTAGCCCATCTTGGTCCGAACATCGTCATGGTTTCTGCATGAATTTTATTGCTTGCAACATCCAGCATTGCCATAGAACTTACCATTCTGTTGTCTTTCATAAAATCTTTCCAAGCCAGTTTTCTATTCGGAAGCTGAGGATTAGGTTTTGAATCTTCATAACTGAAAATCCTTCCCATTCCTGCCATCATGTGATACAAAATATGACAGTGGAAAAACCAGTCACCATCCTGATTTGCTGCAAATTCAATTACATCTGTTTCCATCGGCATGATATCAACCACATTTTTCAATGGCGAATATTCTCCTTTTGAATTGATTAATCTAAAATCATGACCATGCAAGTGCATCGGGTGACGCATCATTGAGTTATTATAGAGCGTAATTCTTAAAATCTCCCCTTTTTTAACTAAGATTTTATCTGTCTCTGTAACGGTTTTATTGTCTAACGTCCAGAGATAATGGTTCATATTACCTTCGAGCGTAAACTTCATTTCTCTTACATTTTCTGTAGGAAGAATGGTCTTTTCAGGTGATTTTAAAATATTGTAAGATAATCTTTTAATGTGTTTTTCTTCCTTCATATTCATTTCTGAATGATTTGAATGATCTTCTTCTTTCTTAGATTCCTTTTCTTTTACCCCCATCATTTCATTCATATGCTTAGCTGTCATTTTTCGCTGACTTTCAGGAAGTTCAGGATACATCACTTCATTCATATCCATCATTTGATTTCCCATCGTCATATTCATCGGCTTCATATTTCCGCTCATTTCCATCATTCCGTTCATCATTTTCATCCCTTCAAAAAGCATTAATCTTGGTAAATTCGGGGCTTCAATTTTTTCACCAGAACCCAGCCAAAGTGAAGCATGGCCAATTCTGTCTTCTGAAGTAGCCCGAAATTCAAAACTTTTATTTTCAGGAATGGTGACTTCAATATCATAAGTTTCGGAAACACCGACAATCAAACGATCTACTTCAACAGGAACAACATCATTTCCATCATTTCCGACAACTTTAAATTTTCCACCTCCAAAATTCAGCCAGAAATAAGTAGAAGAACCTCCATTAGCCACTCTCAGTCTTACTTTATCGCCAGCTTTTAAATTTGAATAATCGGAACTTGGCTGTCCGTTGATGAGAAATTTATCATAATACACATCACTCACGTCCATTGCTTCCATTCTTTTCCATTCGTTCAATGCTTTTGTTCCGAAATTTCCAGATTTTATGGCTTCCCAATAACTTTGAACTGCATTTTTCTTGATGGCGTACCAATCTGTATTGGCCATATGAAGTCTTCTTGCGATTTGCATTGGATCATCATCGCTCCAATCTCCTAATAACACTGGGATTTCTTTAGTATACTGAACTTTTGGTTCACCTTCTCTTTTATTGAAAACTAAAATTCCATTCATTCCGATCTGCTCCTGCAAACCTTGATGCGAATGATACCAATATGTTCCGTTTTGTGAAACTCTAAATTTATATAAATGAGTCTCACCAGGTTGTACAGGTTTTGTCGTAAGATACGGAACACCGTCATGTTCGTTAGGCAAGATTACTCCGTGCCAGTGAAAACCAGTGTTTTCTTTCAACATATTGTGAAGATAAATCTCCGCAGTATCTCCTTCTGTAAAATATAAAGTTGGAGCCTGTAATTTACCGTTTACCGCAATTGCTCTTCGGTTTTTACCTGTAAAATTGACAATCGTATCTTTTACATACAAATCATAGCGAACTGTTTTTCCTCCAAAACTTACTTTCCCATTTTCGGAATTTCTTTTAAACGGTAAGTTTTTATCAGTTTCTGGTTCAGTAATTTCATCCTCATTACGTTCTTTTTCAACCAGATCCATTCCGCATTTTGGGCATGTTCCGGTTTTATTTGAAGTAACTTCAGGATGCATTGGACAAACGTATATTGACTGAGACTGCTGAGATAAAGGTTTAGATAAGATTTTTGTCTCCTTTTTATCTGATTTTTGAACCTCTTTTATTTTTGATTTTACATTTACTTTAGAATCAACTTTTACCTTAACCTTAATTACAGGAAGTTTTTTCTTTGTTTCTACAACTTTTGTTTCTTGATTTAAAATAGGCTTCGCCACGGGTTTTGGAGTAACCGCAGGTTTTATAACAACCGTCTTTTTTACCAACGTCATTTTGCATTTCGGACAGTCTCCAGGTTTTGAAGAAACTACTTCCGGATGCATCGGACAGGTATAATACGTTTTGGTTGTTTGTGCGAAATTGAAAACAGAGAACAAAAATATCAGAAATAGGATTAGCTTTTTCATAATATTTCGAATTTATTGAAGATGTATAGCTTAAATCAAACCTTCAAGTTGTTTTTAATTTAAACTATACAACGCATTATTTTAAAGATAAATACAATATTTATTTTATCTCTGACTTCACACTTCCACAAGTAAGCATAGAGCTTCCGTAGTAAGGATTTACGATTTGTTTTTCATTGCTCAACCAGCTTGCGTCTGCCATTGGGCAATATTGAACAAAGACTGATTTATCTGAAAGTTTAA
Organism: Chryseobacterium glaciei; assembly: GCF_001648155.1. Taxonomy (NCBI): domain Bacteria; kingdom Pseudomonadati; phylum Bacteroidota; class Flavobacteriia; order Flavobacteriales; family Weeksellaceae; genus Chryseobacterium; species Chryseobacterium glaciei. The sequence continues at coordinate 4,220,752 of NZ_CP015199.1, read as the reverse complement.
ATTCTTTCGCTAAAGCAATCATGTTATCTGAAAGATTAGAAAATGTCTCTCTTTGCACTGCAATACTTCTGGCATCAGAAATCGCTGTTGCATCTTTTCTAAGGACATTTAAATTCCCTTCAGAAACTACTTTATAATCGATCGCTGAAGCTATTTTAATGAATTCAGAAGCTGCTTTTGAAGTTTTATCGGCATCATCAGAAGCCAGTGCGGCTTTTATCGTAATGTAATTTTGATATAATTTAGAAACCTGAACATCAGATTTTGACTGTGCTGAAATAGAAATAATTGAAAATAAAGAGAATACTGCTGTAATGATATATTTTTTCATTGTTTTAAAATTTAGAATTAATTAATAAAGAATAATTTAATATCGCCTATTGCGACATAACATGTCGTTCGTAATGATTTAAATATCAAACGACTGACGAATTCTAAATTCTAAAATTACAATGATTTATAAAGATGGGAACCGTCCTATTTTCGGGCGGTGCATTGATCTGAATCTGCGTAAATTTTCTAGCCGAAAAAAATCTGTCTACAAAGAAAAACTGCTGAGTTGGAATCTCTGAAATCTGTTTTAAAAAATCAATTTTTAGTAAATCTGATTTCTGAGAATCATCAACTTTTACAACTTTGATCTCCGTTTTGCAACAATCTTTTTTGGTCTTTATACCACATTTACTGCATAAATCATCTGTTTTCTGACTTACAGAAATCATTTCCATCATGCAATAATGTACACTAACAACCGCCCCGGAAGAAAATCCGAAGTAGAAAATAGAAAACAATATGGCAAGAATCTTTTTCATATGCTGTAGCAAAGGTAGAAATAAGTATTGAATGACTGTTATAAAATTCTGTGATGTTGTTATAAAATTCAGGAAACAAAAAAATCTCCTGAAATTATTCAGAAGATTTTTAATTTATTGTGTGATAGATTTTCTTTTTCCCACAGATCACGCTGATTTTCACAGATGATTGTGTTTAATTTTAACCTAAATCCTAAGCCTTAATTCTTATAACCTGATTACTTAATTTTAAATTCAAGTTTTATGTTGAAGAAACGACCTGTCAAACGAACAGGAACTGGATACATTAAATTTGTATTCGCATCCGTAATCCATTGGTTGGCAACGGTATTTCTAATATTAAAGGCATTGAAAACCTGAACTCCCAATGTTAATTCTTCAAAATTACCCCAGAATCCGTATGTTTTCTTGTTGTCTTTTCTGTCAATAAATACTTTAGAAAGTCCGATATCTACTCTTTTATAAGAAGGTAACGTCCTTTGGTAGGTATATGGATCTGTAAGAACCGGTGCACCTGTTGGTAATCCCATTGCGTAGGTTAATGTTAAATTCACACGCATAGAAGGGAATTCCGGCATATAATCCTGATAGAACATCGCAAATCTGAACCTTTGGTCTGTTGGTCTAGGAATATCTCCTTTTCCATCAATATTTTCGTATACTCTGGCATAACTTGCAGATAACCAAGAATCTACTCCCGGAACAAATTCTCCAAATAATCTTGTATCAATTCCGTAAGCATAACCTGTAGCATTATTCTGACCTGAGTAACGAATCCTTACATTATCCATGTAATAAGGAATCAGATTATTCATTTTTTTGTAGTATAATTCTGTCGTTAACTTGAACGGTCTGTTATACATCGTAAATTCATAGTCATTCGCTAAAATAGCCTGAATTGAACGTTGAGATTTTATATTACTATTAAAATTACCATCTAAGTCTTTGATTTCCTTATAGAAAGGCGACTGATAGTAAATCCCTCCCGAAAGCTTGAACAACATGTCACTATCCCAATCTGGCTTAATGGCAAACTGAGCTCTTGGAGAAAAAATTGTTTCTTTATTGAAACTCCAATTTGAAACTCTGGCTCCTGCATTTAAAAAAACCTTGCTTGAACCCCAATAAAATTTCTGAGAATATTGTGCATAAGCAGACATTCTCGTCGGCTCAATATGATTGTTTCCGGAAATATTGTACATCAGTTCCAAATTTCCGGGATTTCTTGGGTCAACGAACGCTTCATGTGGAAGGCTGTATCCTGCAGAATCTACCAATTTCCATTCGTTGGTAAGGTCTTTTAGGTTTTCTTTTTCATATTTAAATCCAACCTCAATATCCGTATTCGGATTAGGTGAAAAACGGGATCTGAATTGGGCTCCATACGTTCTTACAAACAAATCATTTCTGGCATGTTCTATCTGTCCACCCGCATCGTATGAAGTGGTTGGATCACCTGTTACAGGATCAAAAGTCTGTAGAATATATGCAGATTGTATCGTGTAATATTCTTTTTCTCTATTCTGATAAGAAAACGCGTCTAAGGTAAATTTCCACTTGTCTGATGGCTTATAATTCATAGAGAATGTCCCCATCATATTTTTATACTTATCATCTTCTTTACCTGCATACTGCACGTTAAGATTGATAGGCCTCTGTAAAGAACCAAAATCGATACTTTGTTCTTTAGGAATCATTTCATAATCATTCTTAGAGTAATACCCTATGAATGAAAGTGAGAGCTTTTCATTGATATGATAATTAAGATACGTCTGGAAATCAAAATATCTAGGGTTAAAATTGGTGTCCTCTTTTAAAGTATTAAGAACCAAATTCGTATTCCTGTATCTTCCTGAAAATAAAGCGGTTAATTTTTTATTTTTTGAAGCTAAGCCTGCCGTCAATCTTCCTCCAATTAAACTCGCCTCTCCTGAAAGTTCAAACTTTTCAGGTTCACGGTAGTAAATATTTAATGCAGAAGACATTTTATCTCCGTATTTCGGTTCAAAACCTCCGGCAGAGAAATTGACGGTAGAAACCATATCAGGATTAATGATACTTAAACCTTCCTGCTGAGAATTCCTAATTAGGAAAGGTCTGTAAATTTCAATATCATTAATGTAAATAAGGTTTTCATCATAGTTTCCACCACGAACCATATATTGTGAAGAAAGCTCTGTATTGGAGTTTACGGAAGGTAAAGTTTTAATAACACCTTCTATACCTCCGGAAATACTCGCTACATTCTGAGCATCTTTTGCTGAAATTTTTACAGCAGTAAGGTCATTCGTTTTTCCGGTCACTTTTTTCTGGAAAACGATTTCCTCAATATCTGTTGTTCTTGCTGTATCCCTCTTTTTTGTTTGAGAGAATACTAACATGGGAACCATAAGGCTCAGTGGTAAAACTAGTTTTTTCAAAAGAAATGTTTTAAAATTTCAAACGTGAATATATAAATTTTATTTTAACTTATTTAAACTTTATTTAACATTTATTAAAATGATCTTTATATAATATTTTCTAAATTTTGCCTATTAAAACAAAACTTTGAAAACAATTTAGATAAGTATTAATATATTTTTCTTAAAGAATTACAGAATCGCTTCTCTAACTCTGGTTAGCTTTTGTAAAAGATCTTCTAATAAATCAAGTCTCAACATATTGGCTCCGTCTGATAATGCGGTTTCCGGTGTTGGATGAGTTTCGATAAAGATTCCGTCTGCACCTACTGCGATTCCTGCTTTTGCAACAGTTTCGATAAGATCCGGTCTCCCTCCCGTAACTCCAGAACTTTGATTTGGTTGTTGAAGAGAATGCGTAACATCCAGAATAACAGGCGCATATTCTCTCATGGTAGGAATTCCTCTGTAGTCCACGATCAAATCTGTATATCCGAAAGAATTCCCTCTTTCAATGATGGCAACTTTTTGATTATCAGAATCTGTAATTTTCTGAACAGCAAATTTCATAGATTCCGGAGAAAGAAACTGTCCTTTTTTCAAAGAAACACATTTTCCCGTTTTTGCTGCAGCGATCAATAAGTCAGTCTGACGTACCAAAAATGCAGGAATCTGCAGAACATCAACATATTGAGCCGCCAAAGCAGCATGTTCATTCTCGTGAATATCTGTCGTTGTAGGAATATTGAAAGTTTCACCCACTTTTTTAAGGATTTCCAAAGATTTTTCTTCTCCAATTGTCGTAAAAGAGTCTACTCTACTTCTGTTGGCTTTTTTGAAGCTTCCTTTGAAAATGTAAGGAATGTTATATTTATTGGTTAATTCAATTACTTTTTCGGCAATTCTTAACGCCATGTCTTCCCCTTCAATAATACAAGGTCCGGCAATAAGGAAAAAGTTTTTGGAATCTTTGTGATGGATATTATCTAAATACTGAATCATTTTATTTTAAATTAAAAGTTCAGTAAAAATACTTATAAAGTTTTAGAATCGGAAATTATTTGATGGTTTTACCATAATCTCTCCTTAGCTAGTTATAATTAAAATTTAAAAACAAGAAAAATTTACTCATTGAGATTTATTTACTCTAAAACAGGAGCATTTTCAATGATCGTTTTTAATGTTTCCGGAATAAATGGTCGTCCTCCTGTTGCGGGAACACATGTACCTGAAAAAACTGCTTTTGTTACCACTTTATTATTCAAAATAATAGATTGCTTAAAGTGCAGTTTAGGAATATTATTTTTGTCGCGGTGTAATTCACATGTTACAGTTATCACATCATCTTTCTTTAATGACCTGAGAAAGTTGATCGTATATTCAGATAAAACCATATTGACGCCATTTTTTGCTTCAGTTTCCAGATTAAAACCTAAAACTTCGTCAATAAAAGAATGCCTACAGTATTCCATATAAAACGGATAATACAATCCATCCATAATTCCCTGTACATCAATATGCTCATCCTTAACCGTGTATTCCTTTGAGTATTTCATAACAAACTATAATTAGCTAACAAATATAATTAAGAGTAAAACTTTAATAAAACATTTAGCTCATCTTTTTAAGAATCTTTTCAAAAGTATTGATATTCCTGCTTGTAAACTGATCTTTCAGGCTTTTTTTGCCTAAAATTTTCCCAAAAGTAGAATCTAATGTATTTCCTTTTGGAACCTGCCAATAAAAAATATTATTTACGATTTCTCCTTTTTCGTCTTCAGTTTTAGCAGAATTTTCAAACTCTTTCATTAAAATATTTTCAACTTTCGGACTTCCTACAAAAGTGTAAATATGTAAGTTTTCATTCTTTTCAAATGGATTGTTGTTCCAAAAAGATTCTGTTTCTTCCTGAGATTTAATAAATAAAAATGCTTCATAGGAAAAATGCTCAGACATTGCTTTTTCAAGGATTTTCTTTAAATCATCCGTTTTTTTATCAGACGAAAAAACAATATTTCCTGAAGCTAAAATTGAACTAATATCTTCCATTCCGGCATCTTTGAAAACCTGACAAACGTCCGCCATTTTCATATTGGTTCCTTTTACATTCACACCCCGAAGAAAAGCACAGTATTTCATAACTTTTAGTTTTTACCAGTAATAATTGCCTATAAGCTGCATTCCGAACGTCTGCAATAAACAAAGAATGTATAATACTTTAAGGGTTCTGTTATTGTTTAATTCTTTCAAAAATAACAGAAAAAACGGTACGATATACAAGCAAGCTCTCGCTGTTTCTCCTGTTCCATAAGCGCCTGTAAGAAACATTACTCCTAAAGCTGTAAGTCCTGTAAATGAAAAAATATTAACCTGTTTATCTGAAAATAATCCTAAATTTTCATTTTTGAAACTAAAAAATAACGCCATATAAGCAAAAGAAAGGAAAATCAGAATCTCTCCAATATCCTCCAATCTTGTGAAGAAATAGACAACAGGCGAATGCAGTAACATAAAACCATTTGGATTTTCAGAATGGCTCGCTTCTCTAAACGTTTCCCAATGATTGCTTCCTGTAACTTCATAACTTCCGTAGAAGAAAGCAACCGTTAAAACGAAACAAATGATTGAACTAAAGAAAACAGAATACTGCTTTTTATACAGTGTCACTAACACTAAAAGTCCTAGAAACGCAAATAAAAACAGCCCTGAGAACGTCAGCATATTGGTAAGAATTAATCCCGAAACACTCATTAAAATTCCTAAAAAGCTCAGTTTATTTTTAATGAAAATCGTAGAAATTCCGCATAAAAATAATAAGGTTGATGTAAGAACTAAAGCATCAATAGAAACCAAAAGATAGATATTTACTGATGGAATTACAGCAAATAATATCAATAAAAATTTCCTTTTTGTTTTATCAAATCTAAAGTTTTTCATTAATAAATTCATTAACGGAAAACTACAAAGTGAGATTACCAGAAATGAAAGGCTTAATCCTAATATACTCCCATTAAAAAGTTCAAGAAAAGCATAGTGAATTAAGGTTGTGTAAGGCGGATGCGTGCGTGTATGCATCTGGAAAGACTCTAAATTATGGTTGAAATTCAACATCCATAATTTCCAATCTGTAATGTTGATGGCATCGGCGTAATACTGTCTTCCTTTAAGGTAGAAAGGCTGTAAAAATGCAATGTCTACATTTCCCTGCCCCATATTTCCAAATACGATTAATAACGCACAGATCATGTATATCACAAAGAAATTGAGCTTTGGATGATATTGGTAAGCCAAGAGACCTGTACCCAAAAATAATAGGCAGAATAAACTGCCTATTATTAGAAATGAGGATGGATAGATTACCGAAAACGGAAATAAAAGATTGTTTCCGGTAAATACCACATATTTATTTATTAAAAATACCGCTACAGCTAAAAATATCCATGTAACGATTGCTATTAAAAAAACAGTAAAGGGAAAATTTGTTTTTTTTAAAATATTCATCATTTTTTCAAAAATTCGTTTTGATTATTGTGTTGCTTTGATAATTGACGTTGTGATCTGCTCTTCTTTTTCTTTTGAATACGTAGAATCAAAAGGCTGCATAACATCAAATAAATATTGATAGAAAGGCGTTATTTTTTGAACATTTTCAGATTCTTTCATCGCTTTTTCTTTACCCATTTGCTGAAGATCTTTCACAAAACCATTGAACTTTTTATCAATCGGTTCAATAGATTTAACCAAGTAATTATAAGCTTTATCTTTCTGTCCGATTTTCACATAAGCGTCCGTAACCCCTGAAACAACTAATGAATATTCCATTGGTTTTGTTCTCATTTGTCTTCTTACAAACTGCTGCTCGTAAGGAGTCAGGCTTAAATAATAATCGTATTCTTCAAAGATTCCTTTCTTAAGAGTTTCTGCTAATTTTAATGCTTTTTGCTCTTGTCCGGCAACGATATATCCGTAAACCATTGAACTTAAAGAACGAGGATCATTGTATTTTTCAGCAGGAATTTCTTTTGCAGCTAAATCTAATAATTCGATCGCTTTTGCTTTTTGTCCGCCTAAAGCTAATGCAGACGCAGCTCTACTTGCTGAACTTCTGTAGCTCATAATGTTAGACGTTGCCGTTTCATCAAAATGAACATTTAAGTTCTTGAAATTACCCCATCTGAAGTTTTTCACTACATTATATAAAGAATTAGCATCTACTCTTCCCATTTCTCCATCCGGAGTCTGTGGCGTATGAATAGGAACTAATCTGTAGCTGAAACCGTCAAACTGAAGATATTCATCAAGATAGAAAATATTTTCGCTGTCGTAAATACCTCCTGAAGAGAAGTTAATCGGTCTTTTCCAATCAAAATTAGCTAAAATATCAAGCATAATTAAGTTGTTTTTGAAAAGTGTATTTCCTTTATAACTAATCATGATCTGATTTGCCGTATTCGGAAGATCAGCCTGATTGATGATTCCGGCTCTTAAAGCGTTGTCTTTATTTACAGGTAAAATGAATTTGTTAACCGGAAGAATGTTATATTTTTCAAATTTTTCTTCTCCGAAATACATTTTTAAAAGTTCGTCTTTTGTTGCAGATTTTTGTTTGATAAAGCTCATTGCCTCCTTCATCGTCATTGAATCCTGAGTAAGATATTTTCTAAATTCTGCAAATTCAGTTGCTGGTGCGCCCTGCTCTTTTAGCATTGAGAAAATTCCCTCCCAATCATCTTTTTTCATCAGATAGATTTGGTCGTTCACGCCATCTCTGTAGTCATCGTGTGTCAATTGACTTGGAATAGCATTCGCGTTGTATGTTTTTCTCTTGATTTGATCGATATTCCAAGGAGTTGAAGCTAAGGTAAAGTTGACCACTTTTACATCATCTCTGAAATTTTCAGTCTCCTGAATTGCCCAAACCGGATACGTATCATTATCTCCGTAAACGAATAAAATATCCTCTTTTGGTAATGATTTTAATACTGAATAAGAATAATCGTAAGCCGTATATCTGTTACTTCTGTCGTGTACATTATAATTCTGGAAGCCCATCATAAAAGGAACTCCCAATAAAACTACTCCTGCAACAATATTTGCAACATTAGATTTTACTTTAGCCTGAAGGAACCATAAAATTGCTCCGGCCCCCATCCCGATCCAGATTGCAAATGCGTAGAATGAACCTACCATTGCGTAATCTCTTTCTCTTGGTTCGAAAGGTTTAACTCCTGTGTAGAAAACAATTCCGACACTTGTTAATATAAATAAAGATAATATTGCGTAAAATCTTCCGAAGTCTCTGTTTAATTGGAAAAAGAATCCTATTAAACCTAAAATTAATGGTAAAAAGAAGAACGCAACTGTACTTTCATTTTTGAATTTTGCAGGCATTGCATCCTGATTTCCTAATCTCGCGTTATCTATCGCAGAAATTCCAGAAATCCAGTTTCCTTTGGTATCTTCATAGCTTCCTTCAAGGTCGTTCTGTCTACCTACAAAGTTCCACATCAGGTATCTTACAAAGTAATATCCGTTCTGGAAAGTGAAGAAATAATCCATATTCTGAGCCAACGAAGGCTTTTGAACATTGATCAAATTATAAGGTTTTACCTTTAAATAATCTGCTGCTGTGATGCTTTTATCTTCATATTTACCTCTCAATTCGTCAAAGATCTGCTTAGCCTGAGGGCTATCTGCAACATCTTCGTTTGCATAATTAAAAGTAAAATCCGGAGCTCCATACATAGAAATGTAATTTGCCATTACATCTTTATCTTCATTAAACATCCTTGGCATTAAACTTACCTGAGACTTACTGAAAACATAATTGAATCTGTCACCAGTTTTTCTGTATGTTCCTGTTTTTTCGTCTTTTTCGTAAATATCTCCGGTTTTAGTCGTCTTGAAACTTCCGTCTTCATTTTTTTCAATTCCGTTCGCATCAAGGAACGCCGTATAGTTTTGACCGTAAATTGTTGGCCAATCTCCGTACTGAACTCTGTTATAATAATCCAACATACCGATCGCCGTATCAGGATCGTTAAGGTTCATTGGAGGGTTTGCATTCGCTCTGATAGGAATTACCATCCAACAAGAAAAACCAATCATCATATAAACTACAGAAAGTGCAGCCGTCTGATAAATATTCTTTTTTGCTCTTCTGGCATATTTAATAATGAAATAGCAGATCGCCACCATCAATATAAACGCAACAATAGTTCCCGAATGGAAAGGAAGTCCTAAACCATTAACAAAGAAAATTTCCAACTTACCAAACATTGACATGATTAACGGGAAGATAATTTTGAAAACAATAATTAAAATTCCTAATGTTATCGCATTAGCCCAAAGGAAATTTTTCCAAGTGAACTTATAATTTCTAGCGTAATATACCAAACAAACTGCAGGAATCGCCAACATACACATCATGTGCACCCCAACAGACATTCCTAAAATAAAGAAAATAAGGATGATCCATCTTTCATTATCAACTGCTTTGTACTCATTTTCCCATTTCGTGATCAACCAGACCAAAAGTGCTGTAAACATTGAAGCCATCGAATAAACTTCCCCTTCCACCGCCGAAAACCAGAATGTATCTGAAAACGTGAAGCATAAAGCTCCTACCATTCCGGCAAACAGGATAGAAATTTCCTGATGTTTCGTAATTTCTTCAAAATCTTTATTCAAGAGTCTTCTCACAAAATGTGTGATCGTCCAGAACAAGAATAGAATCGTTAACGCACTAAACAATGCAGACATTGCATTGATTACAATAGAATAATTTTCACCTTTTCCAAATGCAAAAATGGCTGCCACAGCACCCACTATCTGAAATAAAGCCGCTCCGGGAGCATGCGTTACTTCTAATTTTACTGCAGAAGAAATGTACTCACCACAATCCCAAAAACTAAAATTAGGTTCAATAGTTGACAAGTACGTGAAAAATGCAATGACGAAAATCACCCATCCTAAAATGGTGTTCCATTGCCTAAAAGTCCAATTTTTCATAGTATTAAATCAATTACGCGAAAATAAGGCTTTTATATGATTCTGTATCGATTTTAACAAAATTTAAAAAAAATGGCGCAGTATTTGCGAACATAGTAGAGCTAGATTGCAAAAGAAAGAAAGAATATTTAGTAAACAATGCTTACAAATCAAACAAAAGTTTAGAAATTATTTATTTTTTTGTATTTTTGCGGTCAGATTTTTATTGAAAAATAACAAATAATGAGTAATGTTTACGATAATATCCTTGGCCTAATAGGGAACACGCCTATGGTGAAGCTGAATGCTGTGACGAAAGATATTCCTGCAACCGTTTATGCCAAGTTAGAATCATATAATCCTGGACATTCCACTAAAGATAGAATCGCACTTCATATTATTGATAACGCTGAGAAAAAAGGTTTATTAAAGGAGGATTCTGTAGTGGTTGAAACCACATCAGGAAATACCGGATTTTCTATTGCAATGGTTTGCATCATCAAAGGATACAAATGTATCCTTGCGGTAAGTGACAAAACCAAGCCTGAAAAAATTGCTTATCTTAAAGCACTTGGAGCTATTGTATATATATGTCCTGCGAATGTACCTGCGGATGATCCAAAATCATATTATGAAGTTGCAAAAAGAATTGCTTCAGAAACACCAAATTCAGTTTATATCAATCAGTATTTTAATGAGTTGAATATTGATGCACATTATCAAAGTACTGGACCTGAAATATGGGAGCAAACAGAAGGTAAGATCACTCACCTTTTTGCATGCACTGGAACAGGTGGAACATTATCCGGTTCGGCGAAGTTTTTAAAGGAAAAAAATCCAAACATCAAGATTATTGGTGTTGATGCTGATGGCTCTATTTTAAAAAGCTACCACGAAACAGGAGAGATTCACAAAGAAGACGTTCATCCTTACCAGATCGAAGGAATGGGGAAAAATTTGATCCCATCTGCCCTGCTTTTTGACAAAGTAGACGAATTTGTAAGAGTGAATGATGAAATGTCTGCCTACAGAACCCGTGAAATCGCTTTAAAAGAAGCAATTATGGGAGGTTATACAACAGGAGCAGTAACTCAGGGATTAATACAATATGCACAGTCTCACGAATTTTCTAAAGACGATGTCGTTGTTTTGATTTACCCTGACCATGGTTCAAGATATATCACCAAAGTTTACAGTGATAAATGGATGGCTGAGCAAGGTTTCGTTAATAATTGTGTACACAACTATGATGAAGTTTTCAAGACAGAATTCATTAAATAAGAATAAATAATTTTATACAAATCAAGCCTTTTTTGTAGATTTCAGAAGGCTTTTTTACTTAAATATTAATAAAATGTTAGATATTTTTGATCGTATTAAACAAAATCCAGGTCCATTGGGACAGTTTGCAGATTATGCAGAAGGATATTTTGTTTTCCCAAAATTGGAAGGCCCGATTGGTCCAAGAATGAAATTTCAGGGTAAAGATGTAATTTTCTGGAGTGCCAATGACTATTTAGGTCTTTGCAACCATCCGGAAGTTTTAGAAGCTGATGCAAAAGCTGCTGCAGAATACGGAATGTTTTATCCGATGGGTGCAAGAGCAATGTCTGGTGAAACTCAACAACATCAGCAATTGGAAAAAGAATTGGCAGAATTCACTCAAAAAGAGTCTGCTTATCTTTTAAATTTCGGTTACCAGGGAATGGTTTCTGCAATTGATGCATTGGTTACAAGACATGATGTAATTGTTTATGATGCTGATTCTCACGCTTGTATTGTAGATGGAGTTCGTCTTCACATGGGAAAAAGTTTTACGTTCAAACATAACGATATTGCAAGTTTAGAAAAAAACTTGGCAAGAGCAACCAAAGTAGCTGAAGAAAACGGAGGCGGAATTTTGGTCATCACTGAAGGTGTTTTCGGAATGAGAGGAATGCAGGGTAAACTGAAAGAGATTTGTGATTTAAAATCAAAATTTAATTTCAGATTGTTGGTAGATGATGCACACGGTTTCGGAACTTTGGGTAAAACCGGAGCTGGAGCAGGTGAAGAGCAGGGCTGTCAGGATCAGATCGATGTATATTTCTCAACTTTTGCTAAATCTATGGCTGGTTTTGGAGCATTTCTTTCGGGAGATGAAACGATCATCAGATTCTTAAAATACAATCTTCGTTCTCAGATTTTTGCTAAATCTTTAACAATGCCAATGGTAATCGGAGGTTTGAAAAGATTGGAATTATTGAGAACTCGCCCAGAAATTAAAGATAAATTGTGGGAAAACGTAAATAAACTTCAAAGCGGACTAAAAGAAAGAGGTTTCAACCTTGGAAATACAAACACTTGTGTAACTCCTGTCTTTATTGAAGGAACTACAATTGAAGCAACTCTTTTAGCGAAAGATTTAAGAGAAAATTACGGAGTTTTCACATCAGTTGTTGTATATCCGGTGATTCCAAAAGGAATGATTTTATTAAGATTAATTCCTACAGCTTCACACACAGATTCAGAAATTAATGAAACTTTAGCTGCTTTTGACGGCATCAAAGAAAAATTAAATTCAGGAGCTTACGCAGAAATGGAAAAGCAAATGAACATCGAGTACAAACAAATGTAATTTCGATATCATCATATAAATACAAAAACCACTGATCATTTTCAGTGGTTTTTTATAAAATAAGAGTAATGAAGATTAAGGGTTATGCTTTAGGAATTATTTCAGCGGTTTCATATGGTTTGATTCCGATTTTTATCTTGCCTGTGAAGCAAGCACATTTTTCGTTAGATATTACCTTATTTTATAGATTTTTATTTTCAGCTTTAATGATTGGCGGATATTTACTCTATTCTAAAGAAAATCTTTCTATCAATAAAAAAGAAGGATTAATTTTAGCCGCATTGGGAACATGCTATGCATTTTCTTCCGAGCTTTTATTTTTAGGATACGATTATCTCACAGCCGGAATTGCTTCAACCGTACTTTTCATCTATCCAGTCATAGTAGCATTGATCATGTTTTTCTTTTATAAAGAGAAGCTCACAAAACTTTCCATTTTATCCTTATTTTTTGCTTTTACAGGCGTAATTATTTTATGTTTGAAAGGAAAAGGCTTGGAAATCAATTATGCAGGACTTGGAATTGTAATGTTAAGCTCTTTATTTTATGCACTTTACATTATCATTGTCAATAAATCGAATATTAAAGTTTCAGGGTTTAAGCTTTCCTTTTATTCCATGCTTTTTACTTCAGGATTTTTTATGATTAAAGCTTTGGTAGGAAAAGAATCTTTCGAAATTCCATCAACAACTGTTTTTTTTAACCTGACAGTTTTCGCATTTCTTACTACTGTTATTTCAACTTTATGTTTGGTGTATGCGATTAAAAGTATTGGTTCGACTCCTGCTGCAATTTTAGGAGCATTGGAACCCGTAGTTGCTGTGATTGTGAGCGTTATGATTTTTCATGAAAAATTTACCTTTAATTTATTCATCGGAATTTCATTAATTCTTTTTGGAGTCATTCTTAATGTTCTTGCGGGAAATAAAAAAATTGCCCATACATAAACGAATTTTTAGTTTAAAAGATATATAGATATTTTTAGAGCTACATCTTATTTTATCATAATTAGTACTATAGTTTAATTTACAATTAATAAATAATTTCTCAACAATACTGTGAAATATTTATAAATATATTTAAATTTGATAAAACTATATTTCTATGGCTCAATTTATTATTAAGAATATTATGGCAGATATGTTAACTTTATCAGCTGCCGAGATTAATGATCTTCAAACACATGTAGTATCAGGTGTCTTACTATGTGGTTACTATGTAGAAGGTGATACTCCAGATCCAATCGCTTATTTCTTATCAACCACAAGTGCAAGTCCTGACGGTTTTCAAGTTGTAGATATTGGAGGAATAATAAAACTGGAACATCAATTTGATTATATTGATATCCGATATGTTGGTAGTAAATCTGATCCCACTTTTGATAATCGACTGATTATACAAAAAGCCTTAGACACAGGAAAGAACGTTTATATTCCTTACTATGTTTTTATTTCTGACCAAGTTGAAATTAATAGTTCTGGTCAAAAACTCTATGGAAATTATAATGATTCCTTGATAGAAGTTGCGTCATCTGATAGAAATACAATCTACGTTAACGGAGCTTCTTTTATTGAAATTTCAGGAATAAATTTTAGTATTAAAGAGAAATTAGCCCCGATTTCATATAAAGCAATAGTTTACGTCTATAATTCTAATAACTGTACTATAAAAGAAAATAATATACTAGATTTTTCATTCTGGGGTATCGTCCTTCATGACAGTAATTTTAATACAATAGGTCATAATACAATCAAAGATTGCTATTCTAATCGTCAAATGAGCTCTGATATCGCTGTGTATGAAACATCTCAATATAATATTATTAATAACAATAATTGTTTAGGAAAAGTATCTGATAATGGCATTATGATTATTGATCCTTATACAGATAGTAATCCCATAGGAAACCAAATATTAAATAATTTTATTGATGAGCACTACACTAACGGTATCATATGTTATGTTACCCACCCAATAAATACAAAAACAAGAATAATAGGTAACACCATTAAAAATATACAAGGCTATGGGCTAGATTATCTAAGCGGGTGCGGAATATACATCCAATCATTTGCTGGAACAATTATTGAAGACAACATAATAGAAAATTGTTGCGTTAAAACAGGAGATTTTGACACCCAAGTAGTTGGGCATATTGGTATTGCAGCTGGTGATTATAGAGATACAGAAAATATTAATAAAGAACATTTTCCAATCTTGGTTACAAATAATCAGATTATTTGTAATAGAGGTGTTGGAATAAATGTAGCAACATCTCAAAAAAATGTTTCAATAATTAGTAATCATATTATAAACAATGCTAAAGATGGCGCTAGAAGGGAATCCATAAGAGTTATAAATGTCTTAGATATTTCAATAATTAATAATAACATTCAGCATAATGTTTCCGATACCGTAGCAATAGGTCTAAACGCGAGTTTGCATTATGATACCCAAGAAAATATAATTGTAAACAGTGTTATAATTGAAGGTAATTCAGTTGTTTCGAATAATTCATGTCTAGCAATATCTCAGATAGTAGAAGGCAGCTCATATGAAAGAGTAATTATAAATGGTAATAACTTCAATTCAAAATTTACCCAAGCTTCTTTTATAGAAGGCATTATTGGAAGTTTAGTCTTTTCAAATAATATTCTTAAAAGCGAAGAATTTGTTGTTCAGTTTAATAAATGTCAAAACATTAGCATTACTGGAAATACTTTTACAGGAAATCAAAGTAATATTTCACTGGCATTTACAGGTAGTGTTACATCGGGCTTTGCAAACGAATCAAACTTATATAATTGCATGATTGGTAATGATTCTCCTTTAATGAATATTACATTAAGAAAATCATCTACTGTTTATGGAGGTTATCAAAAAGGAGATAGAATAATAAATATTGCTCCATCAATAGGAGATTCAAAGTCTTGGATTTGTACAACAGCAGGTTATCCCGGAACATGGACTAGCGAAGGTATATTATAGAAAAGCTACAACAAACTTTTGACAATTATAAAAGTCAAGATAGTTAATTGGTTTTTACAACATTAAAAAAATTACAGGGTAACAAAAATAATTATTACCCTGTAATTCTTTATATTTCTGCAACATTTATTTTTTACGTTTCTTTTTAATTACAATAAATTTAAAATAACTTTACAAAAAATTTACTGTTGAAAGATCTGCTTCTTATCACTCCGCCTTTTACCCAACTTAACACTCCTTATCCCGCGACGGCTTATATCAAAGGTTTTTTGAATACCAAAAATATTTCAAGCTATCAAATCGATTTGGGGATTGAAGTTATTTTGGAGTTATTTTCAAAAGACGGAATTCAGAAAATTTTCGAAACAGAAATTGATCTTCAAAGCATTTCAGAAAACTCTCAAAGAATTTTTGCTTTAAGAGAAGAATATTTAAAAACAATCGATCAGGTTATTTCATTTTTACAAGGAAAAAATCCTACGTTGGCGAGACAGGTTTGTTCAATGAATTTCCTTCCAGAAGCTTCCCGATTCAATCAATTGGATGATATGGAATATGCTTTCGGAAATATGGGACTTCAGGACAAAGCTAAGCATTTGGCTACCTTATATTTAGAAGACCTATCTGATTATATTGTTGAAAATGTAGATTCAGATTTTGGTTTCAGCAGATATGCGGAACGTTTAGGAAAAAGTGCTAATTCCTTTGATGAATTATATTTAAAACTATCAGATAATCAAACATTTATTGATGATTTTACATTAAAAATTCTTCAAGAGAAAATCGAACTTGTTCAGCCAAAGTTGATCTGTTTTTCAATACCTTTTCCTGGTAATCTATACTCATCTTTCAGATGTGCAAAGTTTATCAAAGAAAATTATCCTCACATCAAAACTGCTATGGGGGGCGGTTTTCCGAATACTGAATTAAGAGAAATCAAAGATCAAAGAGTTTTTGAATTTTTTGATTTTATCACGTTGGATGATGGCGAACTTCCAATTGAATTGCTTCATGAAAACATCAATATTGAAGTTGAAATAGCAGAATTCAAAAGAACTTTTTTAATTGAAAATCAAGAAGTTACTTATAAAAATAATTCCAAAAGACACGATTACAAACAGGCAGATATCGGAACTCCCGATTATAATGATTTACAGTTAGATAAATATATTTCCGTTATTGAAATTGCCAATCCGATGCACAGTTTGTGGAGCGACGGAAGATGGAATAAATTAACGATGGCACACGGTTGCTATTGGGGGAAATGTACTTTTTGTGATATTTCTTTAGATTATATTAAAATTTACGAACCAATTTCTGCAAAAATTCTGGTTGACAGAATGGAGGAATTGATCGCAACAACAGGCGAAACAGGATTTCATTTTGTAGATGAAGCAGCTCCACCCGCTTTGATGAGAGAAGTTGCACTGGAAATTTTACGAAGAAATCTTGTCGTAACTTGGTGGACGAATGTTCGTTTTGAAAAAAGTTTTACGCGAGATTTATGTTTTTTATTAAAACTTTCCGGTTGTGTTGCCGTTTCAGGTGGACTTGAAGTTGCAAGTGACCGATTGTTAAAATTAATCGACAAAGGTATTTCTGTAGAACAGGTTGCCAAGGTTACAAGAAACTTTACTGAGGCAGGAATTATGGTTCATGCTTACCTGATGTATGGCTACCCTACACAAACCATTCAGGAAACGATTGACTCCTTAGAAATGGTTCGACAATTATTCGAAATGGGAATTCTGCAAAGTGGATTTTGGCATCAGTTTGCAATGACTGCTCACTCGCCTGTCGGATTGAATCCCGAGGAATTTGGAGTCACCCCAATCAAGCAGGAAATTTTGTTTGCCAATAATGATATTGATTTTACGGATAAAACAGGAATCGATCATAGCAAATTCAGTTTTGGTTTAAAAAAATCTTTATTCAATTATATGCATGGAATTAATTTTGAAATTCCACTAAATGACTGGTTTGATTTTAAAATTCCGAAAACAACGATTCATCCCGATTATATTCACGATTGTCTTTTAGAAGAAGATGATTTTAAATTTAAAGGAAATTCAAAGATTGTTTTTCTGGATAAAAACGTAATCGCTGAGAATTACATAAAAACAAAAAAGCAGAATTCATGGGCGTATACGCAACTTACGTTCCATTTAAAAACCAATATCGTAAAAATAGATCTTGAGCAAGAAAAAGCAGAATGGCTGATAAAAACGCTTAAAGAAAATTCTACTGATAACGCAAAAAAAATTACACTTCAGCAATTGAAGATTCAGTTTGAAGAAAATTTAGAAGACTTTGAATTATTCTGGTTTTCAAAACCGATGCAGCAATTGAAAGATAATGGAGTTGTTTTGAGTTTGTAATTTTCGGAATTTTTATAAGTTTTGGCTAAAGCCCATTGAATTTATTCTTCTGAAAACGGGCTAAAGCCCATTCCTATTGATAATTTTATTTTTGAACACCATCTTTTACAACCTCTCCTACAGTCACTTTATCTTGAACTTTAATAAAGCTCGGATCCATAATTGCCATTCGTTCTGCGATAGCTTTGTAGGTAGGAAATTTTAGAATTGAAGCTCTTCCAGACATTTCTCTGTAAAGCGTAAAGATCTTTCCGTTGGCTGTTTTAATCTGTTTAGTTGTCGTAATATACTTACCTATATATTTACTTTTTGCATCATAAACTTCAATATCTAAAAAAGATTTCTCATAAACCGTATCATCAGAACCAAAACTTACAGGTAAATTGGTAAAATATCCTACTGGAACTCCATTGCTTAGGATTTCACCAACGTTATTAATCTCAATTTTCAATCTATCAATCTTACTTCTTGTTGTGTAAGCATCTTTGGTTTTAGAATCAAGCTTTCTTTTAGGTGGATTTTTAAAAATTTCATCTAAATTTTTAATATTGATTCCTCTTTCATCGATAATTTTCAATCCTTTTATTGAAGTGTACACTGCCGATTTTTCTTCACCCGAAAATGCAGATGGCGAAATATAATCCAGATCCAGTGTTTTATCTCTGTTGTAAACACGATTGAGGGTAACGTAACTATCTCTTACAGAATCAACTATGCCTTTATCAATAAACTGCATTGTATAAATAGGAGTTTCCTTTAAATCTAAAAAAGTATATTCATTTGATTTATTGGAAATTTTTGCAACATGCACTCCGTCAAGACTTACAATTCCTCTTTTAGTTTTAATACTTTGAGCATTCAGGAAAATACTCAAAATTGTAAACAACATGATCATATTTTTCTTCATAGAATCAGATTTTTACATGACATAAAAAAAGTGTAACCAAAGTTACACTTTCTTGAAAATATATTTAGCTTTTCATTTAATTATTCGCAAAGGATAATTCCTTTATTATGATTAAATTCTACAACACCGCTTTTGATTGAGTAAGAAAAAACAGAGTCTTTCTCATTTTCTTTAGTTAAGTTTTTAGCAAAAGCATTATCAATAGATTGAGCAAAAAGCTTTACTTTACCGCCGATTAAAGAAGAAACAATTCCTGCGTGGTTTTTCATGATGTGAAATTCACCATCTTTTCCAGGCAATAATACTGAGTCTACTTCTCCTTCAAAAACTACGTATTCTGGTGTTAAAATTTTTATATTCATATTTTTTAGGCTTTAGGCTTTAAGCTTTAGGCATAAAGCGTTCAAAAATTTAAGCGTTATCAGCTAACATTTTTTGTCCTGCTGCGATAGCTTCTTCGATAGTTCCTTTCAAGTTGAAAGCAGCTTCTGGTAAGTGATCTAGTTCACCGTCCATAATCATCGTAAATCCTTTGATAGTATCTTTGATATCTACCAATGATCCTTTAAGACCTGTAAACTGTTCAGCTACGTGGAAAGGCTGAGATAAGAATCTCTGAACTTTTCTAGCACGGTAAACAACAGATTTATCTTCTTCAGAAAGTTCTTCCATACCAAGGATCGCGATAATATCTTGAAGCGCTTTGTATCTTTGAAGAATTTCTTTTACTCTCTGAGCACAGTTATAATGCTCTTCACCGATAATTTCCGGAGCCAAGATTCTTGACGTTGAAGCCAATGGATCTACTGCTGGATAAATACCCAATGAAGCAATTTTTCTATCTAATACTGTCGTTGCATCTAAGTGAGCAAACGTTGTTGCCGGAGCCGGGTCAGTTAAATCATCCGCAGGTACGTAAACCGCCTGTACTGAAGTAATTGAACCATTTTTAGTTGAAGTAATTCTTTCCTGCATCGCACCCATTTCAGATGCCAATGTTGGTTGGTAACCTACCGCAGATGGCATACGACCAAGAAGTGCAGATACCTCAGAACCAGCTTGTGTAAAACGGAAGATGTTGTCTACGAAGAAAAGTACGTCTCTACCTTGTCCGCTTTCACCACCATCTCTGTAGTACTCAGCTAATGTAAGACCAGAAAGTGCTACTCTAGCTCTTGCTCCTGGTGGCTCGTTCATTTGTCCGAAAACGAATGCAGCTTTAGATTCTTTCATAACCTCAAGGTCAACTTTAGAAAGATCCCAACCACCGTGTTCCATAGACTCCATGAATGCGTCACCATACTTGATGATTCCTGATTCTAGCATCTCTCTCAAAAGGTCATTTCCTTCTCTCGTTCTTTCACCTACTCCGGCGAAAACAGAAAGACCTCCGTGTCCTTTTGCAATATTGTTAATCAACTCCTGGATCAATACTGTTTTACCTACACCGGCACCACCGAACAAACCAATTTTACCCCCTTTTGCGTAAGGCTCAACTAAGTCGATTACTTTAATACCTGTGAATAAAACTTCTGCAGAAGTTGAAAGTTGATCAAATTTTGGAGCTGGTCTGTGAATTGGAAGACCACCTTCCTTAGAAATATTTTGAAGCCCGTCGATAGCATCACCAACAACGTTGAATAGTCTTCCGTTCACAGCTTCACCGATTGGCATAGTAATAGGATTTCCGTATCCGATCACATCCTGCCCTCTTTGAAGACCGTCTGTAGCATCCATTGCGATACATCTTACAGTATCTTCACCAATATGTTGTTCTACCTCTAAGACTACTTTTTCACCGTTTCCTTTTGTAATTTCCAATGCATCATAAATACTTGGAATTGCTTCCACATCTTTAAATACTACGTCGATTACAGGACCAATAATTTGAGAAATTTTTCCTTTAATTTGGTTTGCCATTGCTAAATTTTTTCTTGGTGCAAATATAATGATTCTTACCAAACCCGCAATTGCTAAAAAAAAGATTTTTATCATGCTTTTCGTATTAAACAAAAGGAATCAGGATTTAGGATTGAGTTGAAATGGTTAGTATCTAAAATTAGAGATTTAGGGTCTATATTTAAATATTTAACAATTAATACTGATATTCATTTAGAATATTTTAAATCAACCTATTTTCAAATTAATAATTTATCGAATTTTCTTATTGAAAATAACTCTTACTATATTATAATAGATCATTTTAAAGGCTTTATATTTGCAGTCAAAATTTTTTCCGTTTTGAAAGTTTTCAAGAATTTTAGTGATTATTCTTCTCAAAAGCCTCTAGCATTGTCTTTAGGTATGTTTGACGGGGTGCATCTGGGGCATAAAAGTATTATCGACGAATTAAAAAAAGTAGGTTCAGAGAACAATTTGGAGACTGCTGTCCTTACTTTTTGGCCACATCCTCGATTTATTTTTAATCCAAATGAAGATCTTAAGCTTCTGAATACCTTGGAAGAGAAAAAATCTTTGATGGAAAAATATGACATTCATAATTTATTCCTTAAAGAATTTGATGAAGAATTCAGAAATCTTACGGGAGAAGAATTCGTTCGTCAGATTTTAGTTGAAAAATTAAATGTAAAGTATTTAATTATAGGTTACGACCATTCTTTCGGAAAAAATAAAAGCGGAAACTTTGAATTGCTTCAAAAATTATCTAAAGAATTAGATTTTGAGGTTGAACAAATGGAAGCCATCAACATTCATGAGAACAATATCAGTTCTACGAAAGTCCGAAATGCACTTTTGACAGGTAATATTAAGGAAGCCAATGAAATGTTGGGTTACTCCTACTCTGTTTCCGGAACGGTGGTTCATGGAAAAAAATTAGGCCGAACCATCGGCTATCCAACAGCTAATATAGGAACTGAAACTATCAAACTTTTACCTAAAAAAGGAGCTTATATCGTTGAAGTTTTAGTTAAAAATCAGCAATACAAAGGAATGTTAAGCGTTGGTACGAATCCAACTGTGAATGGAGAAAAATTAACTGTAGAAGTTTATATTCTTGATTTTGAAGGAGATATTTATGATGAAAATATCACAGTCAAATTCAGAGATTTTCTTCATGAGGAAATTAAATTCGAAGGTCTTGAAAAATTAGTTGAAAGGTTAGATGAAGATAAAAGATTAACGGAAGAGTTTAACTTTTAAAGTAAAAACTGTTTCACACATTAGTATGAAACAGCTCATTGATAGATTTTATTTTAGTATTTTTAAATAGACTTTTTGTAGTTCTCCATTTAATTTCACATTGGGAAATTCTTTATCGTGGTCTATATAAATGTCTCTTTTTTCACCTGCTTTACCATTTCCGTCAGAATCCCATTCTATAGAAACATAATATTTCATGCGTTCTGAAGTTTTTTTATCAATACGATTTGCAGCATCTTCTGGCACAGGCATATTAATAATAAAAGGAACTGATGTTTGTTCATACTCTTTTTCCGTAATTAATGTAGCCGGTGAATCGGCTAGCAGAGGATCATGACCATATAAACTTACCTTTAGTTTTGGATTTTTAATGGTAAAATTATCTGTACCCGTAAATTCTAATTTTAAAATTTTCTGGTTATCAGGTAGACTTGATTTTTCAGATTTTGCTTCAGTATCAGAAAGCGGTTTTTTTTCATTTTTATTACAACTGAATAATGTTACCGATAATACTCCTGCAGCTATTAATACTTTAATATTTTTTATCATTTGTATTTATTTTTTATGAATATTGTTTTAAAGCAATTAATAACAAATTTAATGCCTTTAAAAAAAAATAAATTTATTTTTTCACTAAATACAAAAACTCAAAATCCTAATAATCAACAACTAATTTCTTTTTAATGAATGGATTTCCTATTATTTATAGTTTTTAAGTAAAATCATTAATTTCACTTTGAGCCTTTTTAGTTAAAGATTTAAATACTAAATCATATGAATGGTCTATTAATTTAAAAATCAAATCTCTTTTTAATCCATCTACTGAAACCGAATTCCAATGCGTTTTATTCATATGAAATGCGCCTGTGATTTGTGGATACTGCTCGCGAAGCTCTGCACTCCATTCGGGATCTGTTTTTACATTGATTCCTAAAGGCTGTCTTTCGAGCCCCATTAATAAGAACATTTTTGTTCCTACTTTCATCACAAGTGTTTCATTGTCAAAAGGAAAAGTTTCTGTAACTCCTTTTTTTGCTAGGCAATAATCTAGTATTTCGTTGGCATCCATGAATTATGAGTAATTAGTAATGGGTAATAAGTAATATTTTTTACTTTGCTTCAAATTTAGTAAATTTAAGAAAGAAACATCATCCACCTTAAAATATTTAATATGAAAGCTTTGGTAATCGGCGCTACAGGTGCTACAGGAAAAGATTTGGTAACTCAGTTACTTAACGATAAAGATTTTGAAGAAGTAAATGTTTTTGTGAGAAAACCTATTGATATTCAGGATAATAAACTGAAAGTTCATGTCGTTGATTTCGAAAAACCTAATGAATGGAAGGATTCTGTAAAAGGTGATGTTGCTTTTTCGTGTCTTGGAACGACTTTGAAAAGTGCAGGAAGCAAAGAGGCTCAAAGAAAAGTCGATTTCGATTATCAATATGAATTTGCAAAAGCAGCGAAAGAAAATGAGGTTGATGATTACGTTTTAGTTTCCGCTTACGGAGCCGATTCTAAGTCTAAAATTTTCTATTCAAAAATGAAAGGAGAGCTCGAAGAAGCTGTAAAACAGTTACATTTCAATAAAATTACAATCTTCAAACCCGGAATGTTGGAAAGAAAAGATTCTGAAAGAACCGGAGAAGTTTTAGGAAGCAGAATTATAAAATTTGCGAATAAATTAGGGCTTTTGGAAAGTCAGAAACCGCTTCCGACAGATATTTTAGCCAAAGCGATGATTAATTCTGCTAAAATAAAAAGTAATGGCTATTCGAGTATTAAGTTGGGAAATATTTTTTGCTTTGCGGAGAAGAGTAATGAGTAGAATAAAACGCTTAGACTCCGCTCAGCGTAACATTTCTAATACTATTTGTATAATTTGAATGTGTTACGCTGAGCGGAGTCGAAGTTTTTTATATTGCTTAAAATTTAAGAAAACTCTTCTTTTAATTTCTTAGAAATATCTTCAACTATAGGCTTATCTTTTATTTTATCGTAAGTATTTTTTGCTTTTTTGATAAGCTTTTCATCATTTTTACTTTTCCCAACTTTTATCTGAGATAAGGCATAAAGAGCCAAATAGTTATCATCTTTTTTATAAGTAGAATATACATCTTCAAGATAAGGTAAAGCCTCTTCATAGCTACCTTTCAGACTATACAACATTCCATACATATACTTTCCGTCATCCTTCATTCCACCTGTATTTTTATATAGGTCTTCAGCTTTCTTTAGATTTTCAAGTCCTTTATCGTAATCAGCCAACATTATAGAAGTATTGGCAATTCCATAATATCCTTCAGGATCTGTTGGGAAATATTTTACCATTTCTTCATATTTTTTTCTGGCTTCATCAGCTTTTCCAAATCTCATGAATTCAATTGCAAGATTCTGTTTAAATATCGGCGCTTTATTTTGTGCTAAACTATCTGCAACATAATAATATGCAATAGCATCCTCATGCTTGTCCTGTAATCTTAAAAGATATCCCGCCAAGAAAAAAGCATCACAATATTTGGGATCTTTATCTGTAGCCAAAACAAGAATACGAGTTGCTTTTTCGTAAAACTCGGGATATTGAAGTGCTTTTATACCTAACTCAAAATTCTTTTTTGATTCAGCTTTTTCAGGGGTACAATAATTTGTTTTTCCTAAAAAATAGCTGTCTTGTGAAAACCCTTTAATAGAAAAAATCAAAATAAAAATGATTAATAGTTTTTTCATAGTTTTAAAAATAAAAAAAAGTGGATGAAAAACATCCACTCTGCAAAAATATATTTTTTTAATCTTATTTCAAATATTTTGTAATCGCCTGATCAGTAGGTTTTGTAGTACTGATAAAACTATCAACCAATTTACCGTTTTCATCAATTAAAAACTTTGTAAAATTCCAAAGGATGGTTGTATTTTTTACTCCGTTTAAATCTTTTTCAGTTAAATATTTAAATATTGGTGCAGTATCATCACCTTTCACTGAAACTTTTGCAGCTAGTGGAAATGTTACTCCATAATTTTTTTGACAAAAAGCACCGATCTCAGTATTTGTTCCTGGTTCCTGTCCTCCAAAATTGTTTGCTGGGAAACCTACAATTACCAATTTATCTTTATATTCTTCATAAACTTTCTCAAGATCAGCATATTGTGGAGTAAATCCGCATTCTGAAGCTGTATTTACGATAAGGATTTTCTTTCCTTTGAAATCTGCAAAGTTGATCTCTTTACCTTCTTCCAGAGCGTTAACTTTGAAATCGTATATTGTTTTTCCCATAAGTTCGTTGGTTTTAGTTTTAGACAATTCACTTTTTTGGTTGGTGCAACTTTGTAGAAATGCTACGAAAGAAAGCATCAATAAGAAAACCTTTTTCATTTTAGTATATTTTATTTTCTTTAATTAAAACTTAAAAATATTCGTAGGAAATACTTTATTGATGTCAATTTTATTGATTAACATTACATAATCTCCGTCTTTTTTCGCGCTTGAGGATTCTATTCTGAAAGGCATTACCAGGTTTCCAACTTTCTTATAATCAGAGTAGCTTACTGTTTCATCTTTCTTGATTTCTTTCAAAAGCATGTATGTTTTGGTGTCGAAATAATAGTAATTTTTATTTACGTTTTTCGTCAATTCAACTTTATGACAGTAAATTTCTCCGACTTTTTCTTTTCCTAAATATTTTGCATCAAAACCTTTATTTTCCCAGTCTATGAAATCGTTATCGAAACTTTCGGGCACATAATTCGGATATTCCTGAACTTTGTTGGTTGCATAGTTCATTGCATACCCTTTGTTTCCGTCGTAGCCTTCAATGGCTGTTTCTTTATTGTTTATTGTAAGAACGGTTTTGGTAAGATTCGGACGCTCCTGAAAAATTTTAATCGGATATTCGTCTTTAATTCCTAAGACTACTTTTCCCTGAAGTAATACTGAATTTAACAGTTTCCAATTGGTTAATCCTCCGGATAATTCGATGTTTTTTTCTATGATTTCCTTTGCCGTCTGTGCAAAAAAAGTTTGCGAATAAATCAGGACGAATACTAAAAGTAATTTCTTCATTAATTCAATTTATAAATTCAAATATAAGGCTTTAAATAATTTACCAGTGTATCAATCTAGTAATTTACCAATTATTCTGATATTATTTTTCTGGCTTTCTCAAGATCTTCCGGTGTATCAATTCCAACTCCGACAAAATTGGTTTCTATCATCTTGATTTTCATACCATATTCTAAATAACGGATGCATTCTATCTTTTCTGATATTTCCAACGGTTTCATTTCTAATTTTGAAAACTGAAGTAAAGCATGTTTTCTGAAAGCATATACGCCAATATGTTTAAAATATTTTACATCATAAGAAATCTCCCTGTGAAAAGGAATCACGGAACGGCTGAAATACAAGGCAAAACCACTGTTATCTGTAATAACTTTCACGTTATTTTGATTTTCGATCTCTTCTTTTTCAGTCAGTTGTATTTTTAATGAAGCTAAAGAGATTTCCTGATTTTCATCTTCTCTAAAAACTTCAATTAATTGTTTTAAAGGCTCTAATTTAAGAAACGGTTCGTCACCCTGAACATTGATAACGATATCACAATCAATATCTTGTACGGCTTCTGCAATTCTATCGCTTCCTGTTTCGTGTTGTCCTGTCATGACAGCTTTTCCGCCGTTATTTTCAATTTCATTAAAAATAATTTCAGAATCGGTGGCAACAAAAACTTCGTCGAACAAACCTGTTTCAACAACATTTTTGTACGTTGTTGTAATTACAGTTTTCTCGCCTAAAATCTGCATTAATTTTCCGGGAAAACGGCTTGCTTCGTAACGTGCAGGAATAACAGCGATGATTTTCATAAGGTAAAATCGTTATAAGTTGTTAATTATGAGTTTCTTTTAATTTAAATAATTAGCTAAAAAGATAATTCCGTAAATCCATGAAATGTAAAGAAATGAATAAAAAAATCCAAATGCTAAACTTTTTAATAAATCTCCTTTACAATGCCTTGAATTTTTAAATACCAAACGTAAAGCTCGGAAAAAAATCCAATATAACATTGCTATGAATAATAAAATTACAGCCCAAAAGAAAACTCCGAGAATATAAAATAAAAATGTAATAATAATTGAAAACAAGAACCAAACAATGATTGAAATTATAATTCCCCCAATTCCGTCTCCAATATCAGGAGGATCGAAGTCAAAACCATCAATTGTTGGTGTTTTGTCTGAAACCTTTTTTATTCTTTCATGATTTAAAACATTTCCAATATTATCTTTTAATTTCAATCCATAATACAATCCCAAACTGATGAAAAGAAAAAATGCACCAGCCAAAATTGAAGTTGACAAAATAGAATTTAGAAATAAAGATCTATGAGAACCTGTTCCTGAAAGCCAAACACTTAGAATTACCAAAATAATAATTCCTAATGTTGAATAGCTAAGAAGTTTAGTTTCTAAAAAAGATTTTTTTGGAAATTTCATTAATAATCTGCTGATTCTGATTGCTAATTATCAAAATGCTTCGACTCTGCTCAGCATGACATCTCTAATACTAACTGTTCTAATTTAACGGTAAATTTTAGCGACATCATGCTGAACTTAGTCGAAGCATTTATTTATATGAAATTACTTTAATTTGTTTAAAGCATTTTCCAATTTAGGCATCATACCTGAAATTTCTTCGATAGGCAGTCCTCCAACGGAAGCACGGAACCAAGGCTCAGATTTTTCTTCTCCGAACGCTGAAAACGGCACTAAAGCAACTCCAGCTTCATTAATCAGGTAAAATACTAAGTCTGAAGAATTTTCGATAACAGTTCCGTCAGGTTTTGTTTTTCCGATATAATCTAATTTAATTGTAAGGTAAAGCGCACCCATTGGTTCAATACTTTCTACAGCCAATCCTTTACCTTTTAGATCTTGGATTCCCTGGTGAAGAACCTTTAAACTCGCTTCAAGCTTTCCTTTGAAATCATCAACGAAAGTATTTACATCCTCTGGATTTTCGAAATATTTTGCAGTAGCTTCCTGCTCCGGTTTTGGTGCCCAAGCTCCAACGTGAGTCAGAAGAGCCTTCATTTTATCAATAATATGAGCCGAACCGAATCCCCAACCAACACGAACTCCAGTTGCTGCCAAACACTTAGAAATACCGTCGATATAGATCGTATATTCTCTCATTTCAGGGAAAAGAGAAACCGGATCGAAATGTTTTGCTCCAAAAGTAAGGTTAGAATAAATTTGGTCATACATTAAATATAACGGCTTTTCGTCTTCGCCTCTTTTTTTGTTTTCAGCTAAAATCAATTCACAGATTTCAGAAAGTTGTTCTTCTGTAAACATTGTTCCTGTAGGATTCAATGGTGAACAAAGAGCTACCAAAACTGCTCCTTCTAAATGTGGTCTTAAATCGTCCGCAGTCGGAAGAAAATTATTTTCCTGAGTTGTTTTTACCTCAATAGCGTCAGCCGAAGTAAGGTAAGCATAGTGATTATTGTTCCAAGATGGTGTTGGATAAACCACTTTATCTCCTTCGTCTACGATCGTTTTGTAAACCGCATAAATCAAAGGTCTTGAACCTGCCGTGATTAAAATATCATTAGCATTATAGTCAAGATTCCATCTCGTTTTCAAGTCTTTAGAAACTTCATTTCTTAAAGATAAAAGTCCATTTGCCGGCGGATAGTTTGTCAGATTGTTCTGATATGCTTTCTGAACTTCTTCCTTCAACTTTGTAGGTATCGGGTAGATATTAGAATTCAGGTCACCAATGGTAAGATTGGCTATTTCCGCTCCTTTTGCCTTTAAATCATTTACTTCATTACCAATTTTTACAATTTCAGAACCAATCAGGTTCGCCGCTAATTTTGAAACTTTCACTTTATTTTTATTTAAAATTTACTAATATTTTCTCTCGATATTTATTTTCTCACGAATTTGTTCTGTCGGAGTTTTAGAATCAAAAAGATTCAAAAGCTCCTGTGCTTTTTTTGCAATATACGAATTTGGATACTTTTTAATCATTCTGTTGAATTCCGCCTTGTTTTCATCGTACAATTTTCCGTCTGAGTTTTCATAAGTCGGTGTATTGTCCATTCCAAACAGATAATCGTACAGATAATTATTATAATCCTCTTTCACTCTGGAAATTAAAGGACTTTTAGGATATTTATTAATAAAATTCTCCCAAAAGATCAATCGGTCGCCCAATTCTTTCCAAGTAATCATTAAACCTGCATCGGCAGCATAATTCCCCTCGTTTTCTTTTGCAGTCTGAGAGATATATGCTTCATAATCAGGAGTTACTTTATTTTTAAAAACAGAATAATAATGATCCGGTTTCGACCAAATTTCGGTGTACCCTTCTCCTACTTCTCTGAATTCAAGACCTCCTTTTTTAAACTCGGCTGTAAGTTTCTTTATGTTTTCAGGAAACTTATAGCTTTCGCTTTCAGAATCATAATAATTGACATATTTTTCCAAAATATCACCAAGTGTATTACTGAGACAACCGATATATTTATTACGAATTTTTACATAATCTTCGTATAATTTATCATTCTGTTCCGGTGAGTTTTTAGCAATTTCTTTTTCTGTTTTTGTCTGATACCATTGAAGTGCAGCAATATAATCCTCCGTTTTATTTTGAGAAGAACATGCAGTATCAATAGGTTTGTACAGATCTCCTTTTGTTTCTACTTTTGCAATAGAATCATTTTCCTGTTTTATTTCAGAAGTTTTTGACACCTCTTTTTTACAGGAAAACAAAGAAATACACAGAATAAAAATTACTAAACTCTTTTTTATCATTAATTCTGATATTGGAAAATTAATCCAGCTTCAAATCTTTTTTTACTTCCTGAATTTTTTCTTCCAAACTTTCCAGTTTTTTCTTGAAATCTGCTTCAGAATTAATACTGTCTTTTACTGAAATATAAAACTTGATCTTAGGTTCTGTACCAGAAGGTCTTACACAAACTTTTGTTCCGTCCTGAGTATAATAAATTAATACGTTAGATTTTGGAATTTCGTTCATCATCAATTTTTCGTTTTTGGAAACGACAAAATTAGTCTGCTCTTTAAAATCCTTTACTTCTTCAACCAGCGAACCTGCTAATTCTTTAGGAGGATTTTCACGGAAGTTTTTCATCATATTCTGAATTTCTTCAGCTCCGTCTCTACCTTTTCTTACAAGATTTACCAACCCCTCATAGTACATTCCTACTTCCTGATAAATCTCGATTAAATATTGATACATCGTTCTACCATTGGCTTTACACCATGCAGCAATCTCACACGCAACAAGGATACTTCCACAAGAATCTTTATCGCGAACGAAATCTCCCGTCATAAAACCAAAACTTTCTTCACCACCACAAATGAATTTTTCTTTTCCTTCTGCTTCACGGATCATTTTTCCGATCCATTTGAAACCTGTAAGTCCAGATTTACATTGAACACCGAATTTCTGAGCAATATCAAAGAAAATATCTGAAGTTACGATCGTAGAACCGATAAATTCAGAACCTGTGATTTTATCTAATTTTCTCCATTCATTTAAAATATAGTAGGTAAGAATCGTATTTGTCTGATTACCATTCAATAACTGCATTTTTCCTTCAAGATTTCTAACAGCAATTCCTAATCTGTCGCCATCAGGATCTGTTCCGATAACGATGTCTGCATTAGTAATTTTTGCTAAATCCATTGCCATTTCCAACGCTGCAGGCTCTTCAGGATTTGGGGATTCTACCGTTGTGAAATTTCCGCTCGGAATCATCTGCTCCTTAACAAGATCGATCTTTTTGAAACCTGCTTTTTCTAAAGCTTTAGGAACCGTTGTATAAGTCGTTCCGTGGATTGAAGTGAAAACTATGTTTAAATTTTCTTTTCCAACGTTCTGATACGTAGAGTTTTCGATACAAGCATCAATGTAAACATCGTCTTGTTCCGGCCCAATCCATTCAATTAAATCATCGTTTCCTTCGAATTTAATTTCATCAAATTTTACAGAATATACTTCATTAATAATCGCCTCGTCATGTGGCGGAACGATTTGCGCACCGTCATTCCAATATACTTTGTAACCGTTATATTCAGGCGGATTGTGAGAAGCCGTTAATACAATTCCTCCATTACATTTCTTATCACGAACCGTGAAAGACAATTCTGGAGTCGGTCTGTGATCTTTAAAAAGAAGCACTTTTATTCCGTTCGCCGTTAAAACATCAGCAACCAATTTTCCAAATTCTTTTGAATTGTGACGCACGTCATAAGCAATCGCAACTTTGATTTCTTCATTAGGAAATTGCGTTAACATATAATTCGCAAGTCCCTGTGTTGCTTGACCTAACGTATATTTATTTAAACGATTGGTTCCGACACCCATAATTCCGCGCATCCCTCCTGTTCCAAACTCTAATTCTCTATAAAAAGAGTCTTCTAAATCAGGCGAATTGCTGTCAATTAATGATTGAACAGCGTCTCTTGTTTCATTATCGAATGTGTCACTTAACCAAAGTTTTGCTTTTTCTAATGTTGTCATATGTGTATTTTGTATTCTTTTTAAGTTGGGAGCTAGAAGTTTGAAGCAGGAAGTTTTCCATTATTCTGCTTTAGGCTTCCAGCCCTATTCTATTATTTTGTTTCTAAATGCTATAATTTGATTCATAATATTATAGCTATCATTATATAATTTATTAAAATCTTCTTCCGAAATATATTTTCTATTTTTCGCTTTATATAAACAAGTTACCACTTCCGCTAGAGAACGGATTGAGTATCCTAAAAATTTTCTAAATTCTAATTTTGACTGTAAAATACTTCCTTCAGAAATATTAAGTGCAACAGAATCAGAAGCTCTTCTAATTTGTGATGTTAAGTTAAATGACTCATCTTTTGGAAAATTTTGAGATAATTTAAAAATATCTTCTCCAAACTCCATTGACTTTTGCCAAATAATTAATTTTTCAAATTTGAAACTCATCAATTAATACTTTGTTTACTTTTAAAATTGAAAGACTTCGATTCTTCCATCCTCCAGCTTCCCTCTTCAAACCTTATTAATCCAACCTTTTATTCTCAACCCTTGCCATTTTATCAATCTTAAAAGCTCGAATTGGGTTATCATAATAAATAAATTTCGCAGTATTCTGAATTTGTCCTTTTAATGAATCTTTTACATTTACTTCTGCATAATTTCCATTTTTGGAGTCTATTTTCAGGTTGGTAATCTTCCAGTAAGGAGCAATTAAACTTGCTGTATCAGAGATTTTGATGACAGCATCTTTTGTCAGTCCAAGAAAATTTGCACGGCTTCTGTTCTGCATATCTACTTCTGCTCTTCTCGTATTCACGGAACCCATAAAAGTAGCATTATTTTTTAAATTAAGCCTAAAATTATCAGTCTTAATTTCACTTGAAATGTTCATTTCCACAGAATCTGAGATAGAAACTTTCTCCAGATTATATTTTGAATAGATCGTTACATTATAGAAATCAACACCTTTCGTTCCTCTGTTTTCTTTGATGAAAAGTGTTTTATCTTTCACATCAACATCTAAATTATTGGCGACATTCGGATACGTTTCTATTTCAACAAAATTTTTGGTTCCTCTTGCGTAGAAAACACGAAATTTACCTTCAAGCTCAAGATTTACAAATTCTGAAACATCAATATCTTTAGTTTCAATTTTTCCTTTCGGAGATACTTTTCCGCAAGAAACTAAAGCAAAAACAGCAACTGCATAAAATATATTCTTCATTATTTTTATTAAAATATTTTATATATAAGTATAATTATAGTAAAAATTTCGATTCCTAATATCACATAAAATACAGACAATCTCCATAATAATCCTGATTTTGAATACGAATTTTTAAAGGCATTAAAATAGGTAAAAGCAGGAAATAAAAGAAGTCCGTACACTAAAATTTTATCTAAAATATTAATAATCTTCGACAAAGGATCATATATTCCGATGATACTAATCATATCATCTAATAATAAAATCGTCAAAATTGCTGAAAGACTGACAGATGCAATAATTATATGTTCCGCAAAATTCAGCTTCATGCGTTTAAAAATAATCAAAGCATTGAAGGCAAGAATTGGGATGAGCGCAAATAAAATTGTTTTAGAATATTTAGAGAAGAAACCCATAATATTTGAGCTGTCTGCAGGAATCTCCTGAGGATTTAAATCCAGATAAAAATGAAGTGCTAAAACATTGAATCCAAACAAGATAAGCAACAGGGAAAATAAATTATAATACTTAATTCTTTTCCCTGAAATGTAATCCATTGCCGTTTGTCCGGGTTTGAATAAAACGTCTTTTAGTGTATGGAAAAATTTAGCTTCAACATGCCAAATCGATCCTAAAATATCATTTTTGATAAGAGAATGTGGAGTTATTCTAGCTGTGTCAGATTTTTGTCCGCAATGAGAACAAAACTCACCGGAAATCGTGTGACCGCAGTTTAAACAACTCTTTTTACTCATATGTTACCTAAATAACCTCGTCAATATTATAATTTTTATGTTCTCTATTCGTTCTGATAATCATTTCACCTAAAAATCCTGCAATAAACAGCAAAGTTCCCATAATCATCATCGTTAAAGCAATGAAAAACCACGGATTATTGGTGATCAAATGACCATAAATTCCTCTTGCAACATCAATTAATTTTGAAACTCCTAACCAAACTGCAGAAAGAAAACCTAAAATAAACATGATTGTTCCTACCGCACCAAAAAAATGCATCGGTCTACCTCCAAAACGGCTTACGAACCAAAGTGTTACCAAATCCAGAAACCCTCTGATAAATCTTTCTGTTCCGAATTTTGAAGTTCCGTAAGGTCTTGCCTGATGCTGAACTTCTTTTTCAGTAATTCTTCTGAAACCTGCATTGGCAGCCAAAACAGGAATATAACGGTGCATATCTCCATACACATCGATTGTTTTTACCACCTGTTTTTTGTAAGCTTTTAATCCGCAATTGAAATCATGAAGCTCAACCCCCGAAACTTTTCTTGCTGCGGCATTAAATAATTTTGACGGAACATTTTTCGTCATCACATTATCAAAACGCTTCTTTTTCCAACCGGAAACGATGTCGTAATTGTCTTTAATTACCATGTCGTACAATTCAGGGATTTCTTCCGGAAAGTCTTGTAAATCAGCATCCATTGTGATGATTACATCTCCGTTTGTTCTTTCAAAAGCTGCGTGAAGCGCCTGAGATTTTCCGTAATTTTTGGAAAATTTAATTCCGTGAATCTGAGGATGTTGGATCTTCAAATTCTCAATAATATTCCATGATAGATCCGTACTTCCATCATCCACAAACCAGATTTCATATGATAAACTGCTTGTTTTACAAACATTATCAATCCTCGAAAAAAGCTCTTCCAGAGAGTCTTCCTCATTAAGTAACGGAATAACTATAGATAGATTCATTTAATTTTAATAAAAAATTATTCTTGATTTATTGGTTCCTCGTGAACACTTCTTGTTCTGAAAAATGCTCCGAAAAATAAAGACAAAACTACGTAAAATATAAGAATTGCCGCAAAATATCCTGAAAAATGACTTGCCGTAAGCATATCTTTTCCTTTCACAGCTTCCGGTGTAAAACTTGGAAGTCTTTCTTTGTATTTTTGTTCTAATTCATCAATATCTTTTTGATGCTTTAAAATCTTCTTGGCAGACAGATATTCTTTGTCCAATTCCGATTTTTGTCTTTGAACATATTGGTAATTTAACAACTTTTTTGCGTCTGTATCAACAAAAGTTAAGAATGAATATATGCTGAAAATTGAAAGAATCCCGCCAATAAACATGGGGATGAATGCTCTTTTAAAAGCTTGTCTGAAATTTAATCGGTGATCATTCCAATACACTTTTACCGACCAAAATGCAGCTCCGGCGTATAAAACTGGTAAAACGAAAGCGTTGGCTTTCAATGAAATATCGAAATAATGTATTCCTGAAAAGAAGTAATATACTATGAAAAAAACGATCATAGTGGCTATAAAAAGTATAATTCCTATTGTAGTTGGACTTTTCGTCATGTTTAATTTTTTAGAAATTTTTTGAAAAATTATTAGTCTAAATTTCAGCAATTTAGCTTCAATAAAGGATTTTTCAGATTATTTTTCTTTGATTTTATTTTGAAGTTTATAAAATATTCCTACCTTTGCAACGGCAAGTCCTAAACAACCAGCTCCTGAGAACCCTCCAGGGTGGGAACGCAGCAAAGGTAATTGGTCGTAGCGGTGTGATTTAGGTAGCTTGCCATTTTTTTATTTTCAAGTTGAACAGAGGTAATTTTAGAATTATCTTTTTTTGTTTCTATACGTTTCAACATTTCAATCTTCATTTTCAAATTACCTTTTATCTTTACTTAAAATTCAAACTCCTCTCCTAGTTTAGGCAAAACAAGTTCTACATTTTTATCTGCAAAATGCTTTAATGCACTCTCATGATTAATTTCAATTGCAGGGAAAGTATCAAAATGACATCCGATAACCTTTGGCGTTTTCAATAATTCTGCTGCTGCAAAAGCTGCTTTTCTCGGACACATTGTATAGTGACTTCCGATTGGTAAGATTGATAAATCGATGTTTCCGAAAAGTCTTGGGAATAATTCCATATCAGCCATTACACCTGTATCTCCTGCCATATAAAGGTTTTTGCCTTCTGGTAATCTGAAAATATATCCTACAGGAACACCTCCATAGCTTCCGTCAGGGAAAGAACTCGTGTGATGAGCCGTTACCATAGAGATTTTAAGATCGTCGATTTTTGCCGATCCTCCTAAGTTTACATCGTCTTTATTTTTAGCTGTTTTGAAATACGCACAAACTTCCGGAACTCCGATTATCGTAGCATCAGGATGAAATTGTAAAACTTCTTCTACGTCTGCGATATGATCTCCATGTGCGTGAGTCAATAAGATATAATCAATTTTTTGAGTTGAAATATCAAACCCTGATTCTGCTTTTTTGTAGTTATAGAAAGGGTCACTCAAAATAGTTTTGTCTTTATAATTGAACAAAAAACAGTTTTGTCCTAAGTATTGTATTTTCATTTCTAATTTATTTTTGTTTTAATTTTTAAACATTTAAACACAAATAGCTCAAATATTTACACGAATAACACAATTAAAATATTAGTGAAAGTTCGTGTAAATATTGGTGTTATTTGTGTTTTTTATTTAAACGCAAAGAGCGCTAAGATTTTTTTAATAAACTAAATGTTTTTAAGTTCGCAAAGGCGTTAACACTCAGCAAAGATTGGAAGTTTATTTAAAAAAATTAAGTCCAATTGCAGTAAGAACTGCCATTGTAAATGTCAGAATTCCAACTTGTTTTAAGAATGGATCTAATTCTTTAGGTTCTTTTACGGCCATGATTTTTCTTCTCAGCTTTGCAAACGGAATTAATAATATCATCACGATGAAAACATAATAATTTTGATTCTGAATGAAACCATTTAACCCTAAAAATATCATAATTAAGATCAAAGGAAGCTGCAATAAAATCATTTCATAAATCATTGCATTTTTGAAACCAATTCTTAAGGCAAAGCTATTTTTTCCCGATAATCTGTCGCTTTCTATATCTCTCATATTGTTAAGGTTAAGAACAGCCATACTCATCATTCCGACTGCTGTTCCAGGCAATAACATATCCCAGCTGAAAGTTTTTGTAAACAGAAAATAACTTCCACAAACCGAAACCAAACCAAAAAAGATAAATACGAAAAGATCTCCCAATCCCATATATCCGTAAGGTTTTTTACCAACTGTGTAACCAATTGCTGCCAAAATACTCGCTACTCCCAATCCTATGAAAATGTAAAACTCATTCATATATTTCGGAATGAAAGCAATGTATAAAAGAGCAATCGTTGCTACGAAAGATAAAGCAGAGAAAAGAATCACCGCATTTTTCATTTGTTTTGCTGTAATTCGTCCTGAAGCTACCGCTCTGGATTCTGCTTCTGTTGCTCTTTTTGCATCTGTTCCTTTTACTCCATCGCCATAATCATTGGCATAGTTTGAAAGTACCTGATACAACAAGGTCACGACAAGTGCCAGAGCAAAAATTTTCCAGTCCCAAATTCCACCTTCGCCATAAAGCCTCCATTTTGCGATGAAAGCTCCCATGATAATTCCGCTTAAAGAAAGCGGTAATGTTCGTAGCCTTGCGGCTTTTATCCAATCCGACATAAATTTTGGTTGATTGTTTATGGTTGATTGTTTATGGTCGTCAGTAATTTCTATCAACTAACAACCACAAACCAACAATTAATTATGATATCCATTGATCTTTTCCGAAATCCGGTTTTCTTTTTTCTAAGAATGCGTTTCTTCCTTCTTTTGCTTCTTCCGTCATGTAAGCCAAACGAGTTGCTTCACCAGCAAAAACCTGCTGACCAACCATTCCGTCGTCTGTTAAGTTCATTGCGAATTTCAGCATTCTGATAGAAGTTGGAGATTTGCCTAAAATTTCCTGAGCCCATTCGTAAGCTGTATCTTCTAATTCGTCGTGAGGAATTACGGCATTTACCATTCCCATTTCCAACGCTTCCTGAGCTGAATAATTTCTACCTAAAAAGAAAATTTCACGGGCTTTTTTCTGCCCAACCATTTTTGCTAAATAAGCTGAACCATAACCTCCGTCGAAACTTGTAACATCAGCATCCGTCTGTTTGAAAATTGCATGTTCTTTACTCGCTAAAGTAAGATCACAAACCACGTGAAGTGAATGCCCGCCACCCACAGCCCATCCCGGAACTACCGCGATAACAACTTTTGGCATAAAACGGATCAAACGCTGAACTTCCAAGATATTTAAACGATGTCTGCCGTCTTCCCCAACATACCCTTGATGTCCTCTAGCTTTTTGATCTCCTCCACTACAGAAAGCCCAACCTCCATCTTTAGGACTTGGCCCTTCACCCGTAAGCAAAACAACGCCTATCGACGAATCTTCAGAAGCGTCATAAAAAGCATCGTATAATTCGGAAGTAGTTTTTGGACGAAAAGCATTTCGAAGCTCCGGTCTGTTGAAGGCAATTCTTGCTACACCATTACATTTTTTATAGGTAATATCTTCGTATTCTTTGACGGTTTTCCACTCGATCATCTTGTAAAAATTTTTCCCAAAGATACGGAATTACAGAGAATTTTAACATTGATTTTTGATGATAATCATTGGAAAGTTTATGAGAATTTTTGACTTAAAATTTATCTTTTAAATTATTTTGGATGAAATTAGATTTAAGGCAAAGAGCGATAAGTTTTTTTTAAATTATTGAGGATATTTTTGATAGCAAAGGCGTTCGGCTCAGTAAAGAAAGAAGGCGGTGAAGAATTTATAAAGATAGGTTTCTCCTTGGTCGAAATGGTAGAAATTGTGGTTATTTTTTCTACCACAGATTTCTCAGATTTACACAGATGATTGTGTTTATTTGTGAAAATATTTATGCCTTTTTTTTAAACAGACTAAAGCCCGTTCCTGTTGATGCATTTTAATGATTTAATTGAAAAAAGAGATTCTTCACTTTACTTTCGCTTTGTTCTGAATGATAAGTCACAAAAAAAACCGAAACAAAATTGTTTCGGTTTGATTTCTACCTTTAAGGTTGAATTATTATTTTGCTTTAGCATTAAGTTCAGCTTCTTTAGCTTTCATTTCAGCAGCTTTAGCCTGATTTTTAGTCATCATATATATTTCCCTCAACATAGTAACAGTGTCTAAATTTGTAGGACTTGCCTGATACCATTTTTCAGCATAAGGAAGAGCTTTATTGAATCTCTCTTTTCTAGCTTCAATCAATTTAGTTGCATCATCCGGCTTTGTTTTTCTAAGTGCATTGATCTCATTTACAGCTTTTTCATCATCACCAATAGTTGTATATACTAAATTTTGATAAGCATTATTAGTCACTTTAGGATCACTACCACCAAGCTCAATTGCTTTTTGGAAAGAAGCTATTGCATCGTTTGTAGTAGCTGGATCTTTAGCTTGTAAAACTCCTAAATTATACCAATTAGTAGGATCATTAGGATTTTTAGCCAATTGCTCTTTTAAATTAGCTAAAAACTTATCATTGTTTCCTGACTGATAATATCCTGTTCCTTGAAGCTCCTTCAACTTAGCATTATTAGGATATTTAGCCAATCCTTTTTCAATGAT
This sequence comes from Chryseobacterium glaciei, assembly GCF_001648155.1. Classification (NCBI taxonomy): domain Bacteria; kingdom Pseudomonadati; phylum Bacteroidota; class Flavobacteriia; order Flavobacteriales; family Weeksellaceae; genus Chryseobacterium; species Chryseobacterium glaciei. The sequence goes on along the minus strand of NZ_CP015199.1, from coordinate 4,181,287 downwards.
AGCTACTGCTTCGTCATTCTTCTTAGCATTTAAAAGTAGCGTTGACAAAGTTTCATACAAATCTGGCTCTACACTTTTAGTCTGCTCAGTTTTGAAATCAGAATAATCTTTTGAAGAAGATTTTTTCAACAAATCCCAAGTACTTTTATCGTAAGTTGCAACCTGTCCTGATTTATTCTCTTTTGCAGTATATGTTGTCTGAATACCAGTGTATCCTGAATTGATCAATTCTGTATAGATTTTAATCGCTTCATCACTGTTGTTTGCCAAAGCATAGCTTAATCCAGCATAATACATATACGTTTTATCGTCCTGACCATTCGTTTTCAATAAGTTATAAACTTCTAAAAACTTAGGAGCCGCGGTGGTATAATTTTTCGCACTGTATGCATCCATAGCTGCTTTGTTAGCAACCTGTAGCTTAGCATTTGCATCTTCTTTTTGTCCGAAAACTAAAGCTGATGCTACGATAGCCATACCTAAAATTAGTTTCTTCATAATCACTATTTTATATTAATTGTACAATTTTATTCTTCAGAATCAGAATTCTCTGTTTCCTCAGTGGTTGGATTTTCATTTTCAACCTGAGGTGCTGTATTGTCTTCTTGGTTATCAGCTACAATTTCACTTCCTTCTTGAATTTCTTCAGAATCTTCTTCTACATCTTTATCCATCGCTACTTTTGCAATGGCTGCGATTTCGTCATTTTTCTTAAGATTGATCATTCTTACCCCTTGAGTATTTCTACCCATTACTCTCATTTCATCCATATTCATACGGATGGCAACACCAGATTTATTGATAATCATCAATCCATCATCGTCTGTTACGTTTTGAATAGCAATCAGATTTCCTGTTTTTTCGGTAATGTTTAAGGTAATAACTCCTTTTCCTCCTCTGTTGGTAATTCTGTAATCTTCTACTGCAGTTCTCTTTCCGTATCCTTTTTCAGATACTACAAGAACCGTTTCATTTTCTACATCGTTCACAACAATCATACCAATAACCTCATCGCTTTCTTCCATCGTAATACCACGTACACCGATAGATCCTCTACCAACTTCTCTTACTTTTTCCTCAGGGAAACGGATACATTTACCATTTTTAGTAGCAATCATAATCTGAGAAGTTCCGTTCGTTAAATACGCACTTAACAACTGATCGTTTTCTCTAATTTCGATAGCATTAATACCATTTACTCTTGGTCTTGAATAGGCTTCAAGAGATGTTTTCTTGATCGTACCGTTTTTAGTAATCATTACAACACTCATTTGATTGATGTAATCTAAATCTTTCAAGTCGTTGGTTCTGATATATGCTTTGATCTTATCATCCGGTTCGATATTAATCAAGTTTTGAACTGCTCTACCTTTAGCGGTTTTAGAACCTTCAGGAATTTCGAACACTCTTAACCAGTAACATTTACCTTTTTCAGTAAAGAACAACATATATTGGTGATTGGTCGCAGAAACGATGTACTCCAAGAAATCTGAATCTCTTGTTGTAGCCGCTTTATTTCCAACACCACCTCTACTTTGAATTTTATATTCTGAAAGCAACGTTCTCTTCACATAACCTGCGTGAGAAATTGTTAGAACTACCGCTTCGTTCGGAATAATATCTTCAATAGACATTTCCCCTCCTGAATAATCGATTTCAGTTCTTCTTTCGTCGCCGTATTTTTCTTTAACCTCAGCTAATTCATCCTTAATAATCTGGAATCTTCTAGGCTCATTAGCTAAGATATCTTCCAAGTCCTGAATTTCTTTCATGATCGCATCATACTCATCACGGATCTTATCAAGTTCCATTCCCGTTAAACGAGCCAAACGAAGGTCTAGAATTGCCTGAGCCTGGATGTCAGAAAGTTCAAATTCCTGAATCAATCCTTCTTTTGCACCTTGAGGGTTTGTACTATTACGGATAATAGCAATCGCTTTATCTAACGAAGCTTGAGATCCGATCACCTTCATGAATCCTTCTAAGATATGAGCTCTTTCTTTCGCTTTTTTAAGCTCGTACTGAGTTCTTCTTACAATGACAATATGTCTGTGCTCAACGAAGTGATGAATGATATCTTTTAAGTTCAATTGTTCCGGTCTACCGTGTACCAAAGCAATATTATTAACACTAAAAGATGTTTGAAGCGACGTATATTTATATAATAAGTTCAGAACAACATTAGGAATTGCATCGTTTTTCAATTCATAAACAATACGAAGACCATTTCTATCTGACTCATCTCTGATTTCGTAGATTCCTACAATCTTGTCGTCTTTTACCAATTCGGCTGTTCTAGCAATCATTTCAGCCTTATTAACCTGGAAAGGAATTTCAGTAACGATAATTGCATTTCTGTTATGTACTTCTTCAAAGCTTACTTTAGCTCTTAGAACTACTCTACCTCTACCTGTGTGGAAAGCATCTCTTACACCATCATAACCGTAGATAATCCCTCCTGTAGGGAAATCGGGAGCAATGATGTGTTGCATTAATTCATCAATCGTAATATCTCTATTATCGATATAGGCACCAATAGCATTTATAGCCTCAGATAAGTTGTGAGGAGCCATGTTTGTTGCCATACCTACTGCAATACCAGAAGTTCCGTTAACCAAAAGGTTAGGGATTTTTGTAGGCATAACTGTAGGCTCAGTTAAACTATCATCAAAGTTATTCTGGAAATCAACAGTTTCTTTATCTAAATCTGAAAGAATATCATCAGAGATTTTTTTCAATCTTGCTTCCGTATAACGCATTGCTGCAGGTGGGTCACCGTCCATTGAACCAAAGTTACCCTGACCATCAACCTGAGGATAACGTAAACTCCATGGCTGAGCCATTCTTACCATTGCATCGTATACTGAAGAGTCTCCGTGCGGGTGATATTTACCTAAAACATCCCCAACAATTCTCGCAGATTTCAAATATTTTCTATTAGAAAAAACCCCTAATCCATACATACCATACAGCACTCTTCTATGAACGGGTTTCAAGCCATCTCTTACATCAGGTAACGCTCTTGACACGATAACCGACATCGAATAATCGATATAAGATGACTTCATTTCATCAACAATGTTGATAGGAATCAGTCTTTCTCCTTCTTTTTGCATAAACAAATTTTATTATAATGATATTCAGACCATTAGCTGTGAGTCTGAAAATTATCTATTTTGATTTTTTATTAACGTGCTAATTTACGAAAAATTTGTCGATTTTTGCCCTAGAATTTACCAACAAAATCTTAAAAATTCATAAAATATGAGCGTATTAAGTATAACTTTCCACTGCACAAAAGATAATATCGAAAAATGGGAAAATTATATGGATGAAACATTGGTTTTAATGACTGAAAACCTACTGGATGTAGATAAATATATCCTTTCTGAAGTACACAGCGATTATATCGAAGATGGAAAAAATTACAACCTCCTTTTGATGTTTGACAATAATGATGTCCGAAATGATTTTATGGAAAGTGAACTTTTAAATATCACTGAAATCGTTGAAAATAAATTTGGACAGGAAGTAATGATCTTCAATACTTTTTTAAATCCGAAGAAGTCTAGATTTTAATTTTAAAAATTGAAATCAAAGTTTTTAACATAAAGCAAAAAGCACTGATAATTTTCAGTGCTTTTTTATTTATAATCTTACGACAACTACTGGTCTAGGTGACGCGTAATGTCTTCTATATTTTCTGTGCTGAGAATATCTGTGAGGCCTTACCGGTCTGTAATAATGATTCGGTTTATAATAATGTCTTGCAGGTCTGTGATACCTGTAAGCGACAGGTCTATAATGCGGTCTCGGCCCGTTATAATAATGTTTCGATGGTCCATGTCCACGGTGATGACGGCCTTTTTGGAGAGGTGATGCTTGATAATAAGCAAAAGAAAAAATCAGTAAGAAAAATCCTACTACTTTAGTTAGCATTTTCATAAATCAACTATTTTCAAATTACGATATGAAAACTTGCAAGTCTGATGCCAATATTATTTTATTATTGAATTATGCGAAATTTTTAAGAAACTTTATAATTTTTTCAACTTAAACATAATCTAAGAAACTATTTCGCTTCTTCTTTCGTAAGAGATAAGATCTTTCCACTTGCCATTTAATTTTGCGATTTTTTTATGGAGACCAACATTTTTGAATCCGTTTTTTTGATGAAATCTGATCGACGCTTCATTTTCGGGGAAGATATTAGCTTGTAAAGTCCAGAATCCGTGGTTTTCGCTGTCCAAAATCATCTTTTTAAGCAAAACTGAACCTAAACCTAGTCCCTGATATTTATTGTCCAAATAAATACTCACATCTGCAACGCCTTTAAAACATTCTCTTTTACTTACATGTTTTAGAGCACACCAGCCTACCACTTCATTATTTTCATTTTCCAAAACCCATCTGCAATCGTTAAAAAACTCTGTGTTCCAAACTTCTCTATTGGGAACTTCTGTTTCAAAAGTAGCCACCCCTCCATCTATTCCCTGCTTATAAATCTCCAGAACCTTGAGTTCGTCATCGGGAAGCATTTCTCTTATTTCGTAATTCATTGTATTTAGTGATATTTTCTTTTGTTTTTTCTTTTTATTCTGGAATAGTGTGTCTGCTTATCTTTCTCGTCCTCGGAAATTACGCTTATGTTTCCGTCAACCTCCAAAATAGATAACTTTACATTTTTAATTCCATCAACACCATGTTCGCGAATGGCTTCTTCAAGTTCATCAATATTTATTTTAACATCATCTAAAGCTTTTTCATCTACTTTACCATCCTTTATCAAAATTACAGGATCTGCTTCCATAAAACTTTTAAAAGATTTATTTGCAAACATTAATCTTTTTACAACAAAATTGGCTGCAAAAAGAACCAGAGCTGCGATTAATCCTCCCTGTAAAGAAGTATTCTGCCCTACCATTGCATTCTGAACCGCATTGGAAATCAGCAATAACAAAACCACATCTCCAGCATTAAGCTGAGAAAGCTGATTTTTTCCAAACAACCGAATAGCTACCATCATGAAAAGGTAAACACAAAGCGAGCGGACAACTACATCTAGAATGGGATTCACAAGAATTTATTTATAGTATCAAATGTATTGATTTTTATGATTTGCTGTGATAATAATTTCAAGTTTAAAGGAATTACTTTAGTTTTAAATATAAACATTAAATTTGCCGTCAATCAGGTCATAGATGATGAAACATTTAAAGGGATTAGATACATTAAGAGCATTAGCCGCGACAATTGTGGTGGTGGATCATGTGGAAATCATCAAAAAAGACAACGGGATTCATAATTTTATTGATAATCCTACCCTAATTTATCCAGACGGCCATCTTTCTGTAATCTTATTTTTTGTGATCAGCGGATTTCTAATTACTTATTTGTTGTTAGCAGAACAGGAAAAAAGTGGCCGTATCGATCTCAAAAACTTTTATATGAGAAGAGTTTTAAGGATCTGGCCGCTTTACTACCTAGTATTATTCCTTTCTTATATTATATTCAATCCGGATTATTCTTTGATTAGAATTTTATTACCTGCGTTAATATTTCCAAACGTAGCGTATGCATTACAGGAAACATGGGACATCAGTCCACAGATCTGGTCAATAGGCGTTGAGGAGCAATTTTATATTGTCTGGCCATTAATTTTCATGTTTATCTCAAAAAGAAAAAAAGCATTAAACTATATTATTGCACTAATTGTATTTTTTACGCTCCTACCTTTCGGCTTAAAGTTTATCAATCAGATTTTTTTTAAAAGTGAAGAAATTTACACTATAATTAGTCGATTCTTTTATGGAACAAAATTCAATTGTTTAGGAATAGGCACTTTGATTGGTTTCTTATTTTTCAGGAATAAAGAATACATTAATAAGATTTTGTTTAAATATAATTTCTTAACCATAGCTTTAACATTGCTTCCTTTTGTATTGTGGTTCTTTCAATTTAAAACCGCACATTTAGGTGATGAAATTTATGCTGTATTGTTTGCTTTTTCAATTTATAACATTGTTCAGCATCCTAAAATAAATATTGATAATTCTGTTACTAGATTTTTAGGGAAAATATCTTACGGCATTTATCTTTATCACTGGATCATTGTTATTTTATTAGTAAGATACATCCCGAAAACAGATAACCTTTTTTTGTATAATACAGTATTATATTCTACCGTTCTATTGATATCTATTCTTATATCATGGCTATCTTTTGTAACCTATGAAAAATTTTTCTTAAACCTGAAAAAGAAATACGAAATCGTAAATAGATAACGTAATTTTCATGCTCATGTTGGCATAAGTTTTGATTTCCTTTTTTCGAAAAAATTAAATACAACACAAAAATTATGAAGCAATTATTTTTTTGCCTAAGTATTCTTCTTGTTTTTACAAGCTGTAAAAACAAAGAAGCTAAACCTAAAACATCGACTGATGCTGAAATCACTCAAAAAGTAAATACATTGTATACGACTTACGGAAAGTCCAGTGATGTAATTTATGGCAAACCGATTACAAAAGACCTATTCTCAAACGAATTGGAAAAAACTTTTCAAGAAGCAATAAATATATCAAAAGCTGATGTTGAGAAAGTAAAAAAGAGTGACCATCCTACAGATAAGCCTTTATTAATGGAAGGATCAACCTTCACGAGTTTATACGAAGGATTTACAACGTATAAAATAAAATCGATTGATGTTACGGAAAGCACAAAACCTGTTGGTATGATGGCCAATGTTACAGTTGATTTCGAAAATTCACAAGTTTCTCCGAAAATCACTTGGACCGATACAGTACATTTAGTAAATGCTATTGACAGCGGATGGAAAGTAGATAACATTACTTTCTCTGATAAGCAGGCAGCAGGAAAGGATTTGAAATCTAATTTACAAAGTTTTATTTCCGGAGCTAAAAAATAAATTTAAATTTTCAACATAAAAAAGCTGCTTGATTCAAGCAGCTTTTGTTTTTTACGGACATTGAGCAATTGGAACCTCGCTGCATACCGTCTGATTCAATCTTTCACAGTATACACAATACTTTTTTGGCTGTCCACCGTACACAGACTTTAGTTCTTCTTTGTTAAGTTTCTTTAAATTTTTCATATTGTTTTAATTTTGTTGGTTAAAGTTAAAACGAAATTCATACTCAATTATTACAATTTTATATTTAAAATTTTCACTATTTACAGTTTTAAATAATACTTAATAATATATTTTTAAACGTAAAGAGCACAAAGTTTTTTTGACAAACTGACTGTTTTAAAATTCGCAAAGTTGTTAAAGATTAATCACTATAAAAAAACAAAACCACACAAATTGATTGTGTGGTTTTTATATAAAATATCTTATAAATATTATCTGTTGTTGATGTCTACTTTTACAGGCATCACGTAGGTAGAAGCGATCATATTTTCATTAAGCTTTTTGCTGTCAATTTTATATTGAAGGCTGCTTAATACTTTTTCAATTTCTTTACTTACATTTTTGCAGTCTCCTTTAGAATGTACATTTACAATTTTTCCGTTTTCGGCAACTTCAAACTGCACCTGAGAATTCACAACACCTTGTTTGTAATCAGAATTTGTAAAGTCGAAATTAGACATCAAAAGATTTCTGATCTCACTGAAAGCATCATTCTTATTCAGTTGTACTTCCTGAATCGTATTATTTGAAGTGGTCTGAGCTTTAACTGTATTTACAACTGCCATAAATCCACAAACGAAAACTGTAGCAACGAATATTTGAATTTTATTTTTCATAACTCTTTGGTTTTAAATATTATATTAAACTTATTTTGTATCTCTTGACCAAAGGTATTAAAAATAATTAATATTAAATTCACATGTCGTTAACATTGGGTTAACATTGAAATTTAAAATACTGATTATCAATCAAATAAAATTTTAAAATAATTGAAAATTTAACATTGGAAGTTAATATTGGGTATGAGAAAGGCTAAACTTTGTCTGTTTAGCCTGTATTTTAAAATTATAAACCTTCTATAATTCTCTTACTATCAATTTCATCTAAAATAAATTTTGCATCGCTTTCATTAATATACTTACTTTCATAAAGCCAATGAATTCTTGATATTTGTACATGAGTTGGAATCAAATTGTCTACTTTATAATATTCTCTCAAATAATAGTCTTTCTTACTTTCCTTAATTTTAGTAATAAATGAATTAACCTCTTCCATTTCTTTCTTCGCATAAGAAAAAATAATAGGCTTTGAAGCTGTAAGACTTTTAGAATTTTCCTTTCTGAATTCATTATTACATATACCACCTACAATCAAAGTAGGAAACAAGGCAATAACAAAAACGATCATGCCTATTGAATAGGAAAGTTGATAACTGTCGTTAATAAAGATAGTTACCAATATCGAATTAAATACCATAGAAATGACTATTCCAATCAATACAGGATCTTTCTTTTTTCTAAATACAGTTTCATCATCCTGAATATCAGAAAAATAAACCTTATACTCATTTATTTCTTTTGCAAAATTATTTTTTACAAAAACTCCGTCTTCCTGAATTTCAAAATACTTTGAGTTTCTTCCATCTTTTTGTGCTAATGTGTTCATGTATTAAGATTTACTCCAATTCCCTCTTCAAAAACTTCCCCGTCAAACTCTTTTTAGATTTCACAATCTCCTCAGGAGTTCCTTTGGCTACAATTTCTCCGCCGTATTTTCCACCTTCTGGGCCAACGTCGATAATATGATCTGCTAATTTTATCACATCCATATTATGTTCAATAATAATGAATGAATTTCCTAGTTCTACCAATTGATTGATTGCTTCCATCAGAATTTTTACGTCCTCAAAATGAAGTCCCGTTGTTGGTTCATCAAGAATATATAATGTATTTCCGGTTTGTCTTTTTGCTAATTCTGTCGCTAACTTAATACGTTGAGCCTCTCCCCCAGAAAGTGTAGTCGATTGTTGTCCCAATGTGATATATCCCAAACCTACATCTTGCAAAGTTTTAACCTTAGCAAAAATCTTAGGAATCGGTTGGAAGAAATCTACCGCTTCATCAATCGTCATATCCAACACATCAGAAATAGATTTTCCTTTGTAACGAACTTCCAGCGTTTCTCTGTTAAAACGTTTTCCATTACAAGTTTCACAATGAACATAAACATCAGGTAAGAAATTCATTTCAATGACTTTCAAACCACCACCCTGACAGGTTTCGCATCTTCCGCCTTTTACGTTGAAAGAAAATCTTCCCGGCTTATACCCACGAATTTTACTTTCCGGTAATTCTGCAAAAAGATTTCTGATGTCTGTAAACATTCCCGTGTAGGTTGCAGGATTTGAACGAGGTGTTCTTCCGATCGGAGTCTGATCTACATCTACGATTTTATCAATATTGTCAAGTCCTTCGATTTTCTTGTAAGGCAAAGGTTCCTGAACAGCTCTGTAAAAATGTTTGTTAAGGATCGGATACAAAGTCCCATTGATCAAAGAAGATTTTCCACTTCCTGAAATTCCTGTTACAACTACCAATTTTCCTAACGGAATATCAAGGTTGACATTTTTAAGATTGTTTCCTGTTGCTCCTTTTAGAACTATATTTTTTCCGTTCCCGGCTCTTCTTTCAGCAGGAACTTCAATTTTTCTTTTTCCTGTAATATAATCGGCTGTTATTGTATCAGCTTTCAATAAGTCTTTTGGTTTTCCCTGCCAAAGAATCTCACCACCGAATTTTCCGGCTCTTGGACCAATATCCAATACCTCATCGGCTTCAAGGATCATATCTTTGTCGTGTTCAACTACCAAAACAGAGTTTCCAATGTCTCTAAGATTTTTTAATGAAGCAATAAGCCTTTCGTTGTCTCTTTGGTGTAATCCGATACTTGGTTCATCCAAAATATACAAGACATTCACCAATTGAGAACCTATCTGTGTTGCCAGACGAATTCTTTGAGATTCTCCTCCCGAAAGTGTTTTTGAACTTCTGCTCAAACTTAAATAATCCAAACCAACATCTAATAAGAATTGAAGTCTGGTTTCGATTTCCTTTAAAATTTCGTGAGCGATGATTTTATGTTTTTCGGAAAACTTGTCTTTAATATCAGCTAACCAGTCTTTCAGGTCGGCTAAACTTAATCCGTTAACCTCAGCAATATTTTTTCCATCAATTTTAAAACTTAAACTTCCAGGTTGAAGACGAGCTCCGCCACATGAAGGACAAGTTTCTTCTGTTGTGAAATGTCTTTCCAGTAAAATAGCTTCGTAAGATTCTCTTTCATCAATCATTTCTTCCATAAAAGGAATCAAACCATCAAAACTGATCTTTATCTTCTTCGCAATTCCTGCATATTTCAGATCTTTATTAAATTCTTTATGACAACCATTATATATATAGTCTAATGCTTCTTCCGGAATATCTTTAAAAGGAGTCGTTAAACCAAGTCCGAAGATCTCAAGAATACTTTTGATCTGAGACAAGATCCATTTATTAGATTTAATATCTTCTAAAGGCAATAACCCTCCTTGATTGATTGATAATTTATTATTTTCAACAAAATAATCAGTGTTGATTTTTTTGATGGTTCCTAAACCTTTACAATCTGGGCAACTCCCTTTTGGAGAGTTGAACGAAAAAGTATTGGGCTCGGGCAATGCTAATGAATGACCTGTTTCTGCATCCATTAAGTTTTTTGAGAAATATTCAATTTCCGTACTTCCCAACTTCTGAATTCCGATCAGGCCTTCTCCCATTTCCGTTGCTGTACGTAATGATTTTTCCATTCTGCTTTCGGAAGCACTTTCTCCGATGATCCAACGGTCGATCACAATGTCGATGTCGTGGGTTTTGTAACGGTCAAGTTTTAAATCGTATTCAATATCTTGTAATTCTCCATCAATTCTTGCCTGTCCGTATCCTTTTTTAGCCATCTGAACAAAAAGTTCGTGGTAATGACCTTTTCTGGAACGCACAACAGGCGCCATCAACATCAATTTCTCCCCTTTATAATTTTGTTTGATGGTATCCAGAATCTGTTCTTCCGTGTAGCTTACCAATTTTTTTCCTGTGGAAAGTGAATAAGCATCCGAAACTCTCGCATACAAAAGACGAAGATAATCGTACAATTCTGTAACGGTTCCTACTGTTGAACGAGGGTTTTTGTTGGTTGTCTTCTGTTCGATAGCAATTACAGGTGAAAGTCCTTCAATTTTATCTACATCAGGACGTTCCAAACCTCCCAAAAACTGACGGGCATACGCTGAAAATGTTTCGATATAACGACGCTGACCTTCGGCAAAAATCGTATCAAAAGCCAATGAAGATTTTCCGCTTCCGGAAAGTCCCGTGATTACGACTAATTCATTACGAGGAATTTTGACATTAATGTTTTTAAGATTATGCTCTCGTGCACCGTAAACTTCTATATATTCTTTTGATTTACTCATAATTTGATGTGATCTTACCTGAAAATCACGCTGTGCAAAATTACGGAATTTTATGGAATTTTTTGTGTTAAAAAATGTTAGTTTAATTAACGGTTAAGAGAGAATTTTTTGTTTTAAATTAATTTTTTTGAATGTCTAATTTTAGTAGTCATGATTTTTTTAATGCAATTTTTTTTGGTAATTATTATAAAATCAAAGATTTTTAAAGCTAAAAAGTTTGGTAGCAGAGCAAATCATCCCTTTTCTTGAAAATAGTAATGTTTCTGAAATTATATAAGATCCTTCGACTTCGCTCAGGATGACAGCGTTAAATTATTCTGCATAGGTAACAGTTAGTATTAGAGATGTCATCCTGAGCGAAGTCGAAGGATCTTTAGTTTAAAAATTTACATTTTAATTTTCAAAGAAATCTACATCTTCGTTGCTGATCTTTACAACGTACTCAATTCCGTCAATCGCTTTTGAAATAATTTGATTCCTAAGGATATTCGCCATATTTTCCCAATAAGCTCTTCCGTAGAAAGAATAATTTTGGGGAATAATCTCAACCTCAACGGTTCGCACGAAACCTTCTTTCGGTCGGTTGCTGATCATAGTTCCACGTTTTACTCGCACGTCTTTTACTTCGTCTTTCAGAACCATTCTGCAATAATTTTTAACGTCTTCCAGAGAAATAATCTTATCTCTTGTCGTCAAAGCGTATTTATAAGCCTGAATACTGTCGGTTCCTTTTTGCTCTTCAGATCCGCCGATACTTTCGGTAAGAAGTACCAACGACTGCGATTTTAATTGATTGGAAAGTTCCGTTCCAGGGCGCATGTGATTGGCCAACGTACAATGAGTTACCCAAAATGAGGCGTATGTATGATCTGTTTTTTCTACAGGCTCCATGATTACGTAATTCAGTTCCTGTTTAATGCTTCTTTTCGCATTATTCACTTTCTGAACCATTGATTTCATTTTGTCAGACATTTCGCTCAACACACCTTTTACATTATCTCTGTTTAAAAGTGAAAACGCTGCGATCTCATCTCTTGTCAGTTCCAACACATTTGCAATCATGTCGACTGCATTTCTGTTGGTAAAACGTTCCATTCCACCTTTTCGGACGGTGTACAACCCTTTCTTTAAATCATCTGCAGGAGTGAAAGGGATTTCCGTATATCTTCTTCCTTCTCCGTCCTGAACCTCATCAACATAAAGAAAATGCTCGCCCTCATCTGTTACCAAAGGAATATTATTTCCCATAATATCCAGACTGTATTCTGTTTTTTTCCAGGCTCTGTTATAGATCGGGAAAGCATTTAATACAAAAGAAAAATTATCTAAAATCTCAGCAGAAAACTGTGGTGGAAACTCAAAAGTCAACCACAAATAACGTTTTCCTTCAATATGTTTTGAAATTTCATCTTTTTCTTCAAGGAAATCCAAATTTTGTGGAAGTTTTCCGGGTTCAGAAAAAAGACTGTCCGAAGTTCCTGTGATCTCAATGAATTTGTGATGATAAATGCTTTTGATATCTTCAATTGTTTTTGTTCTGATGGACTGTTCACGGAACATTTGCTCATACCCTTCCGGCTGGCTGCTTTTCAAATAAGATAAACCTTCTCTTACAAACAAAGGATTTCCGTTGCTGGTAACCGTGATGTACGGCAACAGTTTGTAAACAAAATCCAAATGCTCAAAAGCTGGATTTGAACAGAAAATACTTAAATATTTAGGAAAATTTTCGCTAACATATTTGCTGACATTGATTCCGATCGTTACTTTTCTGTAATCTTCCGGTTTTCCCTGAAATCTTGAAATTGGAATTTTATTTAATCGATCATCAATACTGTAACAAGTATTTCCAACAAACATGATTGATGTCTGAGCTTTATTGATTCTCACATTCCCGATCGGTGTAAAAGGAATATTCACCTGTTTGTCCGACTCCGATTTTACCGTGGAAGTCATTTGCTTTTTGAAGAAAAACTCGGTATGCTCCAACAAAACCTCCGAAGATTCGTAAGGTTGTGTAAAGGCAACTGCGTGCGAAGGAATCGGGTGAGTATAGATGGACGGCGTCAATAATTTCGCCAACTTTTCTAAAATGCGGGCATTTACCGTCTGTATTTCGTTGTTTGCTTTAAAAACTTCTGTACTGAACGCATCGATCAGTAATTTAACGAAAGGATCCAGAGACTGCGGACTTTTTAATCCCCAAACTTTGGTTGCGTTCTGAAGCATTCTTGCTTTTACAGATTCTTTGGAATAAATATTCTGGTCTAAATTCATAAATTCTAATTACAATAAAAATATTTAGTCGATAGACATCGGGCTCAAAAATAATTCTGTAGAAAAGCTGAAACGCTCTCCCGACTCCTCCATTTTTGCATTAATGGCAACTCTTACTTTCTTTTTGATTTCCGTATGTTCTTTTGTGTCGTAATTGTGTTCTACAAACTGAATGTTGGCATCAATCTGCGGCTGAACGATTCTGGGTTCGTATTCCTGTATCTGTCTTTTGAGACTTTTGATAAAAATATTTTCCCAGACGGCACTTGTAACTCCATTATCGAATTCCAGATTCCAAACGTCGTTTCCGTAATTTTCATCATATCTGTTTTCGCCCTTTTTGGTGGTTATCAGCAACATAATGTTGTGGGCAATACTTTCACCCATGTCGCAGGTGTCGATACTTCCTCCCTCCGTCATTAATGTTGATGGAACAAAAGGCATTCTGTAATTTGGTGTGTCCATGATTCAGCTTTATTTTTTACGTCATAGTCTTGTTTACTTGAAACGAAATACCAAATTAAACATTTTTCACGAAATAGAGTATTGTATATTTTAAAATTGCTGTTTAAAATTCTTTCTGCGTTATTTTTGTTTTTGTTATTGTTCAAACCTAACAGGTTTTGGAAACCTGTTAGGTTTATTTGCAGAATATTATCATTAGCCGCGATTGAAACGACATCCTTTTTTGTTGCGGCCGGAGCGAAGCGCAGGCCGTAACAAAAAAGATACAGTGGAAAGCGGGAAATAGCTTCTGAAAAAAATAATAAGTAATAAAAAAAGCTGCCCGACTTAGTCAAACAGCTTTTGAAATTTATTCTTCTATTTTCTTATTTCGATTAATAAAATAATAAACCGGAAGTCCGAGCAAGACCATTACGAAGCCCGGCCAAGTATATTGTTGCTTGTAAATTAATAATAAAATACAAAAACCAGAACCAATAAGTAAATAAACGATCGGCGTAACCGGATATAACCATGTTTTGTAAGGTCTTTCGAGATCCGGCTGCTTAAATCTTAAATAAATAACTCCAAAAACAGTTATCATGTAGAATAAAACGATCACGAATGAGATCATATCCAAAAGATTCCCGTATTGACCGCTTAAACACAGCAAAGAAGCCCAAACTCCCTGCATCCATAGTGCATTAGCGGGAACTTCGTTTTTGTTGTTTTTTTCGGCCTGTTTGAAGAACATTCCGTCTTTGGCCATGGTTTGGAAAACTCTTGATCCAGCCAAAATTAATCCGTTGTTACAACCAAAAGTAGAAACCATTACCAAAACAGCAATAATTACCGTTCCTGCGCTTCCGAAAATATTGTGTGAAGCAGCAACTGCTACTCTGTCATTTTCTGCAAAGGCGATCGCGTCTCTGTCCAACGCATTTAGATAAACATAATTTACTAAGATATATAAAATCATTACGGCAGATGTTCCGTAGATCATAGATTTTACTACGTTCTTTTTCGGATTATCTATTTCCCCCGAAACGAAAGTTACACTTTCCCAAGCCACAGAACTGAATACGGAACCTACCATTGCTGCTGCGATTCCGCCCATTAAGGTCATTCCACCAATGGGCTGCCAACCTTCTTTAAGGAAATTTCCTGTGAAATCTTTTTTAAGGTTATTAAAAGAATCATGTCCTAAACTGAAATTTTCCGCCAAATGAGAGAAATCAACTAAAATAAATCCGGCAGCAATTAAGCCTAATATAGCTATGATTTTAGAACCTGTAAAAACATTCTGTAATATTTTTCCGCTTTCAACACCTCTTGTGTTAATGTACGTCAGCAAAAGAATAATAGCGATGGCTAAAATCTGTATCCAGGTAATTTTAAACTCTCCACTTTGGAATATCGGAGCTGCATCATTAAGAGAAGGAATCAAATAAGCAGTAAACTTCCCAAAAGCCATAGCAACTGCGGCAATCGTTCCGGTCTGTATTACGGTAAATAATCCCCATCCGTACAAGAACCCCATCTTTTTGCCGAAGATCTCCTTAAGGTATGTATATTGCCCTCCTGCTTTAGGAAATAAGGCTGATAGTTCGCCATAGCTGATCGCTGCAGCAACCGTCATGATTCCCGTGATCACCCAAACAACGATAAGCCAATATCCGGAACCTAGATTCCGCATCATGTCGGCGCTTACGATGAAGATTCCACTTCCGATCATAGAACCCATTACCAGCATAATGGCGTCCCAAAGTTTTAGTTTTTTTTGCATAGTCAAGTATAGGCGTCAAATATAAATAAATATGTGATTCGTTTCGGATTTTGTTTAAAATTAAGCTCAGTTGGAATGGAAAAGTATATTTATTATTTTAAAGGCAACGATCGCAAGGTTTTTTTGTAATAAATAGTTTTTATTTTTTTCAAGATTAGTTCGAAATACCTTTGCGGATATTGCGATAAAAATAATTTTCCAACAAATAAATTTATTTAAAATGAATTTAAACACGAGAAAGTCTGACCTGTTTTTTATCAAGTTTTTAACAATTTCTGATTCAATATTTATTAGTATTTTTGGAAAAAATATTAATAATGAAATTCAAAGCAATATTATTTGCAGTCGCTGTAAGTGCATCCACTTTAGCTTTTGCACAGGAGACAAAGAAATTCGGTCCACCTGCAGGAAATGCAGTGGTTGGTGATACTTACGGAAGCGCAGTGTCTTCTGGAGTAGAATCCAAAGCTATTTCTGTAGATAAATTAAGCAAAAAGCTTAAAAAAGAGAACAAGAAAGTAGAAAACGTAGCTATCAAAGGAAAAGTTGTAGATGTTTGTGATAAAAAAGGTTGTTGGTTAACGATCCAGACTGAAGATAATTCTCAGTTCTTCGTAAAAATGAAAGATTATGCATTTTTCGTTCCGACTGCTTTGAAAGGTAAAACTGTTGTGTTAGACGGAAGTGCTGAAAGAAAAGTAACTTCTATCGATGAGCAAAAACATTACGCAGAAGATGCTAAAAAACCTCAAGCTGAAATTGACGCGATCACGACTCCAAAAGAAGAGATAAGATTTGTAGCGAACGGAATTAAGGTTGTGAACTAATAATTCTAAAATTTTAAACGCAAAGTTTTATTTTGATGCCTCCAATTTTTAAGGAGCAAAGAATGGCAAATAAATTTGCTGATAAAGCAAACGTTTAAAAAATTACATAAAACAAAAGCGGAACAAATTGTTCCGCTTTTTTAGTCTTCTATTTTAAATTCTACTACAGCATCCAGTTTTGGATATTTAGTGGCAGAAATAAATTTCTTTCCGGTGCAGTCGATCTCGAGCCAGCCTTGCCTTTTCTTCACATCTCCGACTTCCATTACAAAAGGTACAAAAGATATTTCCTCCTTGCCCTCCTCCATAATCTCGCGGTACTGAACAGCGACGTCTAAAATACATTCATGATCGGTATTCAACTTTACATTTCTGTAAACGATATCGTAATGCGTTTCCTGATTTTCGGGAATTTCAAGATAGCCTTCCCAGCCTGTAATATCAGAGTTTAATTCACTGATCGCTTTTAGTGCATAATACAACGCAATTGTATAATATTTTCTCGTTCCCTTTCTCGTGTAGTCATCTACAAAATGTCCGCCTTCAAATAAAATCGTAGGCATTCCTGCTTTGATGAAATTATCACCTGTAGAGGTCGGATAAAATTCATCAGAATATCTGCCGATCTGATTTGGAATTAATTCTTTCAAATGATGATAAACTTCCGAAATTACTGCCATACATTTTTTTCTGTTTTCGGTAAGCGTACGTTCAACATTTTCCGAAGGTGCCAAAAACGATAAAGTCGCAGGATGGATTCCGTCTGTTGTAAAAATTGTTCTCTGCTCATGTAAATTTAGAGCGTAATCATACTTCTTTGAAGCAACAGCATTTTTCAGAAATTTAATCTCTTTACTTGACTCGTTATGGAAGTCTCTGTTAAGATCAATATCCGAAGCATTGAGCCTTGTCCATTTTTCAGAGCCGTCAGGGTTTAACATAAAAATAAAATCCAGTTTGATCTTACTGAAAAGTTCTTCCTTCAATTCCGGAGCTTTATCTAAAGTGATCAACAAGTCTAACATTGCATGTGTAGCGTTCGACTCATTTCCGTGCATTTGTGACCAGGCCAGAATATTTATGTTTCCGGTTCCGATGCTTAGTTTATAAATAGGTTTTTCCAAATACGATTTTCCGATCTCCTGAATAGAGTCTGCGAGATTCGTCTGTAAGTATGAAAATAATTTTTCAGGGGAAATATAGCGGTTTGGGAAATTAGGGTTTTCTAAATAGATCTGTTCAAAATTCATTGTGGAATAGTTTACAAGAGTCAAATTTAACCATTTTTAGTTAAAAAATAAAATTAACGTTTGTAAACTTGTTAAACGATGTAAAATGACAGATTGTCTGTGAATAAAATTGTGGATTGTGGATAATTTAATTAAATATATTTAAATAACTTAAAGTCAGTTAATTACAAAATCTATTTAAATATTATTTATAACATTACTTTAAGTGTGGAAAACCCTATTTATCACGAAATGAGTGTAATTAACTTAAACATGTGGATAGTGGATAAGTATGTTAATTACTTTTTATATACAAATGTAAATTGTTAATTATTTAGAAAACTACCTTAAAAATCAGTGTTTAATTTGAATTAAAATAAAAGCGTAACTCGTCTTGAAATTTATTTGAAATAGGTTTTGTTGTTTAACTATAATTAAACACTAAAATGAGCCTGTATTGGGTGTTTACGGAAGTGAAATAATCCAAAACATACATTTGTAATCAGTAAATATCTACAAAATAAAGCATTTAGCTAATCTCCCACTCTATCTGTTAAAATTATGAGCAGATGTTTACATGAATCCTCTTTGATAGGTTATTTAATAGCTTATACAAGGTTAAAACGTTCAATAATCAGCTTACTTCGCCTATTACTTTAAGTAAAATATTAAAAAGTGAATTTTGCGGATAAAATGTTAAATAAAATTTGTGATTTAATTTTATCCATAATGTAAATACTTGGTATTTAGTTAAATAGAACAATTTACAAATGTATTGTCAGTAACTTTATTTTGATTTACATTTGTATTTTGCAATTGTAAATACTATCTTTACATTTGTAAAGTGATTAAAAGCTTATTTTATGAGTTTAAATGAAAGAATTTCCAAAGTTATAGAGTATTCAAAATTGACATCTTCTGAATTTGCAGATGAGATCGATGTACAACGATCTTCTATTTCTCATGTTACTTCAGGAAGAAATAAACCGTCGTTAGAATTTATCATTAAAATAAAATCCCGCTTCCCGGAGATTTTATGGGACTGGTTGGTGAACGGCGATGGCGAAATGTTGAAATCCGAATTACCTGAAACGAACGATTTGGAAGAATTAGAATTGGAAATCGACGAAGATAAAGCCAAACCTACTTCACTTCCCGATCTGTTTACGATGATGAATAATGATGATGATTTTGGAGCGGATGAAACAGAAATTGAGCTTCCCAATGAGAGGCCTCAGGAATCTTTTATACCACACCAAAGTATACCTCAGGAGAAAATATTCGATTCTCAGCGATTAGAAAAATCTAATCAGCAAATACTCGATCAAGTAATTGGAAATCAATCTAATAAGATAAAACGTATTGTCTTGTTCTACGAAAACGGAAAATTTGAAAGTTTTGAGCCATAAAAAAGCCTGATCAAAGAAAATGACCAGGCAAAAAAATATTTGAAGAAGAAAACTAAAGCTAAAGCTTTATATTTTTCAGCTATTTAAAGTAAAATGAGTGTTCATTTTATTGCTTTTTTTATGTTGCTCAACTAAATTACAAAAAGTTTACGAACTTGACAATAAAATTTTTATTTTAATATTATATAATTAACATAATAAATTATTTAATACATATTATCAATTTAAACTATAGATAAAAAAATACCTCACAAAAAATGCAAGGTATTTATATTTTAAATGAAATTATTTATTCTTTCTTCTGTCCAATTCTTTCTGAATAA
Organism: Chryseobacterium glaciei; assembly: GCF_001648155.1. Lineage (NCBI taxonomy): Bacteria > Pseudomonadati > Bacteroidota > Flavobacteriia > Flavobacteriales > Weeksellaceae > Chryseobacterium > Chryseobacterium glaciei. The sequence continues at coordinate 4,161,551 of NZ_CP015199.1, read as the reverse complement.
GACCTAATTCCCGTCCTGTTTGTCCTGCCACAGAAGTGTTTTCTCTAGCTCTTCTCGTAAGATAAGGAACAACATCTTTTACGGGTCCATACGGAAGATATTTTGCTGCATTATAGCCTTTATCAGACAAATAAAATGTAATGTTATCACTCATTCCGTAAAGTTGTCCGAAATAGATATGAGGATTGTTATTATCAAGAGATTTAGCCTTCATTTTATCCATTACCAGCTCGGAAGAAACTTCATTATGAGTCCCGAAAAAAGCCGAAACTTTATCCAAATGATTCATTACAAAATCAATTCCTGCATTGTAATTTTTATCAGAAGCCTCTTTATTTGGCTGGATAGGATCTGCATATCCTTTTTCTGCAGCTCTCGCTCTTTCCTTCTCCATATAAGCTCCACGAACGATCTTATATCCAATGAAATAATTCTTTTCTCTGGCTCTCTGAAGGTTCTCTTCCATGTATTCCAATCTGCCGGTTCTATACATTTGGATTGTATTCCAAACGATAGGTTTTTCCTGATTGTACTTCTCCATCATCTCCTCACACAAGTGATCAGCTGCATCCTGCATCCATGTTTCCTCGGCATCTACCATTACTTTTTTGTCGTGTTCATGGCAAAGTTTACATACTTCATCGAATCTTTTTACAACTCTTTCCCACTCTTCTTTTTGACTTGAAGTAAGCTCTGAATTCTTTCCAACAGCTTCGTAAAGATCAATTCTACCGAACGCAGTAGGCTTAAAAACGATAAAAGGAATCGCAGGATTTCCTACAGAAAATCTTACAATATCTTTAATTTCTTTGCAAACTGCATCAAATGTTTCTTCGTCTTCTTTACCTTCAATCGAGTAATCGAAAATACTTCCTACCCCTCTTTTAAAGAGTTGTTTCACTGCTTTCATACTTTCTTCACGTGTTTCTCCACCACAAAATTGGTCAAACAAAGTGTTTTTTACAATTCCGGTAACGAAAGGGAAATTATTATGAACAGTGAAATTAAGGATAGAAGTTCCAAGACTTGTAAGAGCGGGCTGTTCAATCATTTTGAACATCCAGTACGCTTTTCTTAACTGTGCATCAGATTTATCTGCAAATGCAACTTTGGTATCGTTAAAAATGGGCATTCCTTTTTATTAAATTTAGTTTTGCAAAGGTAAGGATAACCTTAATCTTTTTCCAACATTTTCTGCTATATTTTACCTTCAATTCCGTTCAGAAGCATCGCAATGATTCCTACAAAAACCCAAAGTCTTAATATATTGATTGTCAAAAAAATACTTTTCCTAGAAGAATTTAAAAGTAAATAAATACAAAAGATGAAAACAAACAATCCACCAGAAAAATAATAAGCCATAAAACCGGAAATTCCTGTTCTGAGAATCAGTTTCATGGAAACTGCCATTGTAATAACCAGCAAAGAAATAATGATTCCTTTAGTTGTTTTAGTCTTAAAATAATTCGGAATTGTAGTATATCCAAAGGCTTTATCTACACTTTTTGTGAGCGTGTCTTTTACAATATCAATGCATAAAAGCATCAGAAAAAGGAAGATCGCCATCAGTAAAACTTTCTTTGAAAACGTCTCATAATACACCATCATTCCGAAAAAAGGATAGAGTGTAAGACTTACAAAAGTGAGATTATTTAGTATTAAAATTCGACTTAATTTATGGCTATAAAACCACATGAAAAACTGGTAAACGACAAAAAAAACAAAGACATTATGTGAAATTGTCCATGCAACTCCCAACGAAATGATGCTTAAAAATAGGTAAGCGTAAAGGAAATACTTCTGTTTTATAAAGCTTTGAACTCTCGTTCGGAACGGTTTTACGATATGATCTTTTTCAAAATCGTAGAATTGGTTGATAATTCCACCCGCCAAAATGGTTAAAACGGTACAGAAAATAATGCCGTGAACTTTAAAATCGAAGACAAATTTCCTGAAACTTTCATCCTGATTAAACAAGAAAAAAGTAGAAACATACAATGCAAAAGTGAGCAGAATAGCTACAAAAAATCGTGCGCCCAAAAGAAAGCCCACGAATTGTGAAAATCTGTAAAATAGAGATTTTTGGACAAAGTTTTTTTGTTGGAAAGTTTCTTTTTCAGAATTCATTCCCAATACAATTAAAATCTGTAAATCACTTCTTTATGGAAGCCGTCAAGCATTTTTTCAGCTTTTTCATAGTCTTTAGTGAAACCTAAAATATAACCTCCACCTCCGCTTCCGCAAAGTTTTAAGTAATAAGCATTTGAGTCCAACCCTTTTTTCCAGACATTAAAGATACTTTCAGGAATCATCGGACGAAAATGTTCGTATGCCCAATGAGAAAGTTTCTTTAAATTTCTAAAGAAAGGATTCATATCTTTTTTAAGGAAAGCCTCGATACAAGCATTATTGTAACGGATAAACTCTTCTTTCAATGTTTTACGGAAACCTGCGGTCTTCATTTTTTCAAAGAAAATCTGAACCATTGGTCCGGTTTCGCCTGTCATTCCAGAATCAATTAAGAAAATTGCTCCTTTACCTTCCTGGCTTCTAGGAATCGCTACTTTGTCTACACTTTCTTTACTTTCGATCAAAATCGGAAGGTTCATGTAGCAGATAAGCGGATCAATTCCAGAGCTTTTTCCGTGGAAATAACTTTCCATTAAGCCAAAAACGCTTCTTAAATTTTTAAGTTCGTCTTTAGAAATGTTTTCAGGATTACGTTTTGTAATTGAATAACGTTCGAAAATAGCAGCGACCAAAGCGCCTGAACTACCAATTCCATATCCTTGCGGAATATTACTGTCGAAGAATAAACCTTTTGAAATCTCTTCTTTAAATATTGAAACATTAATTTCAAAACCTTCCGGAAGCTCTAAATTCAGTAGATATTCTGCATATTTTGTAAGATGTTCATTAGACTTTTTTTCAAAATCGGAATCTAATGATGAAAACTTGAGGGTACCTTTATAGAAACTATAAGGTAATGTCAAACCTTGGGAATCTTCAATGATTCCGTATTCTCCGAACAAAAGAATTTTTGCGTAAAATAAAGGGTTTGTCATTATATAATAAATCTTTTTTGCAAAGTTAAAATTATTCTGCTCAGTATAAGCAAAATCCACGCCGAATTATAACTTATTTTAACAGAAAATAGATTCTTATTATTAAATAAAATCTTAAAAACCTTATTTAATATCTTAAAGTTAGCAAAAAAGCCTGACAAAATCAGGCTTTTATTATTAATTATTCAAAAAATTATTATTTTATAAATTTCTTGCTTAAAATTTAGTTTTTATTCTTAATTTTTATGAGAATCAATTTTTAAGAAACGTATTAAAATTGCTCCTACCGCAAAGAATCCGGACATTGCAATAAAGGCATACTGCATATTTCCAAACTTTTGAATAAGCACACTGAATATTAACATTCCACAGATAATAGCAAGCTTTTCAAGAACGTCATAGAAACTGAAAAACGTTGTATTTTCCATAGAATTTTCAGGTAACAATTTGGAATAAGTAGATCTGGACATTGCCTGTAAACCACCCATTACCAAACCGATAAGTGCCGCCAAACCGTAAAACTGATATTGAATATTCGGGTTTTCTTTATTTAATGAAAATGCAGAAAGACAACAAATGATCCAAATAATTACAGCAATGGTAATTACGTTTTTGTTTCCGATCTTTTTTGAAATTTTTGAGAATAAAAATGCTCCAAAAATAGCAATGATCTGTATAACTAAAATAGTAATAATCAGTTTATATTTTTCATCCTGTTTAGGGAAAATTACATTACTTCCAAATGGGGTTGCCATTAAAAATATTGTCTGCATTCCTACACTGTAAAAGAAGAAACTTGATAAGAAAAACTTCAGGCTTTTATCCGCAAAAAGTTTATTTCCTACTCTAAATAATTCTCTAAAGCTTTCTTTAGCTATATCTTTATAAAAACTGATATTATCTTTTAAAACCTCAAGAAACCCACCTTGCTCTTCGTGTTTTTTAAAGATATTTTTATAGTTTAATAATACTAAATCTTTTGGAAGTTTTTCTTCCTTAACATCTCCAAATTGAGGTAAATGTTTGAAGGTATATTGTGAAAAACCGAACCACCAAGCTCCTGTTAGCAAGAAACTGATTCGGATAAATATATTCTGTTGGTGCGCGCCTTTAGCAACAACCTGTATTAAAACCAAACAGATAATTAGCAATACAACAGACCCGACATAACCGTAAATATATCCTTTTGCAGAAAGTGAATCCTGCTTTTCGGGTGTTGCAATATCGGGTAAAAACGAGTTATAAAATACAAGACTGCCCCAAAACCCGACACTCGCCATTACACTGAAAAGAAGTCCTAAGAAGAAATTGTGCATTCCCGTAAACATCGCCAATCCCATACAAGAAGTCGCTCCCAAATAACAGAAAAACTGTAAAAAAGATTTTTTATTACCAATTGTATCTGCCAAAGAAGACAAAAACGGAGATAATAAAACGACTAAGAAAAATGACAAAGCATAAGAAAAACTAAGAACAGCATCCGGTTCATAGGTTTCTCCAAATATTTTTATCATCGTTCTCACAGGAATTTCCTGAATCTCACCTGCCGCCGCAACATATTCTTTCTTGTTGTAGGCAGTGGTAAGAATGGTGTAATAAATAGGAAATATTGCAGAGGTAATTACCAAAGAGTACACAGAATTGGCCCAGTCGTAGACTGCCCAAGCTTTCATAATCTTTGGATTATTCTTAATATTTTGTGATGGTTGATTCCCTGTTTCAGACATTTATAATATGTATTAATTTAGCAAAAATAAAAAAACCATTAAGAAATTGATAACAATTTAAAAAAATTATCAAATCCTTAATGGTTGTAAATATACTTTAAAAAGTATTATAAATTCTCAATAACAATTGCAGATGCACCACCGCCTCCATTACAGATCGCTGCAGCACCATATTTTGCATTGTTTTGCTTTAAAACATTGATCAAGGTAACAATAATTCTAGAACCTGAACTTCCAAGTGGGTGTCCTAAAGCTACCGCTCCACCGTTCACGTTTACTTTAGCAGCATCCAATCCTAAAATTTTGTTGTTTGCTAAACCTACCACAGAGAAAGCTTCGTTAAATTCGAAGAAATCAATATCTGCAAGCGTTAAACCAGCTTTTTTAAGAGCAATTGGTAAAGCTTTTGAAGGTGCAGTTGTAAAGTTTTCAGGCTCATGAGCAGCATCAGCATAAGAAACGATTCTTGCTAAAGGTTTAAGACCTAATTCTTCCATTTTTTCTTTAGAAACAAGGATTAATGCAGAAGCACCGTCATTTAAAGTAGATGCATTAGCTGCAGTTACCGTTCCTTCTTCTTTTTTAAATACTGTTGGAAGTGTTGGAAGCCTGTCAAAATTTACTGCTTTGTATTCTTCATCTTCAGCGAAAATTATTGGATCTCCTTTTCTTTGAGGAATAGAAACCGGAACAACTTCTTCAGCAAATTTCCCTTCGCTCCAAGCTTTTGCAGATCTTTTATAAGATTCTATCGCGAAATTATCTTGTTCTTCTCTTGTAATATTATAGTCAGTTGCACATTTTTCAGCACAAACTCCCATGTGAACTTTGTTGTAAACGTCTGTAAGACCGTCTAGAACCATTCCGTCCAACATTTTAACGTCTCCTAATTTTGTAGCATTTCTTGCATTGTAATAATGAGGAACTGAAGACATGTTTTCCATACCTCCTGCAACAATTACGTCTGCATCACCTGCTTTGATCGCCTGTGCAGCCATACTTACCGCTTTCATTCCTGAAGCACAAACTTTATTGATTGTTGTAGCGATCGTTTCATTAGAAAGTCCCGCTCCTAAAGCAACCTGACGAGCCGGAGACTGTCCTTCACCTGCCTGTAAAACGTTCCCCATATAGATTTCCTGAACATTTTTAGGATCAAGGTTAATTTTATCTAATGCTCCTTTTACTGCAGCCGATCCCAACTTTGTAGCCGGAACAGTTGATAAACTTCCTAAGAAACTTCCCATTGGAGTTCTTACTGCAGAAACGATGAATACTTCTTTCATGTGTATATCTTTATTTTTTCTATTTTAAATTTACCTTAACCTTTTTCGGTTATTTTGTTTTTGCCTTTATTAAAACCAAATCAAACTGATCATTATCAATCTTACTTTGAATCTTAATATAATTATCCTGTGTTGCAACAACTTTATTACTGAAAACATCCCCTATCTTTATAAGATTAGCTTCCTCAGTTTTTTCAAGCACTATCAATTTATAATTACAATCGTCCACAAAAACTATACTTGATTTTATATGATCTTTTCCATCATTATAATATTCTGTCTGAACATTATCTTTCACGGTCATGTACCAAAGATTTTTCGGATAATTAACACGTAAAAATGTTCCATCCTTTATATTACTGCATTTGGTAGGATTATCTACTTGCTTTTGTTTTGCAGTTTCCTTTTTCTGAGTATCGGTTGCTTTTTTCTGAGCGTTCATTTGAGAAACACCCAAAAATAATACTGCAAGGGAAATTGTTTTTATGTACTTCATATCTGTGTGTTATTTTACTTTATTATTTTTTGCAAAAATCATTAGGAAAGCACCTAAAAATTCAATTGCCCAACCCCATTTTAGCTTTACAACGCCGGCAAAAGTCTCTCTCCAAGATTTAAACGGCAAAAAGCTGAAATAATCTAAAGACTGAACTTTAATAGCAATCAAACTAAGGATAAATAAAAGAATTAAAAGAACCGCAAAACTTCTTACGATTTTCGCACTATTATTCACGATCCCGAAAAGGGCGCAGGCAGAGAGAACCCAGCATGCAATGGCCAGAAAATGGTCTAGTTTCCAGTAATTCCAATTACCGATAATCGGAACATGAACCAAGGGTAAAAAACTACCCACAACCACCAATAACAATCCTAATAACTGAATATTTTTCATAATTCTTAAAGTGCCAAAATACAAAAAAAAACACACTTTATATCAGTGTGTTTTAAAAACAAATTATTTGCATACAAACATTTGTTAGTTTCAAAATAAATATTATAATTTTAAATATTTCACAATAAAAACATCGTTTTATTATTTAATTAAAAATCAACATTCGCGATTTCAATACCTATTTGTAAACCATATTTCTTCTTCAGCATGGCATCATTATTAAATGCAGGGGTAAAATCTTTTTGAATAAACAAATTAAATCCACCATAACCTACACCCAATTTGCCTCCAAAAATAAAATTGTTTACGCCTTGTTTTACTCTTTCTCTCTCCACAATTCTTCTGGAATCTTCATTTGAAAATCTGTTATAAATAGTGCTGAACACTCTTGTACCGCCATAAACACCCGCCACAATTGAGAACTGACTTTTCCTGTTGTCAAGATATTTCACGCCGTCTACAACTTTATATTGAGGATTTAAAACAAATCTTACATCCAAAGGAATCATTATATAAGAGTTATTTAAATAGGTGTTTTTCAAATCTCCTCTTGTGAAATCTTCGACAACAAGCTTTTGATTTTCCTGCGCGAAAACTTTACCATATTTAGGTGCAAATCTGTCTGAACGAAATCCTAGACCAACACGATAGAAAAACGGACTCGTAAAACCTCCCAACTGATTTTCATACCTCAACGTTGAATTTGTAGAGTTAATGATCGTATTTTTCACATCAGAACCTTGATTAAAAAACTTAAAAGGTTCGTCTTTTGAGGTAAGATTTGCGCCCGTTAAACTCACAGAAAGTTGCCATGAATGCAGGTAATCTTTCATTGTTTTCTTATTCTTGTTAAATTTCATTCTCATTCCGGATGTGCCCAGCTGCATCTCATTTTTATTCCAAACAATAGTGTCTTTGCTGCCTAAAACAGCATTTTTCACCATTTCCTTAGTTGCATTTTCAAGCTCAGACTGTTGTGCGTCTACTTTTTCATTGATATTTTTTTGATATTTTGAAGCAATTTCAGTTCTTTGATTTTGCTTTTCTTCGGAAGAAATCTTCTTTTATTTAAAGTTTTTATCAACTGCATCAAGTTCCGTATCCATTTTTGATTTTTCGGAAACTACAATACTGTCGATCTTTTGGGAGTAAGATGCCAAGTGTGGATTCTCCTGAGCAAAGCTGTAAGAAAATGCCATTACGGCGGCCATCAGAGCAATTTTGGTTTTCATATTTTTAGATTAATTTTTAGACAATATTTTACCTCTGTTCGTTTTTTTGAACAGCATATTTTTAGTTAAAATTTTAAATATTTATTTAGTATCTGAGGAATCAGAGAAAACGGTCATTCCTAATATTTTTAAGGAATTTGGACTTTTAAATTTAATTTTTGTAGCATCTAGAACACCAAATTTTCCTTTTTCATCCTGATATTCTTCGCGGGTTTTATCAAATTCTCTTCCCAAAAGCAGTTCATCAGCTTTTATATAATTGGCCTTTTTTCTTTCAGCTATTAAAGCTTTTTCAGGCTGATTGATTTCTCCAGTTATTATTAAAGCCTTAGCAGGAGAGTTTATAATGACTGTTTTCTCCTCTTCTTTAACTAAAACCTGTTGATCTGAGTATGAAGGTAAAGATTGTAGAACAAATGGTATTTTCTCTTCAGATTTGGTTTCAGATATCTTATTTACATTGGAAGCAACTACATTATTTTCAGGCTGATTTATATTTGAATGAATAATTTCAACTTCCGGTTTTAATTGTTTCGGTTTTGTTGAATGATTAATTTTTGCAACAATATTCTCCTTTTCAATTTGATTTGAACTAAAATAAAACAAACCTCCTACAGTAAGTAAAAGCAGTATCACAGCTGCATATTTCAACCATTGAAAAGATCTTTTAGCAGGCAAATGAGGGATTTTATCTGTTTCCAGCTCCAATCTATCCCAAAGATCTGTGGAAGGCTTTGTTTCGAGCTTTTCGTAATCAGATTTTAGCTGTTTCAGTATTTCTTTTTTCATTTTCTTTTGCTTTTAAATAATCAGTAAGCCATTTTTTAGCCTTACTTAATTGGCTTTTGCTCGTTCCTTCTGTAATATTGAGAATATCAGCGATTTCCTGATGTTTTTTCTCTTCAAATACATAAAGATTAAAAATCAATCTATATCCGGTTGGCATTTGAGAAAATATTTCTTCAATATTAATTTCATTTAGTCTCTCTTCAAAATTATCATCTGTGTAATCATCGGCAATTTCCATATCAACGTACAGGACGTTTTTATTTTTTCTAACAAAACTTATTGAGTCATTCACCACGATTTTCCTCAGCCAAAAAGGAAAACTTTTCCAATCTCGGCATTCATCAAGTTTAGAAAAACACTTCATAAATGCATTGAGTAGAACATCTTCCGCATCATGAAGGTTATTGGTGTAAGAATTTGCTATGGCAAGCATTTTAGCCGAAAACATCTCGTAAAGAGCTTTCTGCCCTTTCCGATCCTGCTTTTTAGCTAAAATAAAATTCTCTTCTAAATGCTTCATGTATCAGTTTCTATTTATAAGACGGTAAAAATTGCAAAAGGTTGCCTGAAAACAAAAAAAATTGCACTTTTTTTCAAAAGTGCAATTTAATATTTTAATAATCCGTGAAATAAATTAATGTTTTACAACAGAAACATCTTCAGGTTTATGTTCATGTCTGAATAAAACAGCAAACAAAATAGCTAAAACCAACGCATAAGCTGCAAAAGCCAGCCAAATATTTGTCCAGTCTCTTAGCATTACTGCAGAAGATAAAGTTCCATCTGCATTTACAGCTGAATTAAATGTATTTTTAAGAATCTCAAGAAAAGTAGGATTGTTTGGTGTTGTATCCAGATAAGTTGATAATTCTGTAGCATTTACAAATTTATGGGTGAAGAATTTATCAATTGCCCAACCTGCGATATTACTTCCGAAATACGCTCCAAAACCATTTGTCATCATCATAAATAATCCCTGTGCAGAAGAGCGCATCTTCTTATCTGTAGTCGTTTCAACGAAAAGTGAACCCGAAATATTAAAGAAATCGAAAGCCATCCCGTAAACAATACAAGATAAAACGATTAATGAAACACCATATCCTTCCGGAGTTCCATATGCAAAGAATCCGAATCTTAATACCCATGCAAACATTGAAATCAACATTACTTTTTTGATTCCGTATCTCTTTAAAAAGAAAGGAATCGCCAAAATAAATAACGTCTCAGAAACCTGAGAAATAGACATTACAATGGTGGATCTCTGAACTACAAAAGAATCTGCATATTTTGGAAAATGAGAAAACTCACTCAAAAATACGTCTCCATAAGCGTTTGTCAACTGTAACGCAGCTCCCAAAAGCATAGAAAATCCGAAAAATAAAGCCGTTTTATAATTAGTAAATAGCTTGAATGCATTCAAACCTAATTGCTCAAATAAAGATGTACTTTTATCTATTAATTTCTGTGGCGGGCATTTTGGTAAAGTCAACGCGTAAATTCCCAAAATAATGGCTGCAATTCCTCCAATATAAAATTGTCCTTCCGTAGCCTTATTTCCTGTAAGATTGGTAACCCACATGGCCACAATAAAACCTATTGTACCCCAAACACGAATCGGGGGGAAATCTTTAACAACATCCAAATTACTGTTCTTCAAAACAGTATAAGAAATAGAGTTCGCAAGAGCGATTGTCGGCATATAAAAACACATCGCAACAAGCATTATCAAGTAAAAAGAACTGGGAGTTTCTGTATGTGGTAAAATGAAAAGTGTAACCCCGTAAAGGATTTGTAAAACAGAAAAAATTCGCTCTGCATTCACCCATCTGTCGGCAATAATTCCTGTAAGGGTTGGCATAAAAATAGAAGCTATTCCCATTGTTCCGAAAACAGCCCCAAACTGAGTTCCGTCCCAATGTTTTGTACCGAACCAGAAATTAGCCATCGTAATTAGCCATGCTCCCCAGACAAAAAACTGAAGAAAGCTAAGGATGGTAAGTCGTAGTTTTAAATTCATAGTTAGTGTAAAATATCTCTTTTAGTCAATTTTCTTTTTCCTTCTTTTGATCTCCTCCTGGATCTCCAAAGCAGTGTCATAATCCTCTTCTTTTACGGCTTCATCCAATAATTTCTGAAGCTCCTCCATAGAAAGAGATATTAAGTTGTCTTCCGACTGAATGGTTTCAGAAAACGGCTGCTCTTCTTTAGCAACATCATCAAGTTCAAGAAGAATTCCTGCTTCATTTAAAACTTGTTGAGTGGTAAAAATAGGAGCATCGAATCTTACTGCCATTGCAACAGCATCGGAAGTTCTGGCATCAAGAATTAACTCTTCATCATTAACTTTATTTTTTAAATTAATATTTGAAAAGAAAACGCCGTCTACGATCTGATAGATGATCACAGAGATCAATTCATAATTAGCAGAAACTATAAATTTTGTGAATAAATCGTGTGTAAGAGGACGGGGCGGATGTATATCTTTCTCCAGACCAAGAGAAATGGATTGTGCCTCGAAATTTCCTATAACAACAGGTAATTTTATGTGTGTTTCTTCATGTTCCAATAACAAAGCGTACGCCCCTGATTGGGTCTGGCTGTACGATATTCCGCGAATAATTAGCTGTTTATAATCCATAACTACAAATATAAATTAATTTTTTATTGTAGGATTTACTTTTTAGACAAAAATAAAAGCCCGGAAGCCGAGCTTTTATTGTATTTATTTGAATGTGAATAGTCAAATGTCAATTCACTTCGTTGTCAATTTTAAAAATTTACTATTGGCTTGCGAAGCAAAATTCACAATTCACTTTCTTATCCTTTGATTGCTTTAATCTTTTCAGTTAATGCAGGAATAATTTGGAAAGCATCTCCAACTACACCGTAATCAGCTGATTTGAAGAACGGAGCTTCAGGATCACTGTTGATTACAACGATAGTTTTAGAAGAGTTAACTCCAGCTAAATGCTGAATAGCTCCAGAAATACCAACTGCAATGTAAAGATTTGGTGAAATTGCTTTACCAGTCTGTCCAACGTGCTCTGTGTGAGGTCTCCAACCGATGTCCGAAACTGGTTTAGAACAAGCTGTAGCAGCGCCTAAAACGTTTGCTAATTCTTCGATCATTCCCCAGTTTTCAGGACCTTTCATACCTCTACCTGCAGAAACTACAACTTCAGCTTCTTTAAGGTCTAGTTTTCCAGAACTCTGTTCGTGAGAAATTACTTTAGTATCTTCGTTTGCTACTGATAAGTTTTTCACTTCTTCAGAACCTGAAACAGCATTTTCTTTAACACCGAAAGCATTTTGAGAAACAGTGATGATTACACCAGCTGCTTCAGATTTTGCATGCATGAAACCTTTTCCTGAGAAAGCTCTTCTTTTCACTTGGAATGGAGAAAGACTTTCCGGAGCATCCAAAGCATTAGTAATTAAAGAATGTCCGTTCATTACTGCCAACATTGGAGCAACTGAAGAGGCATCTGTAGTGTGAGGGAAAACGATGATGTTTCCGTTTGCTACTTCACTTACAGCCTGAGCATAAGCTTTAGCTGAGAAGCTTTTAAGACCTTCGTCTTTAATATTGATAACATTTGATGCTCCATATTTATATAATAAATCTGAAGAATCTGTAGGGTTTACAGAGATCGCTGTAACGGTATCTCCAGCCTGATCTGCAACAGCTTTAGCGTAAGAAACCGCTTCAAAAGCTGCTTTCTTGTAAACTCCATTTATATTTTCTGCGTATACGAATACTGCCATTTTACAATTAATTTAAAGATTAAAAAATTTAATGATTAAAAGATTAGATAACTTTAGCTTCTTCGTGAAGTAATCTTACCAATTCATCTAAATTATCCGGAGAAACAAGCTTTACAGCAGCTCTTGGAGGAACACTGTCATAAGAAACTCCCTGAACTTTCACTTCTGAAGAAGTAGGCTCTACAACTTGCAAAGGCTTTGTTCTTGCAGACATAATCCCTCTCATGTTTGGAATGATCAAATCTTTTTCATCCACTAATCCTTTCTGACCAGCAATTACAGCAGGTAATTTCACAGAAATAGTTTCTTTACCACCTTCAATTTCTCTTACTGCAGTAGCTTCAGCTCCGTTTACATCTAAACCTACAGATGCATTTACGAAAGGCTGATTCAACAACTGAGCAACCATTCCCGGAACAGATCCACCGTTATAATCGATAGATTCTTTACCACAAAGGATTAAATCATAACCCCCATTTTGAGCAACAGCAGCAATTTCTTTAGCTGTAGAATAACTGTCTTTTGGATCAAGATTTACTCTTACCGCATCATTTGCACCGATTGCCAAAGCTTTTCTGATTACCGGTTCCGTAGCAGTATCTCCTACATTGATCACTGTTACAGTAGCTCCTTGAGACTCCTGAAGTTTAACCGCTTTTGTCAACGCAAATTCGTCTAATGGATTGATAACCCACTGAATACCGTTTTTGTCGAATGCAGATTTATCTGCTGTGAAGTTAATTTTGGAAGTAGTATCCGGAACACTACTAATACAAACTAATATTTTCATGTGTACTATTTTATTGTTTCCCTTTTTTACACCATAAAAACAGGTGTTTTATGAAGAGATTTTGTTTTAATTAATTTTTGCTAATATAAATAAAAAATATATTATGCATGCATAATACTTATTAATTTATTATTCAAAGCATTAGATGTATTTACTTGGCTGGTTTTGTTGCCCTAAACTCTATCTTGCTAGGTAAAACCCTAGGATTCATTTTTAAAATATCCAAAACCAGATTTCCCATATCATCGGGCTGGATCTTCCATTCGTCTTTTTCTGAAGGTATATTTCCGTTGAAATTGGTTGCTACCGATCCCGGCATTATTACCGTAGATTTGATATTGTATTTTCTTAAGTCAACCATTGCAGCTTGTGTGAATCCTACAACTCCGAATTTTGAGGCGTTGTAACCCGTTCCGTTTTCGAAGAAATTAGTTCCTGCTAAACTTGAGATGGTGATATAATAGCCTTCGGACTTCTTTAGTTCATCAACAGAGGCTTTTAAAGTATAAAAAACACCTGTAAGATTGGTTTCTATCATATCGTTCCATTCTTCGGCAGATAATTCGTCAACCGGTTTGAAAATTCCTAATCCTGCGTTGGCGATCACAAAATCCAATCTTCCGAATTTCTCAACTGCTTGTTTTACAGCTTCTTCTTCATTGGCAAGAAGTTTCACATCAGAAATAACACCTAAAACATTTTGAGAATATTGTTTTAATTCCTGTTCCGCTTTTTCTACATCTTCTTTTTTTCTCCCCGAAAATGCCACCGAAATACCGTTTTCAAGTAAAATTTTTGCAATACCAAAACCTATTCCTTTGGTTCCTCCTGTTATATATGCGACTTTATTTTCTAACATAGAATTAATTTTAATTCTCTAAAATAAATAAAACCTGTCAATAAAAATGGTTTATTCATACTAAGATTTATCACTTATCAATCATTTATATTAAGATGGAAAACATTTAGACAACAAAAAAACGCCCTAAAATAAGAGCGTTTTATCATTTTATAATTTCAAATTATTTTGAATAGTTCTCAAAAAACAATGGGATACTTTCAATTCCTTTATAGAAGTTGAATAATCCGTAATGTTCATTTGGAGAGTGGATCGCATCAGAATCTAATCCGAATCCCATCAAAACAGACTTAGCACCTAAGATCTGCTCAAACATTGCTGTAATAGGAATACTTCCTCCACCTCTGTATGGAAGAACTTCTTTTCCGAATGATGATTCCATTGCTTTTTTTGCAGCTGCAAATTCTTTAGTGTCAGTCGGTAAAACATAAGGCATTCCTCCGTGGTGCGGAGTTACTTTTACTCTTACATTATCCGGAGCGATTTTATTGAAATATTTCGTGAATTTTTCAGTGATTTCTTCCGGAGTCTGATAAGGAACCAAACGCATCGAAATTTTAGCAGAAGCTTTAGAAGGAATAACTGTTTTTGCACCTTCTCCTGTGTAACCACCCCAAATTCCGTTGCAGTCTAATGTAGGACGAATAGAAGTTCTTTCTAATGTTGTGTATCCTTTTTCACCTTCTACCCCTTCTAATCCGATTGATTTTCTGAATTCTTCAGGATTATCCTTCAGTTTATTCATATCAGCTCTGTCTTCGTCTGAAACGTCTTCTACGTTGTCATAGAACCCGTCAATTGTGATTTGTCCGTCTTCATCGATCAATTTAGCAATCATTCTAGAAAGTACGTGAATCGGGTTTGGAACCGCTCCACCGTAAAGTCCTGAGTGTAAATCTCTGTTTGGACCTTCAATTTCAACTTCAACATAGCTTAAACCTCTTAAACCTGTTGTAACAGTTGGTTGTTCATTGCTATAAATATGAGTATCAGAAATTAAGATACAGTCGCAAGATAGTTTCTCTTTGTTTTCGTTTACGAAATCTCCTAAGCTTACAGAGCCTACCTCTTCCTCTCCTTCTAAAATAAATTTAACGTTACAAGGAAGAGAATTTGTCTTCATCATCGCTTCAAAAGCCTTTAAATGCATGAAAAACTGTCCTTTATCATCTGCAGAACCTCTTGCGAAGATTGCTCCGTCCGGATGAAGTGCTGTTTTCTCGATATAAGGTTCGAAAGGAGGTTTTGTCCAAAGTTCCAACGGATCAGCAGGCTGAACATCGTAATGTCCGTAAACCAATACCGTCGGTAAGTTTTTATCTAAAATCTTTTCTCCAAAAACGATAGGATATCCTTTTGTCTGGCATACTTCAACATGATCAGCACCTGCATTTTTAAGGTGTTCTGCGACAACATCTGCACATTTCAATACGTCATCTTTATAAGCAGGATCAGCAGAAATAGAAGGAATTCTCAGTAACTCAAATAATTCATCTACGAAACGCTGTTTGTTTTCGTTAATGTAATTTAATGTCTCTTGCATTGTAAAAATTTGTTTTGCTAAAAGTAAAAAAAATGCCCTGCAGGAGCAAACAAAAACGTATAATTTTCCTCAGGTTTATTATTATGAAGAGTTTTCAAGCCTAATGACTATTATTTTGGTGTGAGAAATTGATGAACCGACTGCAACCCTAGCCCCGATTGCAGCATTTGTTTGAGCTCATTTTGGTAGTTTCGGCGCGGAGGCAAAGCCACCGCGCCGAAACTACCAAAATAGCGAGTGCGGAAAGCGGGATAAAGCTTCAAAAAAAAATATCCCACATTTCTGCAGGACATTCTTTATATTTTACTAAATAATTAGTGTTCAGCTTTAGCTTTATCAGCCTCTGCAGGTTTTACAGCAGCTGTACTGTCTGTTTTCGGAGCTTCAGCACCGTGTTTTTCAGCAGTAGCCTCTTCTTTATGCTCTGCAGCAGCTTCGTGACCATGACCGTGAGCTTCAGCGCCTCCCTGATGATCATCAGAATATCTTTCTGTACCTTCTTCAAGTTTAATGATATTCTTGTTTCCTCCAGCTTGTATCTTTTTACAGCTTACAGCTACAGTTGCAATAGCTAAACATATAATTAATTTTCTCATGCCTAAATTTTTGATTGCCCAAAATTAAGAAATCTTGCTTTTTTCGGCAACATTTTTATATTGATTTTAAAATAATTTTTCCTTTTTTGGATTGTGTAAAAATAAGGTAGCTCTCACCACCGTCTTTTAGTCCGTATTTCTTTTTGAGTTCTTCGGGTTTTAGCGGATAGTTTTTTGAGATGATATTAAATTGCTCTTTCTTCTTAATACCCTTACTGTCAATCACTTTTACTTCTAAAACTCTTCCCGGAAAATCATTTATTTTTTCATCAGAAGTATAGAAATGACTATTTGGATGAAGCTTTTTTAGCTTAAATTTTTCTGAGATCAAATTAAAAATTCCTGCCTTTAAAATTGAATTATTTGGAATATAAATGTATTTTTCGGGCTCAGAATATTCAGAATGGGCATTTTCTTCGTCTCCAAACTGATATTCGAAGTCGGATTCTCCGCTTTCTAAGTTTACGCAATTACAAATAATCTTCCCTGAATTTTCATTTGATAAGAAAACGACAACTTCTTTTACATCATTTTTGAGAGCAATAATTTCAATTCTGAAAATATTCGGTAATACGGAAACTAAATATTTCAAATCGATCAATGGAGATAGTTTTATCACCACTTCATTTGAAATTGACAATAATTTTTTCTGAATTTCAAGAATATTTGGTGAAAGATCTTCCAACAAAAAGACTTTGTTTTTATTGTTATCTCTTCTCGCTGGATCTAAATAAATGACATCAAAAGTTTCTTGATTTTCAGTAAGGAAATCTTCTAATTTTTGATTGATAAATTTCGCTCTCTTTTCTAAAACACTCCAATTGTGTTCTACAATTTCTAAAAGCTCTGAATTTTGTTCAACAAGCGTGATATCATCAAAGTTTTGAGATAGATAATAAGCATCGATCCCGAAGCCGCTGGTTAAGTCTATGAATTTCTTTCCTTTTAAAATTTCAGATTTATATAAAGCTGTTTTTTCTGAGGATGATTGCTCTAAATTAAGTTGTGGAGGGAAGATAATTCCTTCTTTTAATAAAAAAGGGAATTTTCTCTGTGCGACTTGTTTTCCTTTGATCTGTTGAACAATTTCCTGCATAGAAGTTTCAGGAAATGGGGATTTTTTTAATAGTAATGAATGCAAGTCTGTGGTTAGATTTGCATTGATGTAGTTTTGGATTTCTTTGTTTAGTATTTTATTTCCCACAGATTCGTAAGATTCTTTGATGGAAATGCTTCGACTTCGTTCAGCATGACATCTCTAATACTAAACGTCATTTTGTAGCGTTGTCATGCTGAACGAAGTCGAAGCATCTATTTAAATTTATCTTTTATAAAAAATATAATCTGTTAATACGGGCTCAATTCCAGTTTGTTTTAACAAAGAATTGATCTGACCTCGATGATATGTTGAATGATTAATTGCCTGAAAAAGCATTTCAAAAATACTATTTTCAAACTTTGCTCCTTTTGAATTTTGGTATTCAATTCTTCGGTCAAAATCTGATTTTTCAACAATTTGAATGCTTTTCTGAAAGTTTTGATGATTAATATCCTGCAAATTTTCAAAATGATTGATTTGCCAAACCTCGAAAGATTTTTCGCCTAAAATCCTTGAATTCCAAACTTGTTGCGCATTTAAAGTATGGTTGATCAAACTGATTGTTTTTTCGTCGATCTTTGAGATATTTTCTGAAATAATTTTGATCATTTCATGGTTGAAATGATAGGTATATTCAAATAAATCAATTAGTTTTTCTTTCATTATTCAAACATTTCAGCCCAACGAACGGCTTTTATTTCTTTTTCGTTATATAATTCAGCAACAGACTTTTTAATGTCTAATTTTGGATATAAATTAACTCCAATTATTTTTATTTTACCTTCTTCAACCCAGTTTTGCTCTTCGATAGCTTGATCATATATCTTTTTTTGGATAACTCCATTTTTTAAAAGCTCTAAATAGCCTCCGGTATCTTCAATTTCAACAAAGAAAGCCCAAGATTTTTCTGCAATTTGCTGGGTAATATCTTCAATATAATAACTTCCGTTAGACGCATCTTCAAATACATTAATGATACTTTCGTAAGCCAAAACGATCTGTTGTTTGAAGGATATTTCTTCCGAATTTTCCGTGCTTTTTTCAACAGCATAATTTGTACTGTAGACAGCATCTGCACCTCCGATCATCGCAGAAGCAAGCTCCAATGTAGAACGGATAAGGTTGTTTTCGCTGTCCACAATTGCTTTATTTCTTAATGAAGTTTCAGCAAAAATGTAAGGGATTTCATCTAAACCGTATTCTTTAGAAAGTTGATTGAAAACCAGTTTAAAAGCTCTTAATTTAGCCGTTTCGAAGAAATAATTTCCTCCTACAGCTATTTTGAAGATCAGTTTATTTAAAATTTCCTGTCCGTAAACTTCTACAAGTTCTTTTGTTTTTGCTAAAGCAATCCCTAATTGCTGATAGATTGCAGCTCCGGCATTTTGGTGAAGAGAAATATCAACACAGATGTTTCTTTTGAAGTCTTTAGCTAGTAATTCTTTAGCCAGCTGATCATCAATAACTCCATTTTTTTCATCAAATACATCAATCAACGAAAAATACTGATCATTATCTGCGGGACTAATATGTTCCGCTAAATCTTTATTATTGATGAAAATTGTTTTCTCCTCAAGATTTTCAACATTATGATCCAATAGAAATGCGAAAACATCATCTTCTAAACTTTCATGGTACTTTGCCACTAAATGTGTACTTTCCTCGACTTTTGGAAGGTTTACTAAAGGTTTCTTAACCGAACTATAAAAAGGTTTCACATCAATTCCTTCTAAATTTTCTTTTTTTAGAATGGTGTAAATATCTTCTGTTTTAAGCTGCTTCTTTACTAAATTTTCCCAGTTTGGAAAAGTATCTGTATTTGACATATCAATTATAAGTAATGAATAATGGGTAATTAGTAATAAAATAAATCTTTAAAAATTAACAAGCAAAGCGAATTGACTATTCATAATTCACTTTTTTAATTATTTTTTAGCAACATTTGTGCTGTCGACAACCAAAATAAAGATTTCTTCATTCGGCTTTTTCATAAAATAATTTTCTCTTGCGTATTTTTCTTTTTCCGATTTATTGTTCATTAGTTTCTTATAAAACGTATCATTTTTTTCGTATTCCGTTTTATAATATGCTAACTGCTCTTCGTATTTATTGATCTCACCATTGAGTTCATTAATAACCAAGAACGAAGTTTTATCAAAGAAAACCATCCAAACCAAAAATAGACAGATTGTTAATACATATTTATTTAAAACATAATTTTTAATAAATATGAATGTCTCCGACTTTGGTTTAATTTCTTTAATAAGTTTATTTTCTTCCATTTTTAGTGTTTTCTTAACGAGTTTTTGATGACGGTGGTCAGAAAATCAATCGCTACAGAATTTTGCTTCATGTTCGGGATAATAAGATCGGCTTCATTTTTTGAAGGCTCAATAAATTCCTGATGCATTGGCTTTAAAGTCGTTTGATAACGGTGTAAAACCTCACTCAAATCTCTTCCCCTCTCTTGTGTATCTCTCCTGATCCTCCTGATTAATCTTTCATCAGAATCTGCATGAACAAATACTTTCAGGTCAAATTCCTTTAATAATTCTTTATTTGTAAGTACCAAAATTCCTTCTACGACCAATACATTTTTAGGTTCTACAGTTACGTGATCTCCGGTTCTGGAATGCGTCACAAAGCTGTAAATCGGCTGTTCTATAGGCTCGTGATTCTTTAAAGCTTTTACGTGTTTCAGCATCAATTCAAAATCTATCGACTTTGGATGGTCATAATTTAAGGCTTCTCTCTCTGTAAGCGTTAAATTATGGTTATCATGATAATAATTATCCTGAGAAAGGATATTCATTCCTTCGATATCAAGTTGTTGAAGTATCTTATCAACAACTGTAGTTTTGCCGGATCCTGTACCTCCCGCAATTCCTATTACAAGCATTCTTTTTGTTTCTATATAGTTTTTACAAATATACTATTTTAGTTGAATGCAAGTAAAATAATGGGTACGGAATTTACCCAATAAAAAAATCCGATGCGCAAACACCGGATTTTAATTCAAATTTTTAAGTCTTATTTTTTGATAAATTTAGTTGACAACTCTATTCCTTTGATATTTAAAATATAGTCTCCTGTCTGAAGATGAGAAACATTTATAGTGTTTTTACCATTATTAATGGTAGTTTCCAACACTTTTCTTCCTTCCATATTATAAACTTCTACTTTTTCCTCCTTGCTTATTTTCATTGAAATATTCAATACATCAGTAACCGGATTTGGATAAATAGCGATAATTTCTTTTTTAGCAACATCATCAACACTTAACTGACAATTGTAAGCCGGCAAAACGTATCCTGCAGCAGTAAATTCCTGCGTCATTATAGCAATATCTCCACAAGTATATCCGAAAGTTCCCAACATATCAATAGCAGCCTGTCTTACAGCGATAGCCGCATTTTGTTGATTTGTACTTGAATCTGTCATGGATAATCCTTCTAAAAAGGCTCTGTCGGTTTTTGCTTTCCCGATTTTATCATATATTCTCATCAATGCAGAGGCCCAGATTTGCCCTCTTGTATGAATCGCTCCTGATCCAGGATACAAAACAGTATAATTGGTGATTCTTCCTGCCCAATATTCATTGTGACCATCCCAGCTAAACATCCAGTTATAGGCTGGTGCTGATGAAGGCCATTGATTTAAACTTCTGCTGTATGACTGCGCCCAGTAATCTCCGCAACCTTCGCTTAATCCCTGAACCTGAGATAAACTTCCGTTGGTTAACCAATCGTGAAGTCCGTGTCCTAATTCATGCAAAACAACGTCTGCATCTTCAGCATCATCTACCCCTCCCTCTCCGAAAACTAATCTTCCGTTACTGTAATAAGAATTATCATCACCGTCCAACCCATGCGGGTCGTACCATAATATTCCAGCGTTAGTTAATGGTATACAAGCAATATTTAATGTTTGATTGATATAACGTAAGCTGTTATCAACATGCCAATAAGCATTTACTGCTTCAAATCCCTGATCATTTCTATTAAATAAGAATTGATTGGTTGCCTGAGTAAAAAGCCCTGTAGAAGGTGTTTCTAAATCTTTAATCTCTGCGTAAGATCCTTTTAATTTATAAACTCCGCCTGTGAAATCCAATTCCGGGATTGTAACCAAAGTTCTTGCTGCATCTAAACTTGCATTGGTAGCATCATTGTTGTCAAGATACTGTCCTGCGTACGCAACCTGCATCTTAGAAAGTGGATCCGGATTGAAAATATATCCTGAACCAGATACCAGAACTTTTTTAGCGCTTATTTCTTTTTTTTGATTTTTTTTTGTTGGTTTTGGAGCCTCATTTTTACCATGATGGTAATTTGCAATATCTTTTACGCTTAATACGTTTCCGCTTTGCGCATCTATGATTGTTTCCCAACTTCCAGGATTGTCGTGAGAATTGGTAAGAATTCTATAAACCAGTTTAGTTTCTCCGTTTTCTGTAAGATAAACTAATAATTTATTTTCTTCAAAGGTAATTTCTCCTTTCGTTTTTGATGCTACATGAGCTTTCTGAAGAGCTTCTGAAGCTGCTAAAGAAGGATTCGTATTGATATCTTTAATATCTTTCTTAAAGCTGTCTGTAGAAGTATAAGTGATTTTTCCTTCTTTGTTAAAGTGTAATACGATTTCTGATTGAAAAACCGGAACTTCTTTAATCATCTGCTGGAAACGTAATGTTTCCCCAGTACTTCCTTTCTTAACGAAATTTAATTTAAGCTGACTGAAATTCTGAATTCCCAAGCTTCTGGAATTTTCACTGAGCCACCTTTTAGCCGGAGCTTCCAACGACGATTCCTGCGCCGCCAATGCTGAGCAGGAAAGTACACAGCCCAGAATTAAAGAATTAATTTTTAATTTCATGTGATTTTTTTTTATGTTATTTAGCTAAAATAAAAAATATTATCGAAATATTAATAATTCCTGACAATAATTAACAAAAAATCATTAAAAATTCATAAAAAAGAAAATGTATAACAAAAAAAGCTCTAACAATTGTCAGAGCTCTTATTTATACGATTTCGCTAGTTAATTCCCTTGAAATAAGTTTTTCATGCATAGGCTTTACAATATCCATAGATCCTGTTTTCACCGTGCATTTGCCTTTATAATGTACCAACATTGTACATTGCTCGGCCTGTTCTAACGTATGTTTACAAACCTCTATGAGAGAATCAATTACATAATCAAAGGTATGAATATCATCATTATGTAAGATTAATTTATAAACATCATCCGTTTCTTCCAATACCAGAACTTCTTCTTCATATTGACGTTTTGGATCTTCGTAATCTTTTATACTGTTATAAAAAATCATTTTTAATTATTTTTAAACTTCCCCTAATTTATCAGCCAGATCACTCAGGCTATTTGGCTCATTATAAACCAATTCTACAAGCTCAACGCTCTTATTATTCATTTTCAAAATTTTGAAATGATAATTTGCGAGGTCAAATTCCTGATTTTCTTCCGGAATATTTTCCAATTCGTGAAGGATAAAACCAGCTAAAGAATTATATTCACTTTCTTCAGAAAGAGGTAATTTCTTCGGTAAATGTTCATTGATCTCGTCTAAAGGCTGTGTAGCCTGTACCCAATAGGTATTATCTCCTATTTTATCTACCAATTTTTCTTCATCATCTTCTTCATCCTGAATTTCACCGACCAATTCTTCCAAAATATCTTCTAATGTGATAATACCTTCTGTACCACCAAATTCGTCGATTACAATAGCTAAATGCTGTTTCTTTTGTTGGAAAATCTTTAAAAGATCTGAAATTTTCTTACTTCCAACCACAAAGAATGCATCACGCATTAATTCTTTAAGATCATCATGACTAAGTTCACCTTTTCTCTTTACAAACTCTCTGATGATTTCTTTTGTATATAAAATACCAATCACATTATCGATAGAATCAACATACACCGGAATTCTGGAATATCCACTATCCATAATCTTGTTGATAATTTCGTTAATATCTTCCTCAAAATCAATTGAAGTAATATTCTGACGA
Organism: Chryseobacterium glaciei; assembly: GCF_001648155.1. Classification (NCBI taxonomy): domain Bacteria; kingdom Pseudomonadati; phylum Bacteroidota; class Flavobacteriia; order Flavobacteriales; family Weeksellaceae; genus Chryseobacterium; species Chryseobacterium glaciei. Next base: position 4,137,882 of record NZ_CP015199.1, on the reverse strand, counting down.
GGAACCATGATCTGTTTTGCGGAGTGATCTGTAAAATCAAACGCATTTTTAATGATCTCATAGTTCTCTTCTTCAATCTCGCCGCTGTCAGCACTTTGTTTTACCAAAAGCTGAAGCTCTTCTGTTGAGTGGATTTCCTGTTCAGATGCCGGGTGAATTTTCACCAATCTTAAGAAAGTGTTCGACATCAAATTCATCAACCAAATAAATGGTTTGAAGATCGTATAAAAAACTCTCAACGGAACTGCTGTTGCCATTGTTGTTGCTTCCGATTTTCTGATCGCAATTGATTTAGGAATTAATTCTCCAAATACAATATGCATCACCGTAATTAAAACAAAACTGGTAACCACTGAAATTGTGGTAATTGTTGTCTGCGCCATTTCCACATTCAATGAATGGAAAATATTGTCAACAACATGGTGGAGAGCACTTTCTCCAACCCAACCTAAAGCAAGTGACGCCAATGTGATACCAAGCTGTGTTGCAGATAGATACTCATCAAGATGTTTGATGATATGCTCTGCCTGCTTTGCCATGGAGTTACCTTCGGCTGCCTTTATTTGGATTTGTGAGTAACGAACTTTAACAATTGAAAATTCTGCGGCTACGAAAAAGCCATTTAATAATACAAGAAATACGGCTAGTAAAAGCCTGACTATGTCCGAGTCCATTTAGAAATTATATATTTAATTGGTACAAAGATATACAAAATAAAAATAACAAAAAAAGCACCGAGAATATCGATGCTTTAATATTTTGTTAAATTAATTCTTTACGAATTTTTCAAGGCTTCTGCTCCGGAAACGATCTCTAAGATTTCGTTTGTAATAGCTGCCTGTCTTGCTTTGTTGTAGAAAATTACCAAATCATTCTTAAGCTCCTGCGCGTTGTCAGTTGCTTTATGCATTGCTGTCATTCTCGCACCGTGCTCAGACGCTACAGAATCTAAAACAGCTTTGAAAACCTGAGTTTTAATAGATTTTGGAATTAAATTATCTAAAATTTCAGCTCTATTTGGCTCAAAAATATAATCTGTTTCCACCTGAGGCTCTGTAGGATCAACTTCAGCCATTAAAATAGGCAGAACTTGTTCCGTAGTAACTTCCTGTGTCGCAGCATTGATGAATTTATTGTAGATTACATAAACTTCGTCAAATTTCCCTTCTTTGAAACTGCTCATTGCTGCTTCAGTAAGATTAGAAACTGCTTCAAAGTTCAGATTATCAAAAACGGCGCTTTCATTTGAGTAAACAGAACGAGTTTTTCTTACAGCATCGTAAGCTTTTTTACCAATTGTAAGAACTTCAACCTCGTATTGAGCATTCTTCTGAAACTGAATATTAAGTTCCTTTACAACATTAGAGTTGAAAGCACCCGCCAAACCTCTGTTTGAAGTTACAGCGATGAAAAGTACTCTTTTAACCTCTCTTTTTTGAGCATAAATAGAAACCTGATCAGGATCTGAACTAGAATTTACATTCTGGATGATCTCCTGTAGCTTTTCAGAATAAGGTCTTAACATTACGATTGCATCCTGTGCTTTTTTAAGTTTCGCAGCGGAAACCATTTTCATAGCACGCGTGATTTGCATCGTAGATGAAATTGAACTGATTCTTCCTCGTATTTCTTTTAAGTTTGCCATATTGGGTTAGTTGTTGGTTGTCGGTTGTTGGTTGCTAGTTTTAGAAAATTCTGTCAACTATCAACCAACAATCATCAACTAATTTTTAGTTATATTTTGCAGCTAAATCATTAGCAGCCTGCTTAAGAACACCTGTGATTGAATCATCGATTTTCCCAGCTTTAAGAGCAGCCATAGTTTCAGGGTGCTTAGATCTTAAGAATGCGATGTATTCGATTTGGAATTCTTTTACCTTTTTGATAGGAACGTTTCTCATTAAGTTCTCTGTACCTGCATAGATCATAGCAACTTGGCTATCTACAGGAAGTGGAGAATTTACTGGCTGCTTAAGAAGCTCTACGTTTCTTTCTCCTTTAGAGATAACCGCTAAAGTAGAAGCATCAAGGTCTGAACCGAATTTCGCGAACGCTTCTAGTTCTTTATATTGAGCCTGGTCTAATTTAAGAGTACCAGAAACTTTTTTCATTGATTTGATCTGAGCGTTACCACCTACTCTAGATACAGAGATACCAACGTTGATCGCTGGACGAACCCCTGAGTTGAACAAGTCAGACTCCAAGAAGATCTGTCCGTCAGTAATAGAGATTACGTTAGTTGGAATATACGCAGAAACGTCACCAGCCTGAGTTTCGATAATTGGAAGTGCAGTAAGTGAACCACCACCTTTTACAAGAGGTCTTAAAGACTCAGGTAGATCGTTCATTTGGCTAGCAATTTTATCGTCAGCGATTACTTTTGCAGCTCTTTCCAATAATCTTGAGTGAAGATAGAAAACGTCTCCAGGGTAAGCCTCACGTCCCGGTGGTCTTCTCAATAGTAGAGAAAGCTCACGGTAAGCTACCGCTTGTTTAGATAAATCATCATAAATGATTAATGCCGGTCTACCAGTGTCTCTGAAGAACTCACCGATAGATGCACCTGCCATTGCAGAATATACCTGCATTGGAACTGGATCTGATGCGTTTGCAGCAACGATCACAGTATATGCTAAAGCTCCTTTATCAGAAAGAGTTTTAACGATTTGTGCTACTGTAGAAGCTTTTTGCCCGATAGCAACATATATACAATATACAGGATTTCCTGCATCAAAAAATTCTCTTTGGTTGATGATCGTATCAATTGCAACAGTAGTTTTACCTGTTTGTCTGTCACCAATGATAAGCTCTCTTTGTCCTCTTCCTACAGGGATCATAGAGTCGATCGCAACGATACCTGTTTGTAAAGGTTCAGTTACCGGCTGTCTGAAGATAACTCCAGGAGCCTTTCTTTCCAATGGCATTTCGTATAATTCCCCAGTGATAGGACCTTTACCATCGATAGGATTACCAAGAGTATCAACTACTCTACCAAGCATACCTTCTCCTACTTTAATAGAAGAGATTCTGTTTGTTCTTCTTACTGTATCTCCTTCTCTTACTAATTTACTTTCCCCAAGTAAAGCAACACCAACGTTGTCTTCTTCAAGGTTAAGTACAATACCTTCTACATCACTAGAAAATTTCACCAACTCTCCGTATTGTACGTTTTCTAACCCGTATACACGAGCAATACCATCACCGATGGTTAAAACTGTACCTACTTCCTCAACGTTTGCGTGAGTATCGAAGTTGGCCAATTGCTGTTTTAAGATCGCAGATACTTCTGCCGGATTTATTTCTGCCATTGTATGGTTGTTTTTTGTCTTATTTTAAAAGTTTCAATTTAAGATCTTCGTTAGAATATTTGTTTATAAAAAGGTCTATTTTTGATTCATCAGCATTTCCGTTTTCATCAAATATACCTGATTTATATATGTTCTTAATTATATCTTTATCAGATAAATCAGTAATAGCTTCTTTGTTACTCTTTAAAAATCTTACTGTATAAATAACACGAGTCCAATAAGGAGATTCGTTTGGGTAAATAGGTGGCGTTTTAGGAACTTGAAAAGTAGAGCCTAAAACCGAAACAATTTCATTATTCTTTATATCAGATAAAATAAAATTGAAATCGTTATTTTCAATATGATAGATTTCTTTATCATCAACAAATACTTTATCCTTCTTAATTTTAACTTTTTGTCCAAAAGTAAAACAAGAAAAAACAAGCATTGATAAAAATAAAGTCTTTTTCATATTAGTTTAATTGAAAATCTTTTTTAATCTGATTAAGCTTAGATTTCACAGAGGCATCTACCTGCTGATCTCCTACTCTTAATATGTACCCTCCCAAAAGATCAGGATTTACATTTAGTTTCAAATCAAAGTTTGAACCTGCTTTTACTAAGTTTGTAGATCCTAATATCTGATCAATATTTTCTTTCGAAAGTTCAGTTGCCGTAGTAAGAGTTACTCTCTGTACTCCATTAATATCTTCAACTTTATTGATATATTCTTGAGCAATATTTTTCAATTGATTTTCACGACCATGTCTGATAACCAATGTGATCAAATTTTGAGAAGAAGCTGACAAACTTTTGAAAATCTCTTTTGCTACCTCTACTTTCTTTTTAGCATCAATGTAAGGTGTCATGAAAAATTTGTTCAGATCCGTAGACTGAGACATCAATTTCGCAACATCTTTCATTTCAGAAAATACAGTAGCTGTTTGGCCTGTTTCATTAGTGAACTCAAGCAAACCCTGCGCGTATCTTTTAGCTACTTTAGATGTAAGCATTCTTAGTTAAGATTTGATTTATTTAAATAACTTTGAACTAACTCGTTTTGAGCTTCGTTGTTCTCTAGTTTTTGCTTCAAAATAGATTCAGCAATGTTTACAGATAAAGTACCAATTTGAGATTTAATTTCTGCCATTGCAGAATTTTTCTCATCGTTAATAGTCTGCCTAGCAGCTGTGATTAATTTATCTCCTTCAGCTTTAGCAGCATCTTTAGCTTCACCTACGATTCTGTCTTTAATCTCTCTAGCTTCTTTAAGGATAGCATCTCTTTCGATTTTAGCTTCACGAATAATTCTTTCGTTGTCAGCCTTTAGCTCTTCCATTTCCTTTTTAGCCAATTTAGCTTGATTTAATGCATCAACGATTGAAGTTTCTCTATCATTAACGGCATTAACAATTGGTTTCCAAGCAAATTTTGCTAGAAGAAATAACAGGATAACAAAAGTAAGAGTCATCCAAAACAAAAGTCCGATTCCAGGTTCAATAATTCCCATATCTGTAAATTCTTTTTAAAGTGTAATTTATGGATTGTTTTTAAAATTCTTAGCAGCAGCCAAACGCTTCACTGCTAAGAATATTTTTTTGAGGATAATTACTTGATGAAAGCACCAAAGATAATTGCAATAAGACCAGCACCTTCAATAAGACCTGCAGCAATAAGCATTGCTCCTTGAATCTTACCAGCTTGTTCTGGCTGTCTAGCGATAGCATCCATTGCATGACCACCGATTTTACCAATACCAAGACCTACTCCTAATACTGCTAATCCGATACCTACGTAAATTAATCCTGCTCCAGTTGATAAATCCATAATAAATAAATTATTTAGTTAAAATTATTTTAAAGTTAAATGTTGTTTTTTAGTGACCGTGCTCCTCATGGTGAGAATGAGCGTGATCATGTTCGTGTTCTGCAACCGCAATTCCAATGAATAACGCTGATAACACTGTAAATATATAAGCCTGTAATGCTGCAACCAATAATTCCAATACAGAAACGAATAATGCTAATGGCACAGAAGCGAATCCTAAAAATGGAGATTTAAATATAAATATTAAAGATATAATTGCCAGAATCATAATGTGCCCTGCAGTGATGTTAGCAAAAAGTCGCATCATCAAAGCGAAAGGTTTTGTGAAAATCCCAATAATTTCAATTGGAACCATAATTGGATACAATAATATTGGAACTGGTGGCATAAAAATATGTTTCCAGTAATCTTTATTAGCACTAAATAAAGTGATTAATAAAGTAATAACAGCCAATACAGCAGTGATTGCAATATTACCAGTAAGATTAGAACCTCCAGGGAAGAAAGGAATCAATCCAAAAAGGTTATTAAACCAAATAAAGAAGAATGCCGTTAAAAGATAAGGCATATATCTTTTATATTTTACAGAACCGATATTTGGAATAGCTACTTCATCTCTAATAAATACAACTACTGGCTCTAATAATTTCCCAGCTCCTTTTGGTAATTGAGATTTTTTATAATTTCTTGCCATTCCTATGAATATAACTGCCATAAAAATAACTGACAAAAACATTGAAGCTGCATTCTTTGTAATTGAAATATCAAAGAAAACTTCATTAGATTTTTGTTTTCCGCTAATAATAGAAAACAAAGTTGCTTTTTCAATTCCTTTAGTTGAAACAACCTGTCCTTCTTCTAATGTATACCCGTCATGTTCATGACCGTGCGCTATACTGCTTGAAAGGAAACTATGCCAACCCTGATTATCTTTAATAATAATAGGCAATGGAACAGAAACATGGTGTTCTTCACCGTTATCATCTTTTGTAGTCCACAAATGCCATTCATTAGAATCACCAATGTGTTCCATGATCATTTTGGTAGCATTGAATTTGTCGCCATCTTCTTTATGCTCTACTTTTTCAGCGGATTTTTCACCTTCAGACTCATGTTGTGCAGTAGCAAAACCGCTAATAAACACAAATAAAAATGCGAAAAATAAGGAAGAAATCTTTCTGTTCATATCTCTTTTTTAATCGTGTGCAAATATATTGATTTTATTAAACTTTACCAATATTAAAAATTGATTTTTATCATCAAAAAAATCATGATTTGTTAATGCGTTTTATTATGGGGTAATATATAAGGAATGAACCAATGATAAAACAGATCACTATTAAAAGAAAATTAGCCTTAGTTTTATCTATTATAAATAAAGAAATAATCAACCAAATGATATCTTTAGACATATTTACCGCAAGAAATCTCATTCCTGCATTAGGTTTGTTATATAAATATTTATTAAATATTACATATACAATACTATTAGAAATGAGCAATAAAGCTATTATAATAAAACTATTCCAGAAATTCATTTTGCAAAAATAAAATTATAATTCATAAACAAAAAAATCTCACCACTCTATCTTATTATATATTATTAAAAATTCCTTATTTTTGCAACCTATAATTTACAAATAAATATGTTTAATAGTTTACAGGATAAATTAGACAAGGCGCTTCAAAATATTTCCGGACGTGGAAAAATTACAGAAATCAATGTTGCGGAGACCGTAAAAGAGATTCGTAGAGCATTGGTAGATGCCGATGTTAATTATAAAGTAGCAAAAGACCTTACGAAAAGAGTTCAGGATAAAGCGTTGGGACAAAACGTTCTTACATCGCTTACTCCGGGACAATTGATGACGAAAATCGTTCATGACGAGTTAGTAGAGTTAATGGGAGGTTCTCAGGAAGGAATTAACCTTTCCGGAAAGCCGTCTGTTATTCTTATTGCAGGTTTGCAAGGTTCCGGGAAGACAACTTTCTCCGGAAAATTAGCGAGTTATTTAAAAACGAAAAAAAATAAAAAGCCTTTATTGGTTGCATGTGACGTTTATCGTCCTGCTGCAATTGAGCAGTTGAAAGTTTTAGGTGGACAAATTGGTGTTCCCGTTTTCACTGAAGAAGGTTCTACAAACCCATCTACGATCGCTGAAAATGCAATTGCTTTTGCAAAATCAAACGGTCATGATGTTGTAATTGTGGATACTGCAGGTCGTTTGGCGATTGATGAGCAGATGATGAACGAAATTAAATCTGTTCATTATTTCATCAAACCTAATGAAACTCTATTTGTAGTTGACTCAATGACCGGTCAGGATGCTGTAAATACGGCTAAAGCGTTCAACGATGCTTTAAATTTTGACGGAGTTGTTCTTACTAAATTAGATGGTGATACACGAGGTGGTGCTGCATTAACGATTCGTTCTGTTGTAGAAAAACCAATCAAGTTTATCTCTACAGGAGAAAAAATGGAGGCTTTAGATGTTTTCTACCCAGAAAGGATGGCCGACAGAATCTTAGGAATGGGAGATGTTGTTTCCTTAGTAGAAAGAGCTCAGGAGCAGTTTGATGAGGAAGAAGCCAAAAAACTTCACAAAAAAATCGCTAAAAACGAGTTTGGTTTTGATGATTTCTTAAAGCAAATTAATCAGATCAAAAAAATGGGTAACATGAAAGACTTGATGGGAATGATCCCGGGAGTTGGAAAAGCCATTAAAGATGTTGAAATTAGTGATGATGCTTTCAAACATATCGAAGCGATCATTTATTCTATGACTCCGGATGAGAGAAGAAGACCTTCAATCATCAATACTCAGAGAAAACAGAGAATTGCAAGAGGTGCTGGTAGAAAAATTGAAGATGTAAACCAATTGATGAAGCAATTTGATCAAATGGGTAAAATGATGAAGATGATGCAAGGCCCTCAAGGTAAGCAAATGATGCAGATGATGAGCAAGATGCCAAACATGCCAGGAATGGGCGGTATGGGAAAATAAGAAAAAGTGAAAACTTTATATAAAAGTAAAATCCGACTCAAAATTGAGTCGGATTTTTTTATTTTTAATCTAAAATAAATTGATTATTTATCAGATTTTTGACCTTTAGATTTAATGAAGTAAGAGAAACCTACGTTTACACCAAAGTTATTTCTTGTTGTTTTAACTTCTGTATTATAGTAAGTATTCTTAGTATAAAATTGATCAAAACCAACACCTAAGTTGATTCCTAAAGACTGTGTAGCCATGTAAGTTACACCAGCTTTAGCTTTCCAAGTTAAACCATCTTCTTTTGTATTGTCATCAAAAAATATTGGATCAACGATTGAATTTGAAAAACTATACTTTGTTTTGTTTGTAGCATATCCAATACCAGCCCCTACGAAAGGAAAGAATTTGCTACCTGTTTTGAAATAATAAGTTGCAGTTGGCATTACAGAAAATCTAGTATTAGTTACCTTATCTCCGTCAAACTTATTTGTTTCGTTGTCAAATCCTAAATCAATTCCTACAGCCAATCCGTCGATTACGAAATATCCAACAGATGGAGTGATAGAAAATTTAGAAATTTTAGGTCCATCTTCAGATTCTCCGTTAGCTTTTACAGTAGAACTTGCCGTGTTGAATCCTAAACCAGTGTTTCCACTGATAACCCAGTCACCTTTAGTCATTTGAGCATTTGATAAGCCAAAAAGTGCAACTGCACCAGCTAATAATAATTTTTTCATGTTTATTAATTTATAGTTTAATTTAATTATAGACAAAAAGCCCTAAGAAATAAATCTTAGGACTCTATTTTTTTGATGCTTCGTTAATTATTTAGCGAAAACATATTTAACTCCGAAAGTTACAGAAGATAAGTTCAATCCAAAGTTATAGTTGTTTGTTGCATCACCATCTTTTGGTTTGAAGTTACTATAACCGAATTCACCGATTGTAGCTTCAATAGACCAGTTTTTGTTTAAGAAATAATCTAAACCGGGCTTAACAGTAACACCAATTTTAGTGTATTTAGCTTCAGTAGATGTAGAGTTTGTAACTACTGTACTTCCTGTAGTAGCAACTGAGTTAGATTCAACTTCAGTTTTTCCAAACTGCATTGGCACTGCTAATTGTCCGAAAACAAACAACTTGTCAGATAAAGTCCAATATTTTCTAACGAAAGGAGCAACAACAAAAGCTGGCTTTTTAGTTACGTTCTCGTTTACAACTGTAGTGTTAAGAAAAGTTGTTGTAGTAGTTGCAGTGTTTTTTTCAGTTTGGTAACCAATTCCAAGACCAACTGCTAAGTTTGTTCCTACGAAATATCCAACTGTAGGTAATACGTTGAAGTTTTCTTTTTTAAGATCACCATTATTGCTTTCTTCTTGAGAATAACCAACTGATCCTGAAATATATGCAGTTCCTTTTGCAATCTGTGCATTAGATAAACCGAAAAGTGCAACAGCACCCGCTAATAATAATTTTTTCATTTTATAAAATTTTAATACTTTCTGACAGCAAATTTACAGCGGGTACCACGAATATTAAAATTTGTTAATGTGATTAATATCATTCATAAAAATTGCCAATTTTAGAGATAAAATACACTAAACGTTTGTTTGTATTTTTTTGACAATTTTTTTCATAAAAAAGCTCCAATTCTGCAATTGGAGCTTAAAAAAGGTTCTTTTTAAATATATTACTTTAAGAAGAAATTAACACCAAAGTTAATCGCTCCGAAATTATAGTTGTTGTCACCATACCAGTAATAGTCATGATTCTTATACTTACTTGCAATATTTTGGAATCCTAAATACAATTCAGCTCTCTTCATTTGATACCCTACTCTTGGTGCGATATACAAACCACTATTGATATAATCTTTAGTAGAAATTGCTGCTCCTAGATCCAATCCTACGAAAAGAGGAATTTTAGCAAATTTATATTTTCCGGAAGCTGCAATTGGAATAAAACCGAAATCATCTACATTATCTTTTCCAAAAAAGTGAGAATATCCTGTCGTAGCACCAATGTCCAAACCTTTGGCAATATTCCACATATAAGCAGCATCTATACCTACTGTAACGCTGGCTGCATCTGATGCATCACCTAGCGGAGCTCCAACATGACCACCCAATCTAAATCCTTCCTGAGCCTGCATAGCACCGCCCAAAAGAGCAAAAGCTCCTAATAATAACAATTTTTTCATTTTAATAATTTTAAATTACTGGGCTCAAAATTACTAATTATTTTCTTTTTTAAAAGCTGGATGATTAATAATATCCTTTATATAACGAAAAAAAGCAAAACAAGTAAACCTGTTTTGCCTTTTATATTTTAAACTATTTAGAAATATTAGTTATTCCCGAATTTGAAGCCTACCCCTATTTGTGCGAAACTGTTAGTGATTTTACCACCACTGTTATCGTTAGAAAGGTTAGATACCCCTAAGCTATATCTTGCATCAAAGAAAAGTCCGTTTTCAAGCATATATTCTACACCTACGAATGGAGCGATGTTTAATTTTTTGATATCATCTTTAATATCGATTTCACCTGAACCGTCCTCGTCTTCTATATCTATGCTGATAAGATCTGAACCAATTACAGTTTTTTGTTTAGCAGTAAGGATAACTCCGAAGTTAGCACCAGCAGCAACAGATAAGTTTTCTGTAATAAAATATTTAGCAGAAATCGGCACTAGAAGTGTCCCGAAAGTAACTTTGGTTTGCTCACCAAAATAAATTCCTCCTGCATTTACTCCATCAATCTTTTCTTTTGCTCCAAGTGGAGAGTATAAAACCTCTGCCTGAAAACCGAATTTATCATTGATTTTGTATTCTGCCATACCTCCGATGTAGAAAGTATATTTAGGATCCATTTTTCTTTTTTCTAAATCGTCTTGCTTTTCATCAACTTTAATTGTTGACATTGCAAAACCTACTTTAGGTCCGAATCTAAATTCCTGAGCGTTTACATTTGCACCTAGTACAGTTATTGCTGCAACGAGTAAAAGTTTTTTCATTGTATTAGTTTTTAAATTATTGTGCCGCAAAACTAATAAAATTTTTCTAATTAACAAATTTTAACAAAATAATTAATCTTTTAAACCAATTTTATTGATAAAATTTATTTTCAGATTTAAAAAAATAATGCTGAAATAAGCTCAATTTCTCAAGGCTCAATTTCAGCAAAATCTATTATTTTAATTAAAAAATCTAATCTTTTGATCTTTTATCTTCCTCGTTGTAAGCCAGAATAATTTTTCTCACGACAGGGTGTCTCACTACATCCTCTTCCGTAAGATGCACAAAACCAATCTCTTTTACGTCTTTTAAGATTCTCATCGCTTCTTTTAATCCGGAATTTTGTTTTGGAGGTAAATCAATTTGAGTTGGATCTCCTGTGATAATGAATTTCGCATTCATCCCCATTCTGGTTAAAAACATTTTCATCTGAGCGTGAGTGGTATTTTGAGCTTCATCCAAAATAACAAAAGCATCATCAAGCGTTCTACCTCTCATAAAAGCCAACGGAGCAACCTCAATGACTTTTTTCTCCATAAAACCTTCCAGTTTTTCATGAGGAATCATGTCGCGAAGCGCGTCGTATAAAGGCTGCAAATATGGATCAAGCTTTTCTTTAAGATCTCCCGGTAAAAACCCAAGGCTCTCCCCTGCTTCCACGGCTGGTCTCGTTAAAACAATTCTTTTGACTTCTTTATCTCTTAACGCTCTGGCCGCTAAAGCTACACTCGTATATGTTTTACCCGTTCCTGCTGGACCAATTGCAAAAACCATATCTTTTTTCTCAGTTTCTCTTACTAATTTTTTAAGATTGGCGGTTTTAGCTTTAATAATTTTACCGTTTACTCCTTTTACGATAATATCCTGATCAAAAATCAACTGTTTTTCGCTCTCGTTTTTTATTTTAAGAACATTTTCAATGTCTTTTAGTTCGATAGAATTATTTTTAGAAATAAATTTTACAATATCATCCAGTTTTAGCCTGAAAACATCCAGAGTTTCCTGATTTCCCATTGCAAAAATATAATGATCTCTTCCCGTAATTTTAAGCGTCGGAAAGCTGGATTTTATTAAATTGAAATATTGGTTATTAACTCCATAGAAGATTTTTGAATCAATATCTTCCAAATCATACGTTAATTCAAACATGCAAATATTTTTAGATTAGAATCTAAATTTAGAGTTTTTTTTCAAATAGATCTTAAATTTTTATCCACAAATAACCATTTTAATAATATCGTAACAAATCTTCTGATCTAAATAGAACATTACTAAACAATTATCATTTTCACATTAAAATCACAACAACAAAACAAATTGTTTATTACATCATCACAACCTTAACAGGCTTTTTAAAAACAAAATTAAAATCCAAACTTAAAAATCATTGATCTTTAAATTTCATAAATCCAATATAGATTCTAAATTTTTAATATTTAGCTTTAAATCAATTTATAACCGTAAGCCTTTATTTTATTCATTTTTAGGATATTTTTAAGGATTCAAATTCTCTTAATTCCCTTTATTTTAAATAAATTTGCAAAAACTATCATTCTAGAATTACAAAATGTCAATTATTACGCTTACTTCGGATTTCGGAAATTTAGATTACAGGGTTTCGGCTGTCAAAGGCAAGATTCTGTCTCTGAATTCGAAGGTTACTATTATTGATATTACCCATGATATCCAGGCATTCAACCTTATACAGACTTCTTATATCGTTAGAAATGCCCATAAATACTTCCCAAAAGGCAGTATTCATATCTTGGCGGTAGACAGTTTTTTCCATAAATCAAGAAAAAATATTTTATATAAAGCGAATGGCTCCTATTTTCTGGCAGCAGATAACGGACTTTTAAGTTTAGTTTTTTTTGATATTAAACCAGAAGCCATCTACGAAATTACCTTGAACAACAGATTCGATGATGTGGTTAATTTTACATCAACCGATGTTTTTGTTCCTGCTGCAGTCCATTTGGCGAATGGTGGTCTTCCGGAAGTTATTGGGCGAAAAATTGATACCGTAAAAGAACTTTTCTTCCCGAAACCCGTTTATAATGAGCCGGAAAGAATGATTATCGGTGAGGTAACGTACATTGATAATTTCGGAAATATAATTTCAAATATCAACAAAGAAATTTTCGAAAGTACAGGCAAAGGGTATGAAAATTTCACTATAAAATTCAGAAACTTAACGCTTTCGAAGATATTTCAAAGCCATACTGAAGTGGTTTCCGACTGGGAAAGGGAGACAGAGTATCATGGACAGTCGGCTGCAATTTTCAATGACAGTCAGCTTTTAGAACTTACCATCTACAAAGGGAGCAAAAAAAACGGGGCAAAATCTTTGTTTGGATTGAACGTAGGCGAGAATATTTACATTCAATTTTTCTAAAATTATACATTTCATAAAAAAACCGATTTTTTTTATATATTTGTCAAAATCTAAAAATTAAAAATGGCAGAATACAAATTATTGCTTCCTTCCATGGGAGAAGGTGTTATGGAAGCGACAATTATCACTTGGTTATTCAATGAAGGTGATAGTGTAAAAGAGGATGATTCCGTAGTAGAAATTGCAACAGATAAGGTAGATTCAGACGTTCCGACACCAGTTTCGGGGAAAATTGTAAAAATCTTAAAGCAAAAAGACGAAGTTGCCAAAGTTGGTGAAGCCATTGCTATTTTAGAAATTGAAGGAGAAGGCGGAAATACAGCGTCAGAAGAAGTGAAAACGGAAACTCCAACTTCAGCGCCAGATGCTGAAACATTAAAAACGATTGAAGGTGCTTTAAACCCAACAGCTACTTCACATGTAGAATATTCAGGAGACCTTTATTTGTCACCTCTTGTAAAATCTATCGCTCAACAGGAAAACATTTCTGAAACTGAACTTAAAACCATCAAAGGAAGCGGTTTAGAAGGAAGAATTACGAAAGAAGATATTTTAGCTCATGTAGCTAACAGAGGGAATCAACCTCAGGCAGCTTCGGCTCCGGCTGTATCAGCTCCAAAACCAGTGGCAACAACTGTGGTTGCAACGCCAATTTCAGTAGCTGCAGGTGACGAGATCATTCCAATGGACAGAATGAGAAAAATTATCGCTGAAAACATGGTTAAAGCAAAACATATTGCGCCACACGTTACTTCTTTCATCGAAACAGACGTTACCAACGTTGTAAAATGGAGAAATAAGCATAAAGATATTTTCGAAAAACGTGAAGGTGAAAAATTAACTTTCATGCCGATTTTCGTGAAAGCGATTGTAAAGGCTATTCAGGATTATCCGATGATCAACGTTTCTATTAACGGTGAAAATATCATCAAAAAGAAAAACATCAATATCGGTATGGCTACTGCTCTTCCAGACGGAAATCTTATCGTTCCTGTAATTAAAAATGCAGACCAATTATCTCTTTCAGGTTTAGCAAAAGCAATCAATGACTTGGCTTATAGAGCAAGAAATAAAAAACTTAGACCTGAGGACACTCAAGGTGCAACATATACTATTTCTAACGTAGGAAGCTTTGGAAACTTAATGGGAACTCCTATTATTCCTCAGCCTCAGGTTGCTATTTTGGCAATCGGAGCGATCGTTAAGAAACCTGCAGTTCTTGAAACTAAAGATGGTGATGTAATTGCAATCCGTCAGTTAATGTTTATGTCTCACTCGTATGACCACAGAGTTGTAGACGGTTCTCTTGGAGGTATGTTCCTGAAACATGTTCACGACTATCTTCAGAACTGGGATATGAATACGGAAGTATAAATAATGAATAATTTTTGCCAATCAAATATAATTAAACCTTCGAAATTTATTTTTCGGAGGTTTTTTATTGTTGGAATTTTGATTAATTAATATTAAATTTAAAACAAGCTTAAAATAGTAGTTTATCTTTAGACAAAATAAAATTTAATACTGATAAAATTGCTGATAATATGAATTTCGCAATTTTAACTTAATTTTACCGTTCAAAACAAACAAATGTTGAAAATTTTCACCCTCATTCGAAGAAGTCTCAAAAAATCCTTCGACAATATCCGAAACGAACAACTGAAGTATAATCTACTTCAGGCCATTCCATTTTGGATTGGATCTGTGATTACAGGCTTTGTTGCTGTGATGTACGCTAAAATTTTCGCGTGGGGAGAAAAGCTTTTGGAAATGATTCTTCATTGGCATGATTGGATGATTTTTATCATTGCTCCGATCGGTTTTGTACTTTCATGGTGGCTGGTAAAAGAATTTGCCCCAAACGCCAAAGGAAGTGGAATTCCGCAGGTAATGGCAGCTGTTGAATTGGCTAATCCAAAGGAACATACAAAAATAAGAAGTCTTTTAAGTTTAAAAATTATTGTTTTTAAAATCCTTTCCTCTGTTATATTGGTGATTGGCGGTGGTGCTGTTGGTCGTGAAGGTCCAACCATTCAGATTGCAGGTTCTGTTTTCAGAAAGGTGAACGAATATCTTCCTCATTGGTGGCCAAAAATTTCCAAGAAAAACATGATTATGACAGGAGCTGCAGCAGGTCTTGCGGCCGCTTTCAACACTCCGCTTGGTGGAATTGTATTTGCTGTTGAAGAACTTTCAAAAACGCATATTAATTACTTTAAAACAGCTCTTTTTACCGCTGTTATCATTGCCGGATTAACTGCCCAGACATTTGCAGGATCTTATTTATATTTAGGCTATCCTAAAACCAATGATGTTTCTCTAATGGTGATGTTTCCTATTGTTTTAGTCGCAGGAATTGCAGGAATTATGGCAAGTCAGCTTTCCGTAACCATGCTTAAAATGAATGACTGGAAAAAAAGAAACCTGAAAACTGACAAATCAAACGTTATTTTTCTGGTTGCCTGTGCACTTTTTATCGCTTCCATCGCTTATTTCATCAATAGAGAAATTTTAGGTTCAGGAAAGGAAATCATGGAAAGAGTGCTTTTCACTCAAAATAAACATGAAGATTGGTATGTGCCTATTTTAAGAATGCTAGGCCCTGCCCTTTCGTTTACTTCTGGCGGTGCAGGCGGAATTTTCGCACCAGCTTTGACCGCCGGAGCAAGTATCGGATCTGTAATTTCGGGAGCCATACATTTAACGCCAAACGAAAGCAACGTTGTTATTTTAGGCGGAATGGTTGCATTCCTTACCGGAATTACCCGAGCTCCTTTTACATCAGCAATTATTGTATTGGAAATGACCGACAGACATTCTTTGATCTTTCATTTGATGTTGGCGGGGATGGTTTCTTCTATTGCATCGATTTTAGTAAGCAGACATTCACTGTATGATGTGATAAAAGTTAATTTCTTAGCGGAGATTAGAAAGGAGGATTGATGTTTTAGTGTTTTAGTTAAAAATAAATACAATTCTTGACTTTTAAATAATATTGATTCGATTATGTATTAATTTTTAAAAATTCACGATTTACGATTGACAATTCACCAATTTTATTTGATTTATTTGATATTTTTTTACAAATATTTACGCTATACATTGTGTATTAGAAATAAAATACATAATTTTGCACCTCGAAATAATTAACAAATTCATTTAACATTATGAACAATTACGAAACTGTTTTCATTTTAACTCCCGTTCTATCTGATGCTCAGGTGGAGGAAGCAGTGAAAAAATTCGAAGATCTTATCAAAGAAAAGAACTGCGAAATCGTTGCCAAAGAAAATTGGGGACTAAAAAAATTAGCTTATCCGATTCAATTGAAAAAGAACGGATTTTACACTTTAATTGAGTTTAAAGGTGAAGGTACTGTAGTTGCTGACTTAGAATTGGCATTCAAACGTGACGAAAGAGTAATTCGTTACCTTACTACAAAACTAGACAAGCACGCTGTAGAGTATGCTATCACTAGAAGAACTAAAGTAAAGACAGCTAAGGCTTAATATTAACCCCAAATTAAAAAAGACAAGACATGGCAATAGATGATATGGCTAAACAAGCCTCAGCTGGAGGAGAATCAGAAGTAAAATTCTTAACTCCACTTGATATCAATACAAAATCTGAAAAGAAATATTGTAGATTCAAAAAATTCGGAATTAAGCACGTTGATTACAAAGATGCTGATTTCTTATTACAGTTCGTAAACGAACAAGGTAAAATCTTACCAAGAAGATACACTGGAACTTCTTTGAAATACCAAAGAAAAGTTTCTGCTGCTATCAAAAGAGCAAGACACCTTGCTTTGATGCCTTACGTAGCTGACTTGTTGAAATAAGCCAACAAAAAAATAAATAAAAGAAGAGAGCTCGCTTTCTTCTTTTGTTGCTGAATAAATAATTTTAATTCTAACGATTTTTAGATAAGAGATAAAAGATGAATGATAAAAGATTTTAAAGTCTTGCTTCTTTACTCTTTATTCTTTTCTCTAAAACTAAAAACGGACAACAACAATGGACATTATCCTAAAAAAAGACGTAGAAAACTTAGGTCTTGAATTCGATACAGTAAGCGTAAAGCCAGGTTATGCTAGAAACTTCTTACTTCCTCAGGGAATTGCACTTTTAGCTACACCTAAAAACAAAGCAGCTCTAGAAGCTACTTTGGAAGCTAGAAAAGAAGAAGAAGCTAAATTAATCGCTACAGCTAACGGTGTAGTAGATCAATTGAAGAAAACTACAGTTATCATTCCTGCAAAAGTAGGTTCTGGTGATAAATTATTCGGATCTATCAACAATGCAGATCTTTCTGCTGCTCTTGCTAAAGCTGGAGTTTCTGTAGAGAAGAAATACATCAAAATCCCAGGAAACACTATTAAGAGAACTGGTAAAGTAACTGCTAACATCAGATTACACAGAAATGTTGAGTACAACTTCGAATTCGATATCGTATCTGACGCTCCAGTAGAAGCTCCAAAACCAGCTGCTCCTAAGAAAGTAGTTGCTGTAGAAGAAACTCCTTCTGAAGAAGCTTAAGATTCTAAAGAGATTTTCTCAAATATATAAACCACTTCGTTTGAAGTGGTTTTTTTTATGTCGTCATCCTATGTTTGCACTAGGAAAAGATATTGAGTATAACTAAATTTATTTCAACAGAAGAAGAGAAAGATAAAAGCTGATATGAGTCATTGGTCTTAAAAGACTGTTCGCAATGCTAGTTCCTTTCTCTCTCTGCTTTTGAACTTGGACAGTTCATTGGTCATTAAGACCGTATTTAGGATTGATAAGTCTTAAGCAGATTCTTCCGTTTACTTTCTTAAAAAACAAATGTATGAAAAAAAGTAAAAATTATGTTGGAATTGACCTCTCGAAATTAAGTTTTGATGTTGCTCTTTGTAATTCTGAAAACAAGTATACCTATCACAAATTTGCTAATAATGAAAAAGGCTTCAGTTCATTATTGAGTCTTTTAAATAAGTCAGAATGTATTTGTGTCATGGAAGCCAGTGGTTCTTATTACTTAAAGTTAGCTACTTTTTTATCAACTCATGAGATTAATGTCTGTGTAATAAATGCACTGGTAATCAGAAGGTTTTCTCAGATGCGAATGAGTAGAGCAAAAACGGATAAGAAAGATGCTATGCTGATTGCAGAATACGGTAGAAGTGAAAATCCTGGCTTGTGGGAACCAGAGGCGAATCATACTTTAGAACTTAAACAGATGCAGGCTTATCTGGAACAGTTGAATAAAAACAGGACAGGGTTTATTTTACAAAAAGAAGCATTTGCTCAAAACCCTGTTAAGAGTGAAGCCATTGAAGCAAGTATAAGTTGTGTTTTAGAAAAAATAGAGCAAGCTATAAAGACAATAGAATGTCAAATGGAATTGATCATAAAAACACATCATCAGGAAATGTTTGATCAATTAAGAAGTATTCCAGGAATGGGAGGCAAAACATCTTTGCTTTTAATTGTAATTTCCGGTGGATTTACAAAATTTGAAAAGTATAAACAACTTGTTTCTTATGTTGGAATCTCACCTAGAATATTCGAGTCCGGGACAAGCGTTAGAGGAAGATCAAAAATATGTAAAATGGGGATGAGTAAGGTAAGAGCAATGCTTTATCTGTGTGCCTGGTCTGCTAAAAGGTGTAATAAAGCATGTAAAGACTTATACGATAGACTCGTTGAAAAAGGGAAAGCAAAAAAATTAGCTTTAATAGCAGTGGTAAATAAATTATTAAAGCAAGCTTTTGCCATTGCCACTAAAAAAGAATATTATTCATTAAAATAATCTAAAATAAATTTGGAAATAAACACAGTTCATTGCGAGGAGCGAAGCAATCTCAAAACAAACTCCACGCTACAACTTCACTATCCACTTCGTCATTGCATAGGAATCTAAGCTCTTTTTTGTAAAATCTACTGTTGAGATTCTTCCAGAATGACAAACTCTCGTGAAAACCAATCGCTGAGCCAAATTTTCTTACATTAAAAGATTGCTTCGTCGCTTCGCTCCTCGCAATGCCCCAAAAACACTCTAAAAATACTCCAACTCTCAAACACACACTCCCACTTACCTATTTCCCTTTCAATTTCTGCTGATATTCACTCGGAGCAACCCCAATTACCTTTTTAAAAATATTACTGAAAGAAGACAAACTATTATAACCAACCATCATCGCAATCTCATACATATTATACTTTCCTTCCAACATTAGCTCTAAGGAACGAGTAATTCTCAAAGCACGTAGAAAACGAACGTAATTCATCCCTAAAATCTCTTTAAACTTTCTTGATAAGGTTCTTGTACTTATTCCGAATTCTTTGGCGGTAGATTCTATCGTAAGCGGTTTTTCAAGGTTAGCATGAACGTATTTAGCAATCTTCAATAAGGTTTCATCTTTAGGAAAAGGATGTTGCACTGGAAATGCCAAATTTTTGTCTCTTTTCTCAGGGAGAATACTTTTCAGCGCTTTGAGGAAATAATATTTTGAACTGTCATTTTTTGTGATTTTCCCATCCCAGTCTTTGGTATATAAAATCATCTCTCTAAGCAAATGACTTACAGAATACACATTAATTTCATCAAAAAAGCCATCTTCATTTTCCTCTTTTTTAAAATAAAAATTATATAAATCTACCTTCGGGCTTGAACTAAAAATATAATGCGGAGTTCCCGCGGGTATCCACATAAAGCATCTTGCGGGAAGATACCAATGCTTTGAATCTGTAAAAACATGCACAATACCGCCCTCTGCATACACTAATTGTGCAGATCCGTGATAATGAACATCCGTTGTTATATTTCCTGCAAGTACGTTGTATATGTAAAATTCGGCATCTTCTTCTTCGACTGCTCCAAAATGACTGTCATTCATAAAATAAAGGTAAGGAGAAAATTTCACTTTGGCGTAAATGAACAAATCTTTTTCTGTTTTCACAAATCGTGTCTGGTACTCCACCCCGTAACTTTGCATAATCAAAATCAATTTATCAAAAAATATTTAATTAAATTATGAAAATGATATTTAACGCATGTAGATATCAAGGCATTGCGTTGTGCTTATTATTGATAAGCAGCTTTCTACACTCACAAATGATAGATTATCAATCTCTCAGCTTACAACAGGCTGTAGAATTGGGTCTAAAGAATAATAAAAACATTAAGATAAGTCACTTAAAACAACAAATGTCCGAAACCAAAGAGAAAGATCTCAAAATGGAAAAATTACCGGATATCGAATTTCATACAAGCTATACTCAGGTTTCAAATCTTTTTCAACATGAAGATGGCTTATTCGGAAAAGCTACAAAATATGACGTGATCAACGGAATGTATGATTTTACACTTTCAGCATCCATTCCTTTATACATGGGAGGAAAGATTAAAAATACAGAGAAAAAAGCATCGATTGACACCGAAATTTCAAGCTTAAAAACTCATTTGGATGAAAGACAGCTTACAATGGAAATCATCACCGCCTTCCTTCAGATCCATCATTTAAAAGAACAGCAAAGTTTGATTAATGATAAAATGAAAGAAGATTCTGTGAATATCAAACAGGTCAAAGCCTTAAAAGCAAATGGAGTGGTAACAGTGAATGAAGTTCTGAGAACCTCTTTACAGCTTTCCAATCACAAAATGAGCTGGACAGAATTAGATAACGATATTCAAATCGCGGAACATAAATTAAAAACGATCCTTTCTCTTCCGGAAAATCAGGAAATGCACGTCAATACAGAAGATCTAATCTCCGATAAAGCTGAAATTCCGTATGTAGATGAATTAACAGAAACTGCCTTAATCAAGAACGAATCTGTTGAAATGACGCACAAAAATCTTTCATTAAAACAATTGGATCAAAAAATAACAAGAGCGAATTATTTACCTAAAATAACAGCTGGCGGAGAATATTTTTTAAAATATCCGAATATGATGTTTTTCCCTCCCGAGCCTTACGCTTACCGTTTAGGAATGATCGGAGTAAACCTAACCTATCCTATCGAAAGTCTGTATAAAAACAAATACAAAATGCAGGAAGCAAAGGAAAATATAAGCTTGGCAAAACTTCAAATTGAGGAAAATGATGAGAATGTAAGACACAATGTTTATGAAGCTTATAAGAAGTTTGAAGAAACCGATCAAAAGGTGAAAATCGCCGAAGAAGCAATTAATCAAGCGAAAGAAAACTACCGTATTGTGAGAACTAAATACATCAATAAATTAAGCTTAATTACTGAACTTATCGATGCAGACAATGCCAATCTGGAAGCTCAATCTAATCTTATTTCCGTAAAAATAAACCGACAACTTAAATATTACCAACTCCAATATACGATTGGAAATCTGTAAAAAACTATGGCACAGAAGCAATTAACACAAAAAGAAAAAAGAATCAATAAAACAATCACATTATTGGCCTGGATCCTTATTATCAGCGGGATTACAGGGATGACAAGTTTTTATCTTTTTTCGAGAAAAAATGTTACCACAAACGACGCGCAGATCGAACAATATATTACGCCTGTTTCTAGTAAAGTTTCAGGTTTCATTAAAACTATAAAATTCAACGAAAATCAATTCGTTCACAAAGGAGATACTTTGATCATCATTGATAACAGAGAATTTGTAAACCAAGTGAAAATGGCAGAAGCCAATCTTCACGCCAATTCTGAAAATATTACCACCATTCAAAGTGGCGTGAATACAAAAGAAAGTGACACCAAAATCATCGATGCAAAAATTGCTTCCGCAAAGATCGATATTTGGAGAACTGAGCAAGATTTTAAAAGATATAAAAACTTGGTTTCAGAGGATGCCGCGACCGAACAGCAGTTTGAAAATGTAAAAGCGTCATACGATCAGGCAAAAGCCAATCTTTTAGCGTTGGAACAGCAAAAAAATGCTGTGAAAGTAAGCGCAAGCGAGCAGGAAACTAAAGTTGCTCCAGCAAAAAGTCAGATCCAGCAAAGTTCTGCAAGTTTGAATAATGCTCAACTTTTCCTTTCCTACACTGTAGTTACAGCGCCTTATGACGGTTGGGTTGGAAAGAAAACAATTCAGGAAGGTCAGTTGATCAAAGAGGGTCAGGCTTTGGTTCAAATTGTAAGTAAAGAAAAATGGATCATTGCCAATTATAAAGAAACTCAGCTTGGACAAATTGATCAAAAGCAAGAAATTACGATTACTGCAGATGCCTTTCCTGATGTAGAATTTAAAGGAAAAATTGTATCAATCTCACCCGCTTCGGGTTCTCAGTTTTCTTTAGTAAAACCAGACAATGCAACAGGAAACTTCGTTAAAATCGAACAAAGATTTCCAGTGAAAATTATTCTTGATAACAATCAAAATAACGAAAAATTACTTTCCGGAATGAACGTTCTGGTGAGTGCGAAAAAGATATAGAGTTTGAGAGCATGAGGGTTTGAGAGTTTTTTTGCAAAAGAGTTAATGTATTAGATTTAAAATTTTTCAAATTCCTCTTTCTCAAATTTAAAATTAACCAATTAAGTTCTTTTTTCAACGAAAAGGCTGGACTGCAAAGCCGCAAAATTGCCATTTTTTTCTTACGCATTTTGCCATTTTACCTTTTACTTATTTTACATTTTGCTTTTCGGTCTTTTCGTTTTTATTAATTAAAAAAATGCAACACAATTCAATTTATTATAAATGGGTTCCGCAATGGCTGAAGCTACCACTTCTCGTATTGGCACTGTTTCCGCACTTGATGTTACTGTCAATCCTGCATTCTAACAGTGCTTTCACTTCGTCATTTATGGATGTAGATCCTGATGATATTCAGTATTTATTAATGATGATGTACGGAACATTCGTAGTAACCATGTTGGTTTTACAACGGTTTATGGCCTATTTTAGTGTAAAATATTATATTCTGCTGATGTCTTCTATTTCAGTCATTATTCTATACGTTTTATCCGTCACGAACGACTATCATATCATTTTAGTAATCAGATTTTTAGAAGGGATTTTCGGATTAATGGAAGGTGCCATATTTTTACCGTTAATCATTGCGGAATTAAAGACTAGACACGCCAAAGTGATTGCTTATCTTTTCATGTACACGATCATGCTTACAGGTGGAACAATCACTACTTCTTTGTTAAAATCGAGCATCCAAGATTATGATTTTCAGCATATGATTTTGATGATTCTTTACTTTCATATTTTTGTTTTAATTATCGGAATTGCACTTTTCAACAGAAACAGATTCTTTCCTAAAAAACCTTTATATCAATTAGATATCACAAGTTGGTTTCTTCTTTGGATTTGTTTACAGGCCGGATCTTACGCTATTATTTACGGAAAAAGATTGATGTGGTTTGAATCGGATACCATCATTTTATGCCTGTTTGTATTCCTGCTTTCAGGTGGATTATTTATGCTAAAACAGAGAAATTCTAAGCGTCCGCTTTTCCACTTTGAAGTTTTCAGTTCAAAAAATGTGATCGTTGGAATGCTTTTATTCTTCATATTTTATTTAATTCGTTCAGGTTTAAATAATGTTTACGGTATCATGGCAACCGTCTGGAAATGGCCGTGGGATTATATCGTAGACATTCAATACTGGAATGTTGCGGGAACATTGATTGGTGTATTTTTATCCGGAATCTGTTTAATGAAAGGTATTTCTTCAAGAATCGTATTTTTCACAGGATTTCTATTATTAGCGATAGATTGCGCCTGGTTCACCTACACTTTTTATCCTGACACAACGCTTTTAACGATTTGTCCACCTTTATTTTTACAGGGACTTGCACAAGGTTTATTGTTTACTCCGTTGGTATTCTTCTTGATTTCAGGAATGCCCGAAGAATATGTTGCCAACGTCACCGCATTAGGGACTTCTACCCGTTTCTGGACAACCGCAATTGGTTACGCTTTAATGCAGAATTTGATGTTGTTTTTAACCTTAAAACATTCAGATACATTAAGTTTTGAATTGACAGATACAAATCCGGTTTTTTATTCACAATGGAATCAAATTTTTGGATCAAATATTTCAAAACTTCCTGTAAATGAATCATTATCGGTGACGGCAGGAGCCTTTAAAGCTAAAATTGCCGCACAGTCTATGTTACTTTCCAATATGGAAATCTTCACTGGATTATTTTGGTTAGCATTGATCACTGCTTTGCTTTTGTTGCTGTATCATCCCGTAAAAATTGCGATTAGAAATATAATGTAATTTTTAGGCAAAAGATTTGCATTATTTTCTGAAATTTGGTTTATGGAAATTCAGGAAATCGTATCAAAGCAGAAAGAGTTTTTCAACACACAGAAAACGAAGAATCTAAAATTCAGGAAAATGTATCTTGAAAAATTAAGATATCTTATTCTTGAAAATGAAAACCTCTTAAATGAAGCTATTTACAAAGATTTTGGCAAGTCAAAATTTGATACGTTTACGACTGAAATTTCTTTTATTTTAAAGGACATCAATTTTTATCTTAAAAATTTAAATGCTTTAGCGAAACCTAAAAAAGTAAGAACCAACCTTTCCAATCAAATCGGCAACAGTAAAATTCACTCAAACCCATTAGGCTGTATTTTAGTAATTGGAGCATGGAATTATCCTTATCAATTATCCCTCTCTCCTATCATTGCTGCTTTGGCTGCCGGGAATTGCTGTATTTTAAAACCAAGTGAAATTGCAGAAAATACCATGAAAGCAATGTCTAAAATCATCAACGAAAATTTTCCTCCCGAATATTTGTATGTTTATGAAGGCGGAATTGATGAAACGACAGAACTTTTAAAATTAAAATTCGATAAAATATTTTTTACCGGAAGTACTAAAGTTGGGAAAATTATTTATAAAGCCGCAGCTGAACATTTAACGCCAGTAACATTAGAATTAGGTGGAAAATCTCCTGTCATTATCACTAAAGATGCTAATCTTGAAGTCGCAGCTAAACGAATTATTTGGGGTAAATTTTTGAATGCCGGACAAACCTGTGTAGCTCCCGATTATTTATTGGTTGAAGAATCTATTCAGGAACAGTTTCTGGAAATGCTGAGAAATCAAATTAAAGAATTCAAATACGAACCAGATTCCGAGCAATACACCAGAATTATTAATCAAAAGAATTTCCAGAGATTAATTAAATTAATCGATAAAGAAAAAATATATTTCGGCGGAAATTACAATGAAGAAAAATTATACATTGAACCAACGATTTTAACTAATATAACTTGGGAAGATGATGTGATGCAGGAAGAAATTTTCGGACCTATTTTGCCTGTGATTTCATTTAAAAGTTTTAATCAAACAGTAAATTATCTGATTGAACTTGAAAAACCACTTTCGGCCTATTTATTCACCAATAATTCTGAAGAGAAAGAATCTTTTAAACAAAAGCTTTCTTTTGGCGGAGGCTGTATTAATGATGTTGTGATGCATTTAGGAAATGACAATTTGCCTTTTGGCGGCGTTGGAAGCTCAGGAATGGGAAATTACCACGGAAAATTTGGTTTTGAAACCTTTTCACATCAAAAACCTGTTCTGGAAAAAGCAACTTGGGGAGAACCGAATATTAAATATCCTCCTTATTCTGAAAAGAAACTAAGCTGGATTAAAAAATTACTTTAAAAACAAAAAAACCGAGAAAATTTCTCGGTTTTAATTTTTATGACTTAGGAGCCCATTGATTGAAAAACTCTTTCGTTTTTTCTAAACTGTAGCCTTTATCCTGTTCCAAAACATCACTTTGCTGTACGTGAATCATTTTTCCGTCTTTATCTAAAACAATAAACACCGGATATCCAAATTTTTCACCTGGATTTCCATATTGGCTAAAAACTTTCTCATTTTTATTATCAGGTGAATAATTCAAATGATAATACACGTAATTTTTATCTACAATCCCCTTTAATTCAGGAGTTGTCTGCACAAACTGATTAAAACGAAGACACCAGATACACCAATTTCCACCCGCCTGAATCATAATGTTTTTATTTTCCTTCTTAGCCTGAACGATCAGAGCTTCAATATCTTTCTGAGCATCCGCTTTTGGGTTGTAAGGTTTAGGTAATTTTGCTTTTTCCTCTGCCGCTGCCTTTTTCTTCTGCTCTATTACTTTCGGATCTTCCTTCACTTTTTCTGTTTGAGCATACGCCATTGATCCAAATGCCATAAATAGGGCTACAAAATATTTTAATGATGTCTTTTTCATACTATAAAAATAAAAAATTAATACTTATTATCAGCAAAAATGAAACCATAATTTTATTATCACTAAATTTGCACGTTTTATGAATTTCCTTATCAAAATATTATACTTAATTTCTAAACTTCCTCTAAAAATATTATATATATTTTCGGACATTATCTTCTTTTTAAATTATTATGTTGTTGGATATAGAAAACAAGTAATTACTCAGAATTTAAAGAACTCTTTCCCAGAAAAATCGGAAGAAGAAATTGCTGCGATTAAAAAGAAATTTTATTTAAATTTTTCAGATTATTTGGCGGAAACAATAAAATCTTTCACAATGTCTGAAACTGAAACCAAGGTCAGGATGCAGCACATTAATCAAGAGTTGTTTCACGAAGCTAAAGAAGAAGGAAAGAATATTATTTTATTGGCAGGTCATGTTTTCAATTGGGAATGGATGAATACTTTGGCGACTATTGTACCACAAACAAACTGTCACCCGGTTTACAGAAAGGTTAACAGTACTTTTTGGGAAAACCAGATGAAAAAAGTGAGAAGTAAGTTTGGAAATGATGCGTTGGAAGCAAATGAAGTTGTTTTAAATATTTTCAGAGCTAAAAATAATGGCGATTCTATTTATCTTTTTGTAGCAGATCAAACGCCACATTTTTCTCATGTCAGCTACGGATTAGAGTTTTTAAATCAAAGAACTCCCGCATTTATAGGCTATGATAAACTAGCCACAAGAATGGATCTTATTTTCATTTATTGTGAAATGAAGAAGGTTCAACGTGGTTTTTATCAAATTAATTACCACAGAGTTATGCCTGACGGAGAGAAATTTGCAAAAAATGAAGTGGTAAGAAAATTCCATAAATTGTTAGAAAATACTTTGCATAAAAGACCCGATAATTATTTGTGGTCACACAGAAAATGGAAATATCAAGATTCTATTAAAGATTTTGATTCCGAAAAAATATAGATGGAGATGTCGAAAAAACTAGCAGTTGCCATATTAAACTGGAACGGTAAAAACTGGCTTGAAAAATTTTTGCCAAGTGTTGTTCAATCTTCTCAAAATGCAGATATTTATGTCATTGATAATCTTTCTACAGACGATTCTATAGATTATTTACGAGTTCATTTTCCATCAGTTCAAATCATAAAAAACAATCAGAATTTTGGTTTTGCAGGAGGTTATAATGAAGGTTTAAAACAGATCCAAGCTGAATATTACTGTTTACTCAATTCAGATGTTGAAGTCACTGAAAACTGGATAGAGCCTGTTTTAGAATTATTTGAAAAAAATTCAGAAATATCGGCTATTCAACCAAAAATATTATCTTTTAATACTAAAAATTTATTCGAATTTGCAGGTGCTGGCGGTGGTTTAATCGACAACCTAGGCTATCCCTATTGCAGAGGAAGAGTATTTGATGATTTGGAAGAAGATAAAGGTCAATACAACGATGAAACTGAGATTTTCTGGGCTTCAGGATGTTGTTTTTTCATCCGTTCTAAAGATTTTTGGAAACAGAAAGGTTTTGATGAAAGATTTTTTGCCCATCAGGAAGAAATAGATCTTTGTTGGAGATTAATTAATTCAGGAAAGAAAATATTTTATACAGGAAAATCTACAGTTTATCACGTTGGAGGCGGAACTTTAAACAAACAAAGTGCTCAAAAAACCTATTTAAACATCAGAAATAATCTTTCAATGATGTTGAAAAATTTACCTTTTCCTAAGTTAATTTGGTTAATATTTTTCAGATTGTGTTTAGACGGAATTGCAGGAATTTATTTTGGATTTAAACACGGATTTCCACATCTTTGGGCTGTTGCAAGAGCACATTTTGGTTTCTACGCGCAACTTCCCGGAACTTGGAAGCTTCGTCAAAAACATCAAAAAGGGGATTTCTATCAATCCAAATGGTTGATTTTTAAACATTTTCTTTAATAAAGGTATCAGGATTTAGGTTTTAGGGCTTAGTTCCAGTATTGATAAATAATATTTAAGGAACGTTGAAGGGTGCAGCCCGACTTGAGTGGAGCACATTTTGTAGTTTTTTTAGAAAGGAAAAAGCATTGGCAAAACTACAAAATTGCGGGAACGGAAGGCGGAAAAAGCTGCCCAAAATATTAGAAATAATTCATATCTTATACCACTTAATTTTATAATTACATTTCATGGATTTTTGCGCAATAGATTTCGAAACAGCCACTAACGACAGGAGTTCAGCTTGTGAAGTTGGCGTTTGTGTTGTGCAGGATTCTAAGATTATAGAGACAAAAACCTGGTTGATAAAACCTCCTAGTTTTCCTTATTTTAGTCAATATAATATCGATGTACATGGAATTGTACCGAATGATGTAAAAAATTCTCCTACTTTCGATGAGATCTGGTACGAAATTCAGGAAATGATGTACGGAACATTAATGATTGCTCATAACGCGAGTTTTGACGCAGGAGTTTTAAGAGCATGTCTGAGTCATTATGGAATATTTACGCCTAAAATTGACTATTTATGTAGTATTCAGCTGGCAAAGAAATCATGGAATTATCTTCCTAAATATGGTTTAAAACATTTGGCGGAATATCATCAGATAAAATTTAAACATCATAGAGCAGGTGCTGACGCAGAAGTTTGTGCAAAAATTTCATTATTGGCTTTCGAAAAATTATTCCTTACCAGCAACGATGAAGTTTCTGATTATATGAAATTGAAAATTAAAAAGCTTTAATAATTTTTAACTCACTCAAATTTTACATTAAGTTTGTCATTCCGGAGGAATCTACATTTGTTTTGTAGAGATACTTTCAGCATGACAAAATAGTTGTTTTAATTTGAATTGATAGTGAGTACTTTTATCCCACAGATTGCACATATTTACACAGATGATAATGTCAAACTTCACCTAATTAGCACTTATTTGGTAATGTTTATGTAGAATTAATTGCTTAAAACTTCGGAGAGTAGGTTGAATTTTGGAATGTCTATTTCAAAACTTTCCTCAGTATCCATATTTTTAACTAAATATTTCCCACTCATATTTCCTACTCCGGAACGTAACATTACATTGGAAAAGTAAGCAAAATTCTCACCTACAGGAATTTCCGGTGTTAATCCTATTACACCATCTCCTATGATCTCTGTAAATCCGAATCCTACGTCAAAAATTAACCATTTTCTTTTAAGAATTTTTATAGGAAAACTTCCGTCATTTTCTATCGTTATGCTATATTTAAAAACATATCGATTTTCGGATGGATAACTGTTTTTGCTATCGTATTCAGGTATTACTGAAACTTTGATATTCGAAGCCATTTTTGAAAACATCACTTTTGTATTTTTTAGATATATACAAAAATCTCGCCTTTTTTGAGGCGAGATTGTAAGATTTATGTTAAATTATTTAAAACTATAATTCTAATCCTCTTCTTTCGTCACCACCCATTAAAATTTCAACAGGGTTGTCGATACCTTCTTTTACTGCTACCAAGAATCCTACAGACTCTTTTCCGTCAATAATTCTGTGGTCATAAGACATTGCAACATACATCATTGGACGAATTACAACTTGTCCGTCAACCGCAACCGGTCTTTGAATGATATTGTGCATTCCTAAGATTGCAGACTGAGGAGGGTTAATGATCGGTGTAGACAACATAGATCCGAAAGTACCACCATTTGTAATAGTGAACGTACCTCCAGTCATTTCGTCAACCGTGATTTTTCCGTCTCTTACTTTAACAGCAAGGTCTTTGATGTTTGCTTCAACACCTTTGAAAGACATGTTTTCAGCATTTCTCAATACCGGAACCATTAATCCTTTAGGCCCTGAAACTGCAATTGAAATATCGCAGAAATCATAGTTAATTTTGAAATCTCCGTCAATTGATGCATTTACATCCGGATATAATTTTAATGCTCTTGTAACCGCTTTTGTGAAGAAAGACATGAAACCAAGTCCAACTCCGTGCTTTTGAGCAAATTCTTCTTTATATTGTTTTCTTAGTCTAAAGATTTCAGACATGTCAACCTCGTTGAAAGTAGTTAACATCGCTGTTTCATTCTTCACAGAAACTAATCTTGAAGCGATCTTTCTTCTAAGAACAGAAAGTTTAGTAGTCGTTGAAGCTCTAGATCCTGTAGCTGTTAATGAACTACCTCCCATTGCAGGAACAGCAGCCAACTCAGCGTCAGTTTTAGTGATTCTTCCGTCTCTTCCCTGTCCGTTAACTTGTGATGCGTCAATACCCTTTTCATCAAGAATTTTCTTAGCAGCAGGAGACGGAGCTCCAGTAGCATAAGTTTGAGGAGCAGCAACTGGTGCAGCTGGTTTTGGAGCATCTGTTTTAGCCGGTTCAGCAGCTTTAGGAGCTTCTTCTTGTTTTGGAGCAGCAGGAGCAGAACCTTCTGGTTTAGCAGCATCCACATCAATTAAACAAACTACCTGCCCTACTTGTACCACATCACCTTCTTCCGCTTTTAAAGTAATAATTCCACTTTGTTCTGCAGGCAATTCTAGCGTTGCTTTGTCTGAGTCTACCTCAGCGATAGGTTGATCTTTTTCTACATAATCACCATCCTTTACAAGCCAAGTTGCAATTTCAACTTCTGTAATTGATTCGCCCGGTGAAGGAACTTTCATTTCTAAAATTGACATATTGAGTATTTTTTATTTTTTAATTGAATATTATTTTTAATTAAGCTGTTACAGGTCTTTTAGCAGGAGCATCGTCTCTGTCGAAAACTCTGTTGATCACTGCATTTTGGTTTTTCTCAAACATTTTATGACTTCCCGGAGCCGGAGCACCACTTGGAACAGGAGAAATTACCTGAATTCCCGTATCTCTGAAGTTTCTTAAAATGTAAGACCAAGCACCCATATTTTCCGGTTCTTCCTGAGCCCAAACAATTTCTTTTTTGTTCTCATATTTATTGAAGATCGCCTCGATTGCATCATTTTGTAATGGATACAATTGTTCAAATCTTACCAAAGCAATATTTTCAGCGTTTAATTCTTCTTTTTTAGCTAATAATTCGAAGTATAATTTACCTGAACAAAGCACTAATTTTTCTACTTTCTTAGGATCAGCAGTTGGATCGTCTAAAATCGGTTGGAAACTTCCTGTTGCAAAATCTTCCAATGGAGAAACTACTTTTGGATGTCTCAATAGAGATTTTGGACTCATTACTATCAATGGTTTTCTGAAAGTCCATTTTAGCTGTCTTCTTAACAAGTGGAAATAGTTAGCAGGAGACGTAATGTTCGCAACTACCATATTTTCGTTTGCACAAAGCGTTAAGAATCTCTCTAATCTGGCTGAAGAGTGTTCTGCACCTTGCCCTTCAGATCCGTGAGGTAATAGCATTACCAAACCATCCTGAATCTTCCATTTCTCTTCTGCTGCAGCCAAATATTGGTCAACTATAATTTGTGCTCCGTTTACGAAATCTCCAAACTGAGCTTCCCAAATTGTTAAAGTATTAGGAGAAACCATAGCATAACCATAATCAAATCCTAACACTCCGTATTCAGAAAGGTGAGAATTGAAAACATCAAACCTGCTTTCAGAAACATGTCTTAACGGGATGAATTCTTCTTCAGTATCTTCAGTTTTTACAACTGCGTGTCTGTGAGAGAAAGTTCCTCTTTCCACATCTTCCCCAGAAAGTCTTACGTTGTGACCTTCAGTAAGCAATGTAGCATAAGCTAACCACTCTCCTAATGCCCAGTCTAAAGAATTTCCTTCGATTGCTTTAAGACGGTTTTCGAAAAGTCTTGTAATTTTATTGATGAACTTTTTATCAGCCGGAAGTGTTGACATTTTGATCGCCAATTCTTTCAACTTCGCCAAGTCATATTTTGTATCAACAGGTAACTGAACAGCACCTCTTTTTCCGATAGGATAATTTGTCCAGTCATCAGACATAAACAAGTCCATCACGTTTTTCTCGATTTCTTTAGAAGCATCAAAGTCTTTATCTAAAAGTGCTTTGAAATCAGTTTCCATTTTCTTAAGAATGTCGTTAGAAATAACGCTGTCGTTGATTAATTTATCTTTATAAATTTCTCTTGGATTCGGGTGCTTAGAAATTAATTTATATAAATTAGGCTGTGTAAATCTTGGCTCATCACCTTCGTTATGACCATATTTTCTGTATCCTAATAAATCAATATAAACGTCTTTTCCAAATTTAGCTCTGAAATCAGCAGCAAAATGGATTGCATGTACTACCGCTTCAGCATCGTCAGCATTTACGTGCATTACAGGAGATTCTGTAACTTTAGCAATATCTGTACAATACGTTGAAGATCTAGCGTCTGCATAGTTGGTTGTAAATGAAACCTGGTTGTTTACAACGATATGAACAGTTCCTCCTGTTTTATATCCTTCCAATGTCATCATCTGAGCAACTTCGTAAGCAATACCCTGTCCTGCCAATGCACCGTCACCGTGAATTACGATCGGTAAAATCTTAGAACCGTCTCCTTTATATTTATCATCTATTTTAGCACGACAGATACCTTCTACAAGAGCAGATACTGTTTCTAAGTGAGATGGGTTTGGAGTAAGGTTAATTGCAACCTCTTCTCCAGAAGCTGTTTTTATTTTTTTAGATGAACCTAAGTGATATTTAACGTCACCAGAGAATACATCTTCTTCAAATTCTTTTCCTTCAAATTCTGAGAAAATCTGCTTGTAAGACTTTCCGAAAATATTAGATAAAACATTAAGTCTACCTCTGTGAGCCATCCCAAGAACAACCTCATCAACTCCCAATTGAGAAGATCTTGAAATCAATTGATCCAACGCAGGAATCAATGTTTCACCTCCTTCAAGAGAGAATCTTTTTTGTCCCACAAATTTTGTGTGAAGATAGTTTTCAAAAGCTACAGCCTGATTCAACTTCAATAAAATATCAGTTTTCTCGTTAGCTGAAAGACTTGGATGGTTTTCGTTTACCTGCAACCATTTTTTGATGAAATCTTTCTCTTCAACATTGTTGATATACGTATATTCAACACCGATAGAATCACAGTAAATGTTTTCTAAATGCGTAATAAGTTCCTGTAATGTTGCAGGTTCTTTCATCCCTGTTTCAAGGGCACAGTTGAATTTTGTATTTAAGTCTGATTTATCAAGACCGAAATTTTCGATATCTAAAGTCGGAGTGTAATGTCTTCTTTCTCTAACCGGGTTTGTTTTTGTAAACAAATGCCCTCTCGTTCTGTAAGCCTCAATAAGGTTTACAACTTTAAATTCTTTTTTGATATGCTCAGGAACTTCGCCGTTAGCGGCTGCCTGAGAAATTTGCTGAACTGCCGGAGCAGCGTTAGCCGGAGCTTGGATATATTGAACGTTATCGCCTTCACCGTAGTTCTCCAAAGCAAAATCGAATCCTTGAAAGAAGGATTTCCATGATGGTTCTAAAGAGTCCGGGAATTTTAAATACTGTTGGTATAAATCCTCAATTAATTGAGAATGAGCTGCGTTTAGGAATGAAAATCTGTCCATTATTACAGTTTATCTATTATTAAATTTTGTTTGTAGAATTAATCCTCAAATTTAATAAAAAAAACCGACGTGGGACAGCCCAAAACTATTAAAAAAACTATAAAAGAAATAAATACAATTAATTTACTTATAAACAGATAAAGACAACTTCATATTAACGTTCTGGCCTTCCATCGGACGTTCGATAAAAGTCTGGCGAATATCTCCGAAACGCATCTCGTCATTTTTAGCTTTTTGTAGCAGTTGTTGCACCGCTTTAACTCTTCCTTCGTAAGTACCTCGGTAATACATTACGTAGTTTTGTGTTGGACTTACCGATCTGAAATTAAAGTTATTATCTGTAACACCGAATTTTTTAGACAAAGGAATTCCGAGGAAATAAGAGACTTCTTTATCTTTATAATTGTCAGCATCCGTAATCATAATTGGGTACCCAAATTCGTCATCTTTTTTGCCGAGATCCATCGTTATATAATTATAAACCTTGTTATAATTCATCACGATATTTTTATAAAGCGCATCTTTTTTATTTGATGTACTGACGTTAATTCCCAATAAAAGTTTGTCTTCTTCCTTCTCAACCATCAAACTATCATACTTTATGGCCGCCATCTGATTGTCTTTTTCCACTTTATTCCCTAAAACATTTTTCAGAGTTGTCATGCTATTGTTGATATTTTCAGCAAATCGGTCTTCTGTCCAGAAATTTTCTACTCTTTTCCAAACGGATAATTTTGGGGTATGAACATTCCAGATAATCTTTGTTTTTTCAGCAGAAACGGCTTTAAACTTAACATCAACCAACGTTGGGTTCTCATTTCTATCCTCAAAAAGCTGATATCTCAACGTTTTGTTTGGATTTTCATATCTGATGAACATTTCACCGTCTGTATCGTTTTTCGGATCTACATAGCTTATACTACTGCCCTGTCCTTCGTAAGGTGTGTAATAATCGATATCGATAGACTTAGAACTTTTGAAGAAATTGTTCCAACGCGTGAAATTCTGCAGATTATTGAACTGAGAAAAGACCTTCTCCACCGGATAGTCTACCTCTTTCTCTATTTTAAAGCTTTTGCTTTCATCCACAAAATAATACATGGAAGCAGCATAAGCTCCTCCCAACAGTATCGCAACTATCGCTATGATTTTAAAAAAACGCATCGCACAAAAGTAAGACAAATAAAAAAAGTGACCAATATGTTGGTCATTTTGATTTTAATAAGTTTTCTTTCCTTCCGGAAAGTTTTCCACACCTAGCATCAGACTTTCGGAAACACCCTTACAATATTTTTCAAGAATATAAAAAAACGCAACTCCTAAAAGATGCGTTTTTATTTTTTGCGAATATAAATCCTTTGAAAATAGATTCTTCACTCCGCTTTGCTTCGTTCTGAATCACCGATGTATTCTCAAACTCTACAATTATATAACTCTCAGACTCAACTTACCCAATATGAGTTCCCGGAGGAACGATAGCTCCTTTTTTCACCACTACAATACCGTCCTGTACTGAATGTGTTCCAAAATCACCGTCTGGTAAGTGTTTTCCGCCGATAATTCTTACATTATCTCCGATGTAGCAGTTTTTATCTAGAATTGCTTTTTCGATGTAGCAGTATTTTCCGATTCCCATGTTGGGGCGGCCTTTCCTATCATTGATAACAATTTCTGTTGTGCTTTGATAAAAATCGGCTCCCATGACGTAGGAATTTACGATCGTACTTCCTTTATCAATCCTCGTTCTGTTTCCAATAACTGAATTTTCAATTTTATCTGCCATAATAATGCATCCGTCTCCAAAAACAGCTTTACTTACATAAGAACCGTTGATTTTAGATGGTGGAAGCATTCTCGCTCTTGTATAAATTGGTGAAGATGAGAATAGGTTAAATTGAGGAAAATCCTGGCACAAATCAATATTAGCTTCGTAGAAAGATTCGATTGTTCCGATATCCGTCCAATATCCTTCAAACTGATAACTTAATGTCGTGTATTTTCCAATGGAATTCGGGATGATGTCTTTTCCAAAATCATCTCCAGCTCCGTCTTCAAACATTTTTTTAAGAATTGTTTTCGTGAATATATAGATTCCCATTGAAGCTAAATATTCTTTTCCTGCGCCTTTATTCTTTTCAGAAACTTCAGATTTTAAACTGTCTAAAATGTCATAATCCGGCTTTTCAACAAAAGAAGTAATATTTCCTTCGTCATCAGAACTTAAAATTCCGAAACCTGTGGCATCCTTAGCATTTACAGGGATTGTGGCAATAGTTACGTCCCCTCCTTTTTCAATATGGAAGTCAAGCATTTCTTTAAAATCCATCTGATACAATTGATCTCCTGAAAGAATCAGAATATATTCATAATCATATTTTTCAAGGTGCTTCATCGACTGACGCACCGCATCTGCCGTTCCCTGATACCAACTCTCATTTTCCACATTCTGCTCGGCTGCCAAAATATCAACAAAACCTTTGCTGAAAATATCAAAATGGTAAGAATTTTTGATATGCGAATTCAATGAAGCTGAATTAAACTGTGTAAGAACCAAGATTTTATTCAATCCTGAATTTAAACAATTAGAAATAGGAATATCAACCAATCTGTACTTTCCTGCGATAGGTACAGCTGGTTTTGATCTTGTGTACGTTAATGGAAAAAGTCTCGTGCCTCTTCCGCCTCCCAAAACAATGGAAATAACATTGTGATTCATAAATTATATTGCGTTTTTTATTTTAATTGTACAATTCTATTTTTCGTATTTACACTTACTCTAAAGCATTCTTTATTCTCTGATTTCAACTTATCATTGTAAACCACCACATCATATAAATTATCGTTCTGCTCTTTTACAACTTTATCTACATCATCAATTTCTATATAATGTTTTTTGAGTTCATTTCTGAAAAGTTTATTTGTGATCAAAACATCCATCACATCAATTTTCTTAGAAGCAAAGCCTTCTATATCTTTATCGTATTTTATCTTCCAGCCTTTGCCATATCTTTCTTCTATTGCTGCATAGGTCTTTTTATTTGTCTCATCTACTTTTTTCTGTAGTTTAGAATCAATCATACAGCCAGCAACATCAACAATTTTTATTTTCCATTTTTCGGAAATTCCTTCTATCGCTTCATGAATTCTTATATCTGAAAGACCATATCCATAAATCCAATAATATCCTCCATGATAATTTTCTTGTTCCTTTTTACAGGAAATAATCGAGGTAAATATTATTACAAGAAAAAAAGCTCTCAACATACTTTAGTTAGTATATAAAGCTATGTATTTTTCTGCAGATTTCTCCCATGCAAAGTCAAAATTCATATTTGCGTGAATAAGATTCTCCATAACGTCTTTTTCATTGTAAATACTTAACCCTCTATTCATCGCGTGGACAATATCATCAACCCCGGGGTAGGCAAAATTGATTCCCGCTCCGCCTGTTGAGATGTCTTCAACTGTATCTTTTAACCCTCCAATATACCTTACGACAGGAATTGTTCCGTATCTCATGGAATACATTTGATTCAATCCGCATGGTTCCACTCTTGATGGCATCAATAAAAAGTCTGCCGAAGCATATATTTGATGCGAAAGATGTTCTTTATACCCAAGATCCAACGCAAAATTGGAATAAGTATAGTCGTATTCTTTCAGTTTATTTTCAATATATGAGTTTCCTGAGCCTAAAACCATGATATTTAAAGCACCATAACTTTGTTTAATACTTTTCCAGACCACGTCAGGAAGCAAGTCAGCACCTTTTTCTGTTGCGAATCTTCCGATAAAAGCAAACAAAGGAAGTTCAGGTTTCAAACCATATTCTTTACAAAGCTTCTCTTTATTTTTCTTTTTCTGCTGGATGGCATTTTTAACATTAAAATTAAAATCCAACATCGGATCGGTTTCCGGATCCCAGACTTCTGTATCAATCCCGTTGATAATTCCGTATGCTTTTCCGAATTCTTCACGAACAAGACTCTCAAGACCTCTGAAACTGACGAAAAGTTCTTCCAAATACCCTGCCGAAACAGTTGTAAAAGCGCTTGAACATTTAATCATACTCGCTAACGGATTCATGTAGCCATTCCAATCCATTAATCCCCATTTATAGCTGTCGAAAGCAGGCATATAATTAGCCATATTCCAACTCATCATTCCCTGATATTCGCCGTTATGAATAGTTCCGATGGTTTTTACGCCTTTTAAAAATTCAAAATCCGGACAATGTTCGATCATAAAAGGAACCAAACCTGTATGATAATCATGACAATGCAAGACATCGGGACGAATCTTCATCGCGCTCAACCAATGCAAAACACCGTGCTGAAAAGCCAAAAACTGATAACTTTCGTCCTGATAACCATAAGGATTATCTCTGTCTAAAAGTCCAGGAATTCTCACCATGTATAATTCGAATCCCAAAACATCGGTTTTCTCTTTGAACACCTGAACCTGAAGCATATCTGGTCCCTGATGAATGAAGCCATCAAAAACTATGTCAAACTCATGATCATAAACAAAAGCTTTGTTGTACCAAGGCATAACTACCTTAGCGTCTACATCGTTTATTTTGTTTTGATATTTCGGCAATGCTCCTACAACATCTGCCAAACCTCCTACTTTTGCCACCGGATAACATTCCGTACTAAGATGATAAATAATCATTTTTACCTTTTTATCGTTTGTGTAATTTAATTCTGTGTAATTTATACTTTTTATCTTTTTTCATTTTTAAAACAACTCCTGCAAGAGGAGGAAGTTTTAAAATTATTGAATTAGGACGGTTCATCCATGGTTCAGACTGTTCTTTAATGATTTCTGGTTTTACACCACTTCCATTATATCTTTCATCATCTGAATTGAAAACAACCTCCCAATGTGTTCCTGCATTGATGCCTATTTTATAATCTAAAACTTTAGGAGTAAGATTTAAAACAACCATAAAAACGTCATCCTTCTTTTTTCCTTTCCTTAAATACGTAATAACCGAATTTTCAAGATCATCGGCTTCTACCCATTCAAAACCACTTTTATCAAACTGATTTTCGTAAAAAGCAGTTTCGTATCTGTATATATGATTTAAATCTTTAACTAAAGTCTGCAAACCTTTATGAATAGGGTGTTCTAATAAATGCCAATCTAAACTTTGGGTGAAATTCCATTCGCTGGTCTGCCCGAATTCATCACCCATAAATAAAAGCTTCGCTCCGGGATGCGTAAACATATATACGTACAGCACGCGAAGATTTGCAAATTTTTGCCATTCGTCGCCTACCATTTTATAGATCAAACTCGCTTTTCCGTGTACTACTTCATCGTGAGACAAAGGCATCATATAATTTTCGTTGTACATGTACATTGAAGCAAAAGTCAGTTTATGATGACTGAATTTTCGGTCAGCATGCTCTACTTTAAAATAATCCAATGTATCGTGCATCCAACCCATCATCCATTTCATTCCAAAACCAACTCCGCCGTCATGAACAGGCTTTGTAAGCATCGGAAAATCCGAACTTTCTTCTGCAATGGTGATAATATTATCGCCAAATTCTTTATAAACAGCAGTGTTGAATTCCTGCAGAAAAGCTTTCGCTTCTAGGTTTACATTTTCGCCATAAATATTAGGTTCCCATTCGCCTTCATTTCTGGAATAATCGAGATGAAGCATCGAAGTTACCGCATCCACACGCAATCCATCAGCATGATAACGTTCCAGCCAGAACATGGCATTTGAAATTAAAAAAGATTTAACTTCATTTCTTCCATAATTGAAAATATAGGATTTCCAATCAGGATGAAAACCTTTTCTCGGATCTTCATGTTCATATAAATAAGAACCGTCAAATCGGTATAAACCATTGGCATCACCCGGAAAATGAGACGGAACCCAGTCTAAAATAACACCAATATCATTATTATGTAATTCATTAATTAAAAACATGAGATCCTGCGGAGATCCAAAACGTGAGGTAGCCGCATAAAATCCAGTAATTTGGTAGCCCCAACTCGGATCGTAAGGATATTCCATCACAGGCATGAATTCTACATGCGTAAAACCCATTTCTTTGATGTAAGGAACTAGCTTTTTGGCAATTTCCCTGTAGTTTAAAAATCTTTTAGGATCATCACCTTCTCTTAGCCAAGAAGCCAAATGCATCTCGTACACGGAGATCGGAGCATTTAAACTATTTTTTTTCCAACGATTTTTGAGCCATTCTTTATCCTTCCATTCATACCAAGTCGTGGAAACTAATGATGCAGCCTGAATATTTTGTTCCCAGCTCAAAGCATAGGGATCACTTTTTTCTAAAATTTCTCCGCGGGGAGTTTCAATAGCGTATTTATATAGTGTTCCCCAGGTTAATCCGGCAATAAAACCTTCCCAAATTCCTGATTCGTCCCATCTTGGAAACAAAATATGATCTTTGTCGTTCCAATTATTAAAGTTACCTATCACTGAAACTTTTTTCGCATTTGGAGCCCAAACCGAAAAATAAACCCCTTGAATCCCGTCTTTCTCTACAGAATGTGCACCAAACTTATCGTATAGCTTATAATGCTTACCTTCTTTAAAGAGATAAACATCATGTTCAGTGAAAAGCGTATACGTTTTAACAGAATTCATCAATACTTTGATTAATTTTTATATATTTCTTGAAACTACGAAAAATATCAACAAACACCGTTAATTATTGTTGAAATAATTATTATGTTAATCTTTTTCACACCCTTGTGTACCAAATATATAAATTTTTAAATCGTATTATTTATTAATTTAAAAGATTGCAATAAAAAGATTTTTTATAAATTTATCGGTTAATATTTATTACACACATGATGAAGTTTGAACTTTATACCGAAGAGAGTGACGATAGACCTATTTACATCACAGGAAATTTCAATAAATGGAATCCTAAAGATTATAGCTACCAACTTACACAACAAGATCCGCACAGGTATTCCATTGAAATTGATGATCAGATTCTGCCTTCCGTTGTTGAATACAAATTCACAAAAGGCGGATGGGAAAACGTAGAACTCGACAAATACGGAAGCATTACTCCCAACCGGAAAATTAATAAGTCAGTAGGAAAAACATCCGATATTATTGAAAAATGGAGACTGAATTGGGGGCCATTCAAAAAAGAGTTTTTTCCAATTGTGGAAATTATTTCGGAAAAATTTTACATTCCGCAACTTGAGCGTTATCGTAAGGTTTGGGCTTTACTGCCTTATGATTATTATACTTCTAAGAAAAGCTACCCTGTTTTATATCTTCAGGATGCCCAAAATCTATTCAATGAAGGAAGCGGATATGGAAACTGGGAAATTGATAAAAAGCTCTCAATTCTTGCAGAATATGGCCGTGGAGATATGATCGTGATCGCCATAGAACACGGAAGCGAGGAAAGAATTAAAGAGTATATTTTCGATAATGATAATGTAGCCAACGGTTCTGAGGGTAAAAAATACATCCGTTTTATCGCTGATACTTTAAAACCTTACGTTGACGAAAATTACCGTACCAAAAAAGACAGAGACAATACCGGAATCGGAGGAAGTTCACTTGGTGCTTTAATCAGTATTTATAGTGGTTTTCTCTATCCAGAAGTCTACTCTAAATTATTAATTTTCTCTCCATCACTTTGGGTTGAACCTAATAATAATTTCCCGATGATGAACTTTAGGACACCTTTTAAAACAAAAATTTATTTGTATGGTGGCGCTCAGGAAGGTTCAAAAATGGTGAAAAGAATCTATGTTTTTGAAGAATATTTAAAAAGATGGGAGAAAAAAAATCTGTTTGATTTTGAATTCAGAACGAACATTAATCCCGAAGGAACGCACAACGAATTTTACTGGTCACAGGAATTCCCAAGAGCTATCGAATGGCTGTTCTACGACAATAGGGAAAATCCTGTAGAAGTGAAACCTCAACAAAAAAGCATTAAAAATTAACATTTATGAAACTAATTAATAAAAAAAACAGAACATATACTCAGGTTTTCCAATTATTCACAGAAGAAGAATGGACAAAAATTGGAAAAAATTTCAACAAAAATATTTCAGCTTTTTTCACAGGAAAGAAGAACGAAATCTTTGTAAATGCCCACGAAGAAGGCATTACTTACTTTATCGGCCTTGGAAAATCGAGTCTTCAGAATTTCGAAATTCAGCAGGTTGCCAATAAATTTTCTCAAACTCAAAAAAAGAATTTACAAGCAGTTCCCACGTTGGTTTTGGCGGATTTTCTTAATGAAAAACAATTTGAAGAATTCGCAAAAGGTCTGTTAATAGGAACTTACAACTACCCTTTTGAAAAAAGCCATCCTTTCTGGAATACAAAATTTGAAATTCATTTTGAAAATGCAAGTCAGAAAAAATTAGATTCAATCAGTGCAAAAGCTGAGGCTTTGTGTAACGGACAAGTTGCCTGTCAGGATTGGCTGAACAAGCCGGCCAATCTAAAAAATCCTGATATTTTTAATTTATATCTTAAAAATTTAGCTAAAAAACATGAGTTAAAATACACAGTTTTCAATAGAAAAAAATGTGAGGAACTTGGTTTAGGAGCTTACCTTTCTGTGAATCAAGGGAGTGCTTATGATGCTGCTTTTACAATTTTAGAATATAAAACGACAGCAAAAAATGCTAAAACAATTGGTTTGGTAGGAAAATGTGTATTGTTTGACACAGGAGGAATTTCCCTGAAAAACCCCGACAATATGCATTATATGAAGTCTGATATGGGCGGCGCAACGGCGGTTTTAGGAACTCTAATTTATGCCGCAGAAATGGAACTTCCTGTAAATATCGTAGCAATTTTACCGATCACAGATAACGCAATTTCTGAAAACGCATTTTTACCAAGTGATGTAATTACAGCTTATAACGGAAAAACAATTGAAGTTCTGAACACCGATGCAGAAGGAAGAATGATCCTTGCAGACGGGCTTTCTTACATGGCCAAAAACTACAAAACCGATCTTATGATCGACCTTGCAACATTAACGGGAAGTTCCGTAAGAATGTTCGGTGATACTTGTGGAGCCATGTTTTCAAATAATGAAGAATTAAAAAATCTTTTGATAAAAACAGGCGATAAAACCAATCAAAGACTATGGAATCTGCCTTTATGGGACATTTGGAAAGACGATATACAGTCTGATGTAGCAGATATGAAGAACATTTCTATGAAGCCAATAGGAGATTGTATTATTGCTGCTAAATTCCTGGAACAGTTCATCGAAAACCATCCAAAATGGGCACATTTAGATATTGCCGGAGTTGCCTTTGGAAACGTTGGATATGCCAAAGAAAAAGCTGCAACAGGCTTTGGAGTGCAATTATTGGCCGATTTAATCGAAAATTATCACTAAAAATTAGTTTATTACAAA
Source organism: Chryseobacterium glaciei (assembly GCF_001648155.1). Lineage (NCBI taxonomy): Bacteria > Pseudomonadati > Bacteroidota > Flavobacteriia > Flavobacteriales > Weeksellaceae > Chryseobacterium > Chryseobacterium glaciei. The sequence continues at coordinate 4,094,248 of NZ_CP015199.1, read as the reverse complement.
AATTCTCTGTATAATTGATATAAGAATTTTCAAATACATACTGATAGACGGTTTTTAGCATTAATTAATCAATAAAAAATCGCTTTCTTTTTTGAATATTCATCAAAATTAAAAAAACATTATATGGAGGAGAAAACAATAGTATGTATTTCGTGCTATTACAAGGGCTATGATTTCATGGAAGAAATGAAAAAGCTCGGTAATAAAATAATCTTAGTGACATCCGAAAATCTTAAGGAAAAAAACTGGCCGTGGGAAGCCATTGACGAGGTATTTTATATGCCCGAACTGAAGCCGTCTGTCTGGAATCTTGATCATCTTGTTCAGGGATTTTCACACTTAATGCAGACCAGAAAAGTAGACGCCGTGATCGCTTTGGACGATTATGATGTTGAAAAGGCTGCACTTATTAGGGAAACGTTCCGTATTCCGGGAATGGGACAGACCACACATCGCTATTTCAGAGATAAATTGGCGATGAGACAAAAGGCGAAAGATTCAGGAATCAATGTGCCAGAGTTTACGTCAGTTTTTAATAACGATGAGGTTAATCGTTTCGTTGACAAAGTTCCGGGGCCGTGGGTTTTGAAACCCCGTTCGGAAGCTTCCGCATCAGGAATTAAAAAAATAACAAATAGAGAACAACTTTGGGAAGCTTTAAACGAACTTGGAGAAGAGCGTCACTTATTTTTATTAGAAAGTTTCAAACCCGGAGATGTTTATCATGTTGACAGTTTAACTTTTAATAAAGACATCGTTTTCACTTCTGCTTCAAAATATCTTGCTCCGCCGATGGAGGTTTCTCACGAAGGAGGGGTTTTCAGAACAAAAACGTTAGGAAGATATTCTGATGAATTTAAAGCTTTGGATGATGTTAATGCAAAAGTTTTGTCCAGTTTTGGGTTAATTTATGGTGCCACTCACACAGAATTTATCCGAAGTAAAGATGATGGAAAATACTATTTCCTTGAGACTTCATCAAGAGTTGGAGGCGCACATATTCCTGATTTGGTCGAAGCTTCAAGCAATATCAATATCTGGAGAGAATGGGCGAAAATTGAAGATGCTCTTCTGAAAGGTAAAAAATATGAGGTTTCAAAACCTACAGGATATTATTCAGGATTAATTATTGCATTAATTAAAGATAGAGAGCCTGATTATAATGAATTCGAGTGTGAAGAAGTTGTAAAATTCTTACCTATAGATTACCACGTTGGTATTGTTTACAAATCAAACGATGCCACCATCGTACAGGAAAGACTGGATCGCGCTGCAGAAAAAATACATGCAGAATTACTGAATATTCTTCCTCCAAAAAGCAAACCAAGCTCATAAACAATTTATGAATAGAGACATTAATATTCAAGAAGTTATTGATCTTATAAAATTAAATATTCCAGAAAAATCAAGTTTAAAAGACACGTTGGAAAATGCTAAAAACGGAAATTGGGAAAGTAAAGCATATTACAGATATGTAGATTCAAAAAATGCTAACAAAACCGATGCAGAATGGCAATTTAAAGAAAATATTGTTTTTAACCATCCAAAATTAGGAACAATTGTTCTTGATATTCTACAAGATGAACGACTTGGCGGAATAGAATTTGTGAAATTCATATAATTTCAGATATTAATTAAATAAAATATTAAAACCCAAACAAGAAAAAGAATGCTGCAGATAGAACATACTGATTACTATTCAAATATATTAGGAACAAGCCTTAAAGTAGAGGTTACCGGACATTATGGTCATCCCATCATCATGTTTCCGACTTCGCAGGGGCAATATACCCAAAACCATGATTTTCACCTTAATGGAAGCATCAATTGGTTTGTTGAACAGGGAAAAGTAAAACTTTATAACATTCAGACCATCGATGGCTGGAGTTTCTATGACGAAAAAATATCTCCACAACAAAGGATTAAAAATTACGAATTGTATGTACAGTTTCTGATTCAGGAATTCGTGCCTTACATCCAAAAACTTCATAATACGCACCGGGTAGCGGTTGCAGGAGCGAGCTTTGGAGGATATCATGCTGCCAATTTTGCATTCAGGTTTCCTGATGTGGTTTCGCATTTATTCTGCCTTTCGGGAGCATTCAGTATCCGCAACTTTATGGACGGATATTCTGATGAACTGGTATATTTTAATTGCCCGAGAGAGTTTGTTAAAAATGATGAAGCTTGGAAATACAAACACATGCACATTGTTTTAAGCACCTCGGATCAGGATATCTGCAAGGATAAAAACTTAGAAATGGCAGACATTTTAAGTGCAAAAGGAATTGATTTCTGGTATGACGAAAGAAAATGGATCAACCACGACTGGCCGCTTTGGCGATTGGTTTTCCCAACATTTATAGGAAGGTTTTTCTCTTAAATTTTTAAATTCAAATTATTAATATAAAACATTAAAAAAACAACAATTATGGCAAAAAAAGTTGGAATTCTATTCGGGATGGAAGATACATTTCCTTGGGCATTTATAGACAAGGTAAATGAATTAGGAGGTGGAGAAATTATTGCAGAAGCAGTGAGCATTGACAAATTAGAGCAAGGCGCAGATTACGGATATGCAGTAATTATAGACAGAATTTCGCAGGACGTTCCCTTCTACAGAGCTTATCTTAAAAATGCAGCATTGAACGGAACTTACGTTATCAACAACCCTTTTTGGTGGAGTGCAGACGAGAAGTTTTTCAATAATGCATTGATGTCTAAACTGGGAATTCCTCTTCCGAAAACAGTGTTGCTTCCTTCGCATGAAAGACCTACAGATACTACAGAAACATCTTTCAGAAACCTGAAATTCCCTCACGATTGGGAGTATATTTTCGATTATGTTGGCTTCCCTGCTTACATGAAACCTCATGACGGCGGTGGCTGGAAAAGCGTTTACAGAGTAGAAAGCCCTAAAGATCTTTGGAATAAATTAGGAGAAACCGAGCAGTTGGTAATGATGGTTCAGGAAGAGATCGTCTTCGAAGATTATTACAGAGTATATTGTTTAGGCAAGAAATATGTTCATATTATGCCTTACGAACCGAGAAATCCGCACCATTTGAGATACGCAACAACGCATCAGACAGAAGGTGAAGAATTAAAAAAATTATTAAAGGTTATTCATGATTATACGATTAAAATGAATGAAGCTTTAGGATATGATTTCAATACGGTAGAATTTGCCATCAGAGATGGAATCCCTTACGCAATCGACTTCTGTAACCCGGCTCCGGATGCAGACAGAAATTCTGTCGGTGAAGAAAACTTCGCGTGGATCGTAGAAAACTCTGCTAAATTAGCGATTGAAAAAGCAAAAGAATACGTTCCAGGGAAACCAAATATCTCTTGGGGAACTTTTGTAAAAGACTCAGTAAAATAAGACATTAAAATAAAAAACACCGAAAAAGAATGCATCAATTTACGATTGGTATCGAAGAAGAATACCAAATTATAGATGTTGAGAGCCGTGATTTGGTTTCTCATGTTTCGAAAATTATTGAAGGCGGAAAAGCTGTTTTAAGTGAAAACTTAAAGCACGAAATGCACGAATCCATGATTGAAATGGAAACGGGTATCTGCCAGAACATTCAGGAAGCACAGGCTGAGCTTACAAATTTAAGAAGACACCTTATTAATACCGCTCACGAACAGGGACTTCGTGTTTCAGGAGGGGGAACTCACCCTTTTTCCAATTGGGAACACAACACCATCACGGATGGCGAACGCTACAACAAAATTGTAGACGATATGGGAGATGTTGCCCGCGGAAATCTTATTTTCGGGCTTCATGTTCATATCGGAATTCCAAATCGTGAAGAAGGCGTGAGAATTCAAAATGTAATGCGTTATTTCTTGCCTCACGTTTATGCACTGTCTGTTAATTCACCGTTTTGGATTGGTAGAAATACAGGGTTCAGGTCTTACAGACAGGAAATTTTCGTTAAATTTCCAAGAACAGGAATTCCGAGTTATTTCAATTCTCTGGCAGAATTTGACAGCTATGTTGATCTTTTGGTTAAAACAGGAACAATTGATAATGCTAAGAAAATCTGGTGGGATCTACGCGTTCATCCGTTCTACCCTACGATTGAATTCAGAATCTGCGATATGCCTTTAAGAATTGAAGAAACGGTTTGTCTTGCTGCTATTATGCAAAGTTTAGTGGCTAAAATTTACAAATTGCATCAGCAAAATTTAAGCTTCAGAAGTTATAGAAGATTATTATTAAATGAAAATAAATGGAGAGCTTCCAGAGACGGAATACATTCACATTTAATTGATTTTGGTAAAGAAGAATCTGTTCCTTATCCTGATTTATTAAAAGAATTGCTTGAGTTCATTGATGATGTTGTGGACGAATTAGGATGCAGAAAAGAAGTTGAATACGCATGGACAATTCTTGAAAACGGAACAGGTGCAGACAGACAGCTTAAAGTCTATGAAGAAACAGGCGATCTTACGAAAGTTGTGGATTATATGATCTCAGAAACAGAATATGGCATAACACATGGTCAATCCGCTTCATAATATTTTTGGTAACTTTGTAAAAAATATGAAGTAGTATGAAGGATATTAGAATCGCTTTGCTGGACATGAATAACAATCAGGTAAATCAAGGCTTTAAAAATATACGAGAGATTTCGGAAGCATTCAAAAAAAAATCTGAAGAAAATGTTATCATCAAAACTTTTGATGTAAGACATAAAAATGAAATGCCAAATATTGAAGATTTTGATATTTTCATTTCATCAGGAGGTCCCGGAGATCCGCACAGAGAAGGACTTGAATGGGAAGATAAATTTGCAGAATTTCTGGATACCGTTTATAATCATAATAAATATAATGATGATAAAAAGTATATGTTTCTGATTTGTCATTCATTCCAATTAGCGAGTATTCATTGGGAATTGGGTAATATCTGCAAAAGAAAATCTTATTCTTTCGGAGTAATGCCGATTCATAAAACTGATGAAGGTGAACAGGAATTTTTATTTAAAAATCTTCCAGATCCGTTCTATGCTGTGGATTCTAGAGCGTTTCAGTTCATTGAGCCAAATCACGAGCGTTTTGAGGAATTAGGAATGAAAATCGTTGCGATTGAGAAATTCCGTCCGCATATTAATCTTGAGAGAGCTATTATGGCGGTTCGTTTTTCAGAAGAGATCTTTGGAACTCAATTCCACCCTGAAGCTAATCCTGAAGGTATGGTTGAAAACCTGAAAGATGAAAAGAATAAAGAAGCTATGATCGAAAATTACGGAATGGAAAAATATCTTGAAACTGTGGACAGAATGGATGATGAAGACAAAATCGTTCTTACACAGGCTCAAATTCTACCGAGATTTTTGCAATTTGCAAAAAAAAACGTTTTGAAGGGAGCTGAAGCAATGGCTTAAAGCATACATTAAAATTAAACTATCAATACAGAAATCGAGCAATATTGCTCGATTTTTTAAAATCACAAAGAAAAAGAATATGGTCTCAAAATACAGAAAACAATTTAATCAGGAATTTTCTCAGGAAAAATATGAACAGTTTAAAGAGATTCTAAAACAGAAAAGTGGTGTTGAGACTTCTTTCAGAATTTCCGAAAGTCCTATGTTTCTTTCGAATAAATTTAAAGACAAGCTTATTGACGCAAGCGAAAGTATTATTGATCAGATCAAAGCTTTATCGCCTGAAACATTACAAAAAGCGATTCCTGAAAACTGTAAAGTTCCGAATGACACCAATCAACCTCATTTTTTTACCATAGATTTTGGAATCTGTAAAAGTGAAAATGGAGAAATAGAACCTCAATTAATAGAGCTCCAAGCGTTTCCATCGCTGTATGCTTTTCAAAAGATTTTTGAAGATACATTTTGTGAAGTTTATCCTTTTTTAAATGAACTCAAAAACAAAATGCCTCATGAAGAATTTAGAAATTATGTAAAAGATCTAATTGTAGGCAATGAAAATCCTGAAAACGTAATCCTTCTTGAAATTTTCCCTGAAAAACAAAAAACATTAATCGATTTTGTTCTGACCGAGAAATTATTAGGAATAAAAACCGTTTGTTTAACCAAACTAAAGAAAGAAGGAAGAAAACTATTCTATGAAAATGAAGGAAAATTAGTTGAGATCAAAAGAATTTATAACCGAGTAATTTTCGACGAATTAGACAGAATTCCTGATCTTAAAACTGAATTTGATTTCCGTGAAGATGTAGATGTAACTTGGGTTACGCATCCTAATTGGTTTTTCAAAATTTCAAAGTTTCTTCTTCCAATGCTGAAACATCAGTTTGTACCGAAAAGCTATTTCTTACACGAGTTTCCGGAAAATGAAAATCTTGAAAACTTTGTTTTAAAACCTTTATTTTCGTTTGCAGGAAGTGGAGTTAATTTAGATCCGACAAAAGAAATCACAGATGCCATCGAGGATAAAGAAAATTATATTTTACAGAGAAAAGTAACTTATGCTCCTCTTTTTGAAGATATCAACGGAGAATTTTCAAAAGCAGAAATCAGATTATTGTATATTTGGAGAGAAAATGACGAACGCCCTATCCTACTTGAAAATCTTGGAAGAATGACAAAAGCCGCCATGGTGAATGTTGACTTTAATAAGAAAGATGCGATTTGGATTGGCAGTTCTAATGCGTTTTTTGTAGAAGAATAATATTTTATAAAAACTAATATACAATGGAAGAACAATCAGCTTTTGAAGAGTTTGATGTAAAAAGTAATTTTGTACGACGAAGAAGTTTATTACCAGTCTGGATTAAAATTTTCATTTGGTTATTCTTTTTTACAGGAGTAGTGGGTGCATTCATCCTCGCTTTTGGATTTTTTATGAAAAATACAGAGTTGTCACTTTATGGATTAGAAACTACTGAGCCTTATAGTTTAACAGGTATTCTTATAAGCTTTTTATTTGTTTTTAAAGGAATTGCCTCTTACGGACTTTGGTTTGAAGAAGACTGGGGCATTAAAGTTGCAAAAATTGATGCTATTTTAGGATTCATTATTTGCGGAATTGTAATGATCGTTTTACCTTTCTTTACAAAACATTTTATGCTCAGATTTGAACTTGCTGTTCTGATTCCATACTTTTTAAAATTACAGAAAATAGAAAAAAACTGGATAAGAATATAATACAAAACCTCCAAAATTTTGGAGGTTTTTTTATTTTGAAAAGTATTGAGTTCAGGGTTTCGGCTTCTTCGAAGCCGAAACCCTGAACTTCCAATTAAATCTTATCCTCTTCCAGCAATTCTCTCGCCTGATATTCCTGCACCAGATCGATCGCATTAGAAATCACGTCACTTAAAGCAGTTATGAAAGCTCCTTCTTCGGCCATTCCCATTGCATGTTTTAAGGCATCAATTTCTTTAGGAATAATCTCATAGCTTACATCTCTTTGAGCTTCATTAATACCATCAATAATTAATGCATTAATGTCCTCTTCTTTTCTTCCACGAAGATGTTTTTCGTTTCTGATGATGATGTAATCGAACATTCTTCCTGCGATTTTTCCACACAGTCTGATATCCTCATCTCTTCTGTCTCCAACTCCGGAAATAATACCAATTTTCTTGGTAGATTCTACATTTTTAAGATAATCTTCAATCGCTTCGTATCCGGATGGATTGTGTGCAAAATCAATTAAGACTTTGAAATTTTTAAACTTGAAAACATTCAGTCTTCCCGGTGTAAGCTGCGCGCTTGGGATAAAAGTTCTCAAAGAATTTGAAATATCCTCGATTCCTAATCCTTGAAGATAACACGCCAAACTCGCTGCTAAAACATTTTCGATCATGAATTTAGCTTTCCCTTCCATCGTAATCGGGAAATCTTTTGCTTTTCCGATTCTGATTTTCCAGTCACCTTTTTTGATCGTCACAAAACCTTCTTCATAAACGCAGGTAATTTTCCCTTCTTTTGCGAATTTCTTCATGTGTGGATTATTTTCATCCATACTGAAAATTGCCACATTACTATGCAAATCATTCACAATTCTCATAGAATACTCATCATCCGCATTCATCACGCTCCAGCCGTTTTTCTTTACGCTGTCCAGCACTACCCTTTTTACCTTTGTTAAGTCTTTCAGGTTATGAATATCATTTAATCCTAAGTGATCTTCTTTAATATTGGTTAAAACACCGATATCACATTGAGAAAAACCAAGTCCGGAACGAAGAATTCCACCTCTGGCAGTTTCCAGAACGGCAAATTCTACGGTTGGATCTTTCAGAATAAATTCAGCTGAAAGAGGGCCTGTAGTATCACCTTTCGTCAACATTGTATTCTGAATATAAATACCGTCTGACGTTGTGAAACCTACTCTAAAACCGTTATTTTTAATGATATGAGAAATTAATCTTGTCGTAGTTGTTTTCCCGTTCGTTCCCGTCACCGCGATGATCGGAATTGTAAATGGTTTTCCTGCCGGATACAGCATATCTACAACCGGAGCAGCAACGTTTCTCGGAAGACCTTCGCTTGGAGCAAGGTGCATTCTGAAACCTGGAGCAGCATTTACTTCAATGATGGCTCCACCGCTTTCTTTTAAGGGTTGCGTTAAGTTTTCGGCCATAATATCAATTCCGCAGACATCCAGACCAATGATCTTGGAAATTCTTTCTGCCATTGTGATATTTTCCGGGTGAACCATATCTGTAACATCAATAGAAGTCCCTCCAGTAGAAAGATTAGCCGTTGATTTTAAATACACAACTTCTCCTTTTTGAGGAATCGTTTCAAGTGTGTAATGAAGTTTTTCAAGAAGTTCTGTCGTGTCTTTGTCAACTGCAATTTCAGTTAATACATTTTCATGACCGTAACCTCTTCTTGGGTCTTTATTTTCTTTTTCGATTAATTGCTCAAGATTTAATTCTCCGTCTCCAACAACGTGAGCCGGAACTCTTCTTGCAGCAGCAACCATTTTATTATTGATTACTAAAACTCTGAAATCATAACCTGTAATATATTTTTCAACAATTACTTTTTTTGAATATTTCTGAGCGTGCTCTAAACCAATTTTTGCAGCTTCCCAATCGTTTACATTGATTGATGAACCTTTTCCGTGATTTCCATCCAAAGGTTTTAAAACAATTGGATAATTGATTTTTCTGATAACGCTTTCCAATCCTTCTTCATCCACGATCAAATCCCCGATAGGAACAGGAATCGCTGCATCATGAAGCATTCTTTTGGTTAATTCTTTATTACATGCAATATCTACTGCAATTGAGCTTGTTTTACCCGTAATCGTAGCCTGAAATCTCTGCTGATTAACTCCATAACCAAGCTGTACCAAAGAGTTTGTCCCCAATCTGATCCAAGGAATTCTTCTGGAAACTGCTTCTTCAACGATACTTCCCGTTGATGGACCTAAACGAACACGTTCTCTGATCTCTTTTAGCCTATGAATACAAGCATTCAGATCATATTCTCTGCCTTCAATTAAAGCTTCTGCAATTTCTACGGCTTGTTCGGCAGCGTAAATTCCTGCATTTTCTTCAATATAATCGAAAACTACATTATAAATTCCGGGACTTTTTGTTTCGCGTGTTCTTCCGAATCCGGTATCCATTCCTGATAAAGTCTGGATTTCAAGAGCAATATGTTCAATAACGTGCCCCATCCATGTTCCGGTTTCCACTCTGTGGAAAAAACCTCCGACTACGCCCTCAGAACATCTGTGCGTAATTAAAGACGGCATTAATTTTTCTATTCTTTCTCTGAAACCATCGATTTTATTGGTAGGGAAATTTTCCAGTTCTTCAAGATCCAACCGCATCTGTATCAGCTTTTTTCTTCTTATACTCCAAATATTAGGACCACGTAAAGCCTGTATCTTCTCAATTTTCATAGACATTTTGCATTTTTCTTATTAATGATAACATATTCCAGAATCAAAGATAATGTAAAACCATAAACAAAACTATACCACACTTGTAGATTTCTCAAAATAAAATTGGAAATTATTAATAATTCTAAAATACTCAGGGTCAATTAAAATGTGGTATAGATTTCGCTAAATGTTAATAATTTTTTAAATTTGCACACTATGATGAAACCCGTTGGAAAATTAATCGTTATCGGAGGGGCTGTAAATAAAGGCAGCTTTGCTGAAACCGACTTCGATCAGAATATAGAAAAAAACCTCAATTTCTTTGAAAGAGGTATTCTAAGAAAGATAATTAATGAGTCTAAGCTTAAAGAAAATTCCGTAATAGAAATTATTACGACTGCTTCTCAGATCCCCCAAATTGTTGGTACGGAATATAAGAAAGCATTTGAATTTTTAGGCGCCAAAAATGTAAACATCCTTGATATCCACAATCGTGAGGAAGCCAATTCTGATGCGATGGTGGCAAGAGCTAATGCAGCAGATGTTGTGATGTTCACAGGTGGAGATCAGTTAAGACTGACCTCTATTCTTGGCGGAACAAGATTTCATGATACCATTCTATTAAAATATCAGGAGCAGGATTTTATTTACTCCGGAACTTCTGCAGGAGCAGCTGCCGCATCTGAAAATATGATTTATCAGGGAAGTAGTTCTGAAGCCTTGCTGAAAGGTGAAATAAAAACTACGCAAGGTTTAGGTTTAATTGATAATGTAATCATCGATACACATTTCGTACAAAGAGGAAGAATTGGTCGTCTATTTCAAGCTGTTGTCAATAATCCGAGAACGTTGGGAATTGGTTTGGGTGAAGATACCGGACTTTTTATTCATAATGATACAATGACTGCCGTAGGTTCAGGACTTGTAATTATTGTTGACGGAAGGTTTATTAAAGACACCAATCTTACCAACATCAATCTTGGAGAGCCTATTTCTATTGATAATTTAACCGTTCATGTAATGTCGATGAATGATCATTATGACCTGACGACAAAAACATTGACGATTGAAAATTCTCAATTTAATCCGATTCCACAAGATAAATAAAGGTGAATTGTCAATGGTGAAATGTGAATTTTTCCTACGACAATTATAATTTAACTAATTAATATTAATTTAGATATACTTCTTTATTTGGCTTTGCAATTTAATTATTGTAAGGCTAAATAATTTTAAAAAAATTAATTCGTTTTGACTTTGATATAAAGATTATTCAACGATCTATGAACCTCGTTATTAAATAATTTACTCATTTTTTTGACGCAAAGTTTTATTTTACGGAATGATTTATTGAAGTGAGCAAAGAAGAATCAACCAAGTTGATTTGATGAAGCTGTATTTTCAAGCTTCGCGAAGCAAATTTAATTTGCCTTTGCCTCCTAAAAATCAAAAAATAGGCAATAGAATCTTTGCGTTAAAAAATACAAATGAAACTTTTAAATGATAAAAAGGCATTTCACTATGTCGAAATATCATTCATCGACTAAAAAAAGATAATCTTCGGTTTAACTTATTTCGAAAGACAAATAAATTGATGTTTATAAAAGTTGATTTTGCCAGCCTTAATTTTTATCTTATTTTTAAAATTGACAATTGACTTTTCACAATTGACAAATACAACATTATGAAATTAATCATCCACGGCGGTTTCTTCTCCGAAAGTGACCAAAGCCATGAAGTAAAAACAGCGAAACAAGAATCGTTAAAAAATATTGCTCAAAAGGCCTTTGAATATTTACAGTCAAATTCTGCTTTTGATACGGTAGCTTATGCCGTTTCTCTTTTGGAGGATGATGAATTATACAATGCCGGAATCGGTTCCCAGATCCAAAGTGATGGAGTCATTCGTATGAGTGCTGCGATCATGGATGGTGAAACACAAAAATTAAGTGGTGTCATCAATATTCAGGATGTAAAGAACCCAATTTTCGTTGCTAAAGACTTAATGAAGGAAGATGACAGAGTTTTGGGAGGAATCGGCGCAAAAAATTATGCCACAGAACACGGTTTTGAGAATTTTTCAACTGAAATTCCTCAACGCAGAAAAGAATATGAAGCCAAATTAGCAAATGGCGGAAAAGGAACTGTTGGTTGCGTAGCAATTGATAAAGACAGGAAATTAGCCGTTGCCACCTCAACCGGAGGAAAAGGTTTTGAAATTCCGGGAAGAATTTCTGATTCTGCAACTGTTGCCGGAAATTACGCCAATTCGTTCTGTGCTGTAAGCTGTACAGGCGTTGGCGAAGACATTGTGAGTAATGCTACATCTACAAAAATTGTAATAAGAGTTACAGACGGAATGAGTCTTGAAAATGCTTTTAATAAAACTTTTGAAGAATTAAAAACAATTGACGGTTTCGCAGGTGCCATTGCCATTGATAAACAAGGGAATATCTATCATCAGGATTCTTATCCAACCATGGTATTTGCAAGTTTTGATGGTGAAAATTTTGAAGTTTTTAATTAAATTTTAACATAAATTTATAATTGAATTCATTTTTTTGGCACGTATTTTACATACTTATTAATAACAAATTTTAGTATTAATAATAACATTAAAAAAATAAAAATCATGGGAAACAAAACAAATGGAATACTTGCTTTATTAGGATTAGGTGCTTTAGCTTATTGGAAATATAAAAAATCTACTCCAGAGGAGCAACAAGCAGTAAAAGATAAGATCAACAGTGCAAAAGACAACCTTAATAAATGGGGAAATGATCTTAAAACCAAAGCCAATGACGTAGCTTCTCAGGCTCAGGCAAAATTAGACGAAGCAAAAACAAAAGCTGAAGATTCTTTAAATTAAGACTAGTTTTTTTTAACATTCATATACAAAAAAGTTATCGTAAAATATTTTTACGATGACTTTTTTTGTGCGCTCAAGGCATATACCATTGGTATTTTATTTCCGAATTTTTCGATTCTCCATTTTCTTTTTTCGAATTCGTCAATATGTTTAAAACAAGGATATGGTGACCAATCGAATTCCTGAAAATTTTCAATCGCTAAACCATTTTTAATTAAATTCTGAAAAACTTCGGACAGCGAATGATTCCACATCACATAATCCTGAACAATATCTGCCGAAAAATCTGCGTAAGTTCCCTCATAGGTTTCTACAATTGGTTTTTCATTAAAGTAATTATAATTAATTCCGTTGAAGTCATCATCAAACATCCAAATTACAGGGTGAAATTCTGCCATTACAAATTTCCCTCCAGGTTTTAGGAAATGGTTAATAACATTCGCCCAATTATCCAAATCAGGAAGCCAGCCAATAGTTCCGTAACTTGTAAAAACGATATCAAATTTTTCATTTAAAACATTTGGAAGATCATAAATATCTGAACAAATAAATTCTGTGTCTGTTCCACACTGTTTGGCAAGATCGTTGGCAGCTTCTACTGCTTTATCAGACAAATCTACTCCAATAACTTTTGCGCCCAATCTCGATAAGGAAATGGAATCTTGCCCGAAATGACACTGCAAATGCAAGATACTTTTCCCTTTTACATCTCCTAGAAGATCAACCTCAATAGAATTAAGAGAATTTCTTCCTTTTAAAAATTCATCAACAAAATAGAAATCCGACTTCAAGTGGGGTTCTACTTTGGCATTCCATGATTTTTTATTGATTTCGAGATAATTTTCCATGATTTTAATTTTAGGCTAAAGAATTTAAACTCAATTATTGACCTTGAATAATATAATTCTTCGTGATTAATTTTCTTTCAGGCTGAGTGTTGTCATCCGGCTGAAACCAAACCTCAACTCTACTTCCATAATAATCTCCCCACTCACCTTCTTCAACAGTAATTGGATTACTCAATCCAAACTCTTTTAATTCATCTGTTGGATTATAAACTTCTATTTGAGAGTCTTTTTTAATCTCTTTTTCTGAAAGGATTCTGTTTGTGACAAGGTCAAACATTTTTAAATAGACTTTCCCTTTCTCTGTTTTATTAAGAAAAACCTGATATTTATAATTGCCCGGCATTGAATAATCATACAAAAGGATATCCTGTTTATCAACTTTAAACAAAGATTTTTCTTCATTAAGAGATAACTTTAAAGGCATTTCGGTTTTTACATTATTTGGATTTTTTGCATCACCTTTATATTCCTTGTATGGACTTGTAGGAAGAAAAACGGTAAAGAAAAGCATGGCTACAAATGTAACAATAAGAGTAAAGAAACATTGTTTAATTCCCTCTTTAAACTCTTTCATAAACATTTTTGCAATACCCAAAATAAAGCAGAAAAAGTAACCAATAAATGGTAAACAAAAAAACAAACCCCATATTAACGCTCTCGTTGGTAAAATAATAAGGCAAAGCCAGCAAAATACCGTGAAAATGGTAAAAATCAATGGTGCCGAATACCATTTTCCGTTGATTAATCTAATAATGAATGCCTTTATCATAACCTTTCTAATAATTTCTTTTTCTGTTCTGCAAATTCAGCTTCTGTTAATACTCCCATTTCTCTCAATTTCCCCAACTTTTCCAATTGTTCAAAAATAGCTTCTGCAGGTTCTTTTTTTACATTTTCCGGTGCTTTTTCGGGGGTTTGTTCAGTCTTTGAAATAACTTGTTTAAATATATCAAACGGTGAAGATTGATTATTAGAGCTAAATGAATGATCATTTATAGAAATATGAAAACTTTCTTGTTTAAACGATTGCTGTTGAACAGCTCCTGAACGACCGATGTAATCTTTTATTCCATCGTAAAAAGCTTTGGCTGCACTTTTATTATATAATTTAAATTCTGCAGTTGAACCTTGTGTATATATCTTCATCGAAGAAGTCAGAATACCTGAATCATATTCTACAGAAGATATTTTATCATGCATAAATTCATTCTCAACAACACCTCCAAAGAATTTTTTATCGATAAACACGATTCTTTTTTGTGTAGAGAAAACAATTCCTTCACGGTTGTTACCCAAGTATTTTCCTTCTGCAATGGCGATAATTTTTTCGCCATTATCCAAAATATTCACCAATTCTTTCACTTCACTTTCTACAAAAATGCTGAGTTTAGCATTAAGCGCAACGATTTGATCTTTAATCTCATCAAGTCTTGTCGGCTGATCGTAATCCTGAAAACTGTTCGGATCAAAAAAAGTATTGACCGGTGTTTCCATTTTTGGAGTTTCAATAATTGGTGTAGCGATATTTTCTTCAAAATCATCAACTTTTCCGCCAAGGATAATTCCTCTTACTTCCGCAAGATTAAAACTTCCGATTGAATTTACAAGGTCTTTATTAATATTTGTCGCTTTATTGAAGCATTTATTGCATAAAATACTGCCGTCCGACAGTTTATTTTCGCCCAAAAGCGTATCCATAGACGTTAAGGGTGTTCCGCACAATGCGCAAATGATATCCATCTGATTTTTGGTTTAATAGTTTTAAATTATATCAAACAGAAAATAAATTCCATAAGAATAATCCAAATTACGAATTTGTGTTTAATTTTTACCTGAATGAAAGACTTATTTAAGTTTTTCAAGAAGTTTCTGCTTCTGCTCTGCAAATTCTTCTTCCGTTAAAACTCCGCTTTCTTTCAATCTTCCTAATTGTTCCAATTGATCTAAAACTGTAGGTTCACTTTTTGGTTGAAAAGTTTCTTTCGGACGAGCCATAAAATTTCTTACTTTTTCGCAAAACAGTTCTGCATAATACTTTCCTACTCCATCGATCTCAAGAACATTTTCTGAAATATGAATGTCTATTGAGGCCAGCATAAACTCTTTTTCATATTGAATTGAACTTACTTTATCGTAAGAAAAATCTTCAACTTTTAATCCGTACATGAATTCTTTATCAACAAAAATCAACCTTCTATCGGTAGCCACCAAAATAATGTGGTGTTTGGTTGTTTTGTTTCGACCTTCAATGAGATAAACTATTTTTTCGTCTTTCGAAAGAATCTCCGGTAACTCACGGATTTCTTTTCTGGCAAAAATCGTAGGATTGATGTCTAGCTTTTCTAGTTCTTCTTTTATTTCGTCAAGTCTTGATTTTTCGCTCATGTATTTTTAGTTTTAAAATAATTTTATGAACCTAAATTACTATTTTCCTCAAATATAATTGAATTCAACTTAAAATTTTGATTTTTCAGTTGGTATAACAACCGAAGTATAGAGACTGTAAAGCTCCCAACCTAATGATTCATATAAAGATTTCCCTTGTTCCGTTGCAACCAAAAAGTTATTGGAAACACCTTTCGATAAAGCTATTTTTTCAAGCTCTTTCATTATAAAAGTGGCGAGACCTTTTCTTTTATGATTAATTTCGGTTGAAATCCTATCATAAACAGCCAAATCATCAACAATAACAACCCTGCCTATTGAAGCCAGTTCATTATTTTTAGTAACAATTTTAACGACAAAAGTTGAGTTATAACTATCAAATTCTATTTTGTAGTTTTCATGAAGATCAATATCCGGAATATTCATTCGATGAAAACAAAACATCATATAACCCTGCGGCTGAACTTTCCATTTTTCAGGGATTTTATCTTTAAAATCATCAAAAGCAGTACAGACTTTCAGAAAAATCCAAGGCTCTTCAATTGAATTTGCTAATTGAAAAAAATCGTCATTAAGTTCTGCAAAAACATAACGGGTTTTCTGTTTTTCATCATTAACATTTACTTTAAAACCGGATTTATATTTAGATGGTGAAGGTAATTCTCTTGATAAACACCAAGCTTTCAACCATTTTCCCACTATATCATTAGAAATGTCCTTTTCCATGTATCAATTATGTTTTATTTTCAAAACAAATATAGATCATAAATCTCTTGAATATTAAAATAAATCCCGACCTTTAATCTTCGTAAATCCTTTGGATAGGGAATTTACAAACATTTAGAAACTTAAATTTTAGAATTAATAAAATAAATTTATGAATAAAAAGCATATTATTGTAATAGGCCTAGGAGGTGTCGGTGGTTATTTTGGTTTTAAAATTAATCAGACCAATGAATCTTCACAAGAACATACGATATCATTTATCGCAAGAGGTGAAACTTATAAAAAAGTAAAAGAAGATGGATTAACGTTGATTTCTCCTGAACACCCCAATAAACAAACACACCCAAACTCGATTTACAAAAACATCAGCGAAATTGTACATCCAGATCTGGTATTGATTTGTGTGAAAGAATATGATTTGGAAAGAGTTTGCAATCAACTAAAGGAAGTGATTACCAAGGAAACAATTTTGTTACCAATGATGAATGGCGTTGATATTTATGACAGAATAAGAAAAATAATCCCTGAGAATGTAATTTTACCGTCTTGTCTATATGTTGCCTCTCATATTAAAGAAAAAGGAATTGTGGAGCATAAAGGAAAAGCAGGAAAGCTAATCATAGGAAGAGATCCACAACATCTTTCTGCTTCTATCGATTGGGTGGTCAACATCATAAAAGACAGTCAAATAGATTTTGATTTTAAAGATAATTCGTTGATTGATATTTGGACAAAATTTATTTTTGTGGCAAGTTTTGGTTTGGTAACGGCTAAATACAATTCTTCGATCGGAACCGTATGCGCCGATTCTTCCCAAAGAGCTGAGGCTGCTGAAATTATGAAAGAAATACAGTTAATTGCTGCCCAAAAAGAAATTCATCTCGGAGAAAACATAATTGATAAGACCTTTGAAAAAGCCTCTACATTTCCGCCAGAAACTCCAACTTCTTTGCAATTGGATATCAATTCTAAAAAAGACAACAGCGAACTAGAATTATTTGCAGGCGCTATTATAAGATACGGAGCCGAACTAGGAATTCAAGTTCCTTCTACTCAAAAGCTCTATGACGAATTAAAAGCTAAAGTAAAATAAGCTTTTAATTTAAAACTGATAAAAATAATGAGCCTTCCCAATATTAAGAAGGCTCATTTTTATGACATTATTATTTATCCTAAAAACTCTTCAAGAGAAACCGTTTTTTGCTCTCCGGCTTCAAGATTCTTAAAAGTAACGTTTCCGTTTTTAAGTTCTTCTTCACCTAAGAAAACAAGGTTTTTAATTCCTTTTTTTTCTGCATATGTGAATTGTTTTCCGATTTTTGCATTTTCGGGATATAATTCTGCTGAAATTCCTTTTTCTCTTAACTGCATGATCAGTTTTAAAGCTTCCAAAGTTTCTTCACCTCCGAAATTGGCAAACAGATATTCAACTTTAGAGGTAGCTTCTTCAGGGAAAAGTCCTAGTTCTTCTACGACAAGATAAATTCTGTCAAGACCAAAAGAAATTCCAATTCCCGGAATATTTTTCACTCCGAAAACTTCAGTAAGATTGTCATATCTTCCACCGCCGCCGATGGAACCCATTTGAACTTCGTCAGCTTTAACCTCGAAAATAGCTCCTGTATAATAATCTAATCCTCTCGCTAATGTAATATCAAAAACAAGATTTTGAATATCAACGCCAAGACTTATGGATTTAGTTAAAACAAATTCCAATTCTTCAACACCTTTTGTTCCTACTTCATTTCCAACAAATTTTTCTTTTAATTGAAGAAGATTTTCCAATGCATCATCAGATTGAGTGAATAGAAAATCTAATTTATCAATCGATTCCTGAGAAATTTCTCTTTCCAATAATTCTTTAACAACGCCTTCTTTTCCAATTTTATCAAGCTTGTCAAGAGCAACAGTGAAATCAATTAATTTATCTGTAATTCCTGCATATTCAGCCAATCCGGAAAGAATTTTTCTGTTGTTTAAATGGATCGTCACTGGAACTTTTAAATCAGCAAATGATTTTAAATATAACTGAACCAAATCTACTTCCTGAAAAAGACTTTCGCTTCCTACAACGTCTGCATCGCACTGATAAAACTCTCTAAATCTTCCTTTTTGAGGGCGATCTGCTCTCCAAACCGGTTGGATCTGATAACGTTTGTAAGGGAAAGTTAATTTCCCGTGATTCATAGCTACGAATCTTGCAAAAGGTACAGTAAGGTCGTAACGAAGAGCTTTATCTGAAATTTGAGACGTTAGTTTTTGATGACTTTTATTTTCCCAATCTTCCTGATTTACTTTAGAGGTATAATCTCCTGAATTTAAAATTTTAAAAATCAAACGATCTCCTTCTTCTCCGTATTTTCCTGTCAATGTTGAAAGGTTTTCAAAGCTTGGGGTTTCCAATGGCTGGAATCCAAATAATTCGAAGTTTTTCTGTAAAATATTAATGATATATTTTCTTCTTGAAACTTCTTCTGCTGTAAAATCTCTCGTCCCTTTTGCTAAACTTGGCTTCATTTTATAATTGATAAATGATGATTAATAATAGATATAATTGCAAAAATAAGGAATTGAAAGGACTTTTTAAACTCAATAAAAAAAGTCGAAGAATGGATCCTCCGACTTCTCATTTTTATTTTCATCATTTCTGCTCTAGTGATCTATTAAAAAATTAGATATTTTCAAGGATTTCTAATATTTCTTCACCATAATTTTCAATTTTATGCTTTCCAAAACCTTTGATCTCTAGCAATTCTTCTTTTTTGACGGGTTTATATTTTGCTACAGACATCAATTCTTTATTGGTGGCGATAAAATAAGAAGGAAGATTTTGTTCTTTTGCTTTTTCCGAACGCCATAATTTTAAAGCATTTAAAATCTTTTCTTCATCATAATTGAGGGTATCATCTTCGAGAGAATATTTGGCTGTTTTAGTTTCTTTTACAGTATTTGAAGGTTCTTTTATCCTTAATTCTTCAAAATACAGAACAACAGACCAATAATTTTCATCGTGTACAAATGCGGTTTCTACTTTAATAATTTCGTGAGATTCCAGAAACCGGTCAAGCATTTCCTGATCCTGATAAAGAAATTCTTCGGGTAATCTTATTTTAAAAACTTTTACTTTCATCATTTGTGTTTTTGCCGTTATTTAGCTCCTAATAATAAGATTTCATCTACTCTAATTTCCGTAATATATCGCTTTACGCCTTCCTTATCATCATAAGATCTGTACGTTAATTTCCCTTCAATAGCGATTTCTTTTCCTTTTGAAACATATTTTTGAAAGATCTCAGTAATTTTCCCGAAGAATACCAAATTGTGCCATTGTGTTTCTTCTACTTTTTCACCTTTTGCATTAGTGTAATGGTCGTTTGTAGCTAAAGATACAGTTCCTTTGACAGCACCGCTATCGAAGTTTACCACCTCTACTTCTTTTCCTGTGTAGCCTATTAATTTTACTTTGTTTCTTAGTGACATACTATATAATTTTTAAGATTAATGATTCAGATAAGAGACGTTCACTATTTTCTCAAATCTCTGTGGCAAAGGTTGTAGAAATCGAAAATCAGAATCGGTATAAAACTATTTAAATTCGTTTGTAGTCGTTTACAATCGGATAAAGCAAAAGGTATTAATTACAAAAAACCGCCTAAGAGAGACGGTTTTTATATAGTAAAAATGAGTTTGATTAATGGAGTTTCAATTATACAAAAAGAGGGAATTTCTTGTATAATTTTTTGTTTTCTTTGTGTTGTTAGAATCTATTGCCTTTTAATTATAAATAATTGCATTGATAACTTATTTTAATAATATTAATGAAAAGCTATTTTGTCCGGCATTAACTCGGGTTACATTTGATGTACATCCTCCGCCATTACGCACAAGCATGTAATAAGTTCCCGCCTGCAAATAACCTACATTCGCCGAATAAATGAAATCATAAATAGTTCCGCTCGCAAAATGTGCATCCTGCTGAACATAGGGCTGATTAGCTGCAACAGTAGTACTGGTTGACAAATTATAGGCAATATACACCCCACAACCAGCAGGCGCTTTGTCTGTAAGTAATTTAGGACTTATAAGATAATATCCGGGAATCGTTACTGTAGCAACAGAACCTACCCAAGCATAACTCGTTCCTATATTAACCGAACCCCCAGTTGTCGAATTAATTACAACAGGAGGTGACGAATTTTGCCAGGTTCCTACTCCATTATTATCCGAAACTAAAAGTTTTCCGTTTCCTTCTGTTCCGTTTACAATTCTTAGGGCTCCGTTTGTACTATTATTTATATGTAGTTTGGATGTTGGAGAATTCGTTCCTACTCCTACGTTTCCATTAGATATTACCGTAAAATCATTTAATTGCTGGGTCGCAGTTGGCAATCCTGTTGATGGATTATCTTTAGCTGCATCAATAGTAAACTGACCTTGTGGATTGGAAGTATGAATACCAGTCTGGGAAAAGGCACATCCTGACAGAAAGAACATTAAGAAAACAATATTCTTTTTCGTTTGCATCTTATTCCGCTTATTTTTATAAATCATAGGTAGCAAGTTATTTTAATAATGTAAGGGTAAAACTATTCTGACCGGCATTAAGCCTTGTCGTATTCGAAGTACAACCTCCACTGTAGCGCACAAACATATAATATGTTCCTGCTTCCAACAAAGCAACATTGGTAGAATAAATAAAATCTGTAACAGTACCCGGTGCAAAGTGGGAATCCTGAAGTGGGAATGCCGGATTTAAAATAGCTGTAGAGCTTTTGCTTAAATTATATGCAATAAAATTTCCGCAGTTTGCAGGAGTTTTATCTGTAATTAAACGAGGACTTATAAGATAATATCCCGGGATAGTAACCGTTGCAGAAGAACCGATCCAAGTGAAAGCAACAGCCAGCGGCACCTGAGTTCCCGTGGTAGAAGTAACAATAACTGCTGGACTTGAATCCTGCCAAGTTCCAACTCCATTTACATCAGAAACCAAGATCTTACCATTTGCCTGCGTACCATCTGTTAATCTAAAATCACCATTTATATGAACTTTATTCGTTGGCGCATTCGTTCCGATACCTACATTTCCTGTAGATGTTACCGTAAAGTCATTTAATTGTTGAGCAGCATTGGGCGTTCCTGTAGCAGGATTATCTTTAGCTGCATCAATAGTAAACTGACCTTGAGGATTAGAAGTGTTAATACCAACTTGGGAATAATAAAATGTAGAGAACAAAACTGTAACTAAAAGTATTGTTTTTTTCATGTTTGAATTGAAATTAAGTTTGATTATTAGTAATTAAGGGGGAAAATTTATCAGAATATTTCAAAATTTGTTGAAATATCACCAAAGGTAAATCAATTAACATTACAATTACTAATTTTAAAGCCTTTTAATATAAATAAATTGTTAATTTTATCAATATTAACGAAAAATTTAAATCAATAATACAATTATTAAATAAAATTTATATTCTATTATTACATTAATAAATAGTATTAAAAATATTTTCTCTAAATCTCTTCACAGTCGTTTGAAAACGGATAATTACGTATCTTTGAATATCTATGAAGAAAACAATAAAAAGAACATTCAGAGTTTCAAAATATGTAATATATAAAGAAACGCTGGTTGATTATAAAGAACATTTCTGGTCATTTTTAGGCGCATTCTTTGGAATTGGACTTATTGCATTTATCCAATCTCATCAACTATTGCAGGCGGAAAATGTATTTTTGATCGGTTCTTTTGGGGCCTCAAGTGTTTTAATTTATGGAGCCATTCAAAGTCCGTTGGCACAGCCTAGAAATTTAATTGGCGGTCATGTACTTTCTGCTATTGTCGGCGTTACCGTTTATAAAATTGTTCCCGATATTATTTGGTTATCCGCTCCGTTAGCCGTTGCATTTTCCATCATATTAATGCAATACACCAAAACTCTGCATCCTCCAGGTGGAGCGACAGCTTTAATTGCCGTGAGTTCGACAGGAAAAATTCCTGAATTAGGCTATTGGTATGTGATTTCTCCCGTTTTGTCGGGATGTATTATACTGTTGATCGTTGCTCTGTTCTTCAACAATCTCACCCCAAACAGAAGCTACCCTACGCACAACAGATTTATAAGATTATTGAGAAAAAAACAAACACACAGAATGAAAAAGTAAAAAATTATGGATTGTCTAGAATGTGGCGAAAAAATTATCGGTCGGTCAGATAAAAAATTCTGCAACGATGCCTGCCGAAATGCCTACAATAATAAGCAGAATAAAGATTCTAATAATTTTATGCGAAACGTGAATAATAAACTTCGTAAAAATTACAGAATTTTAGGTGAAATAAATATTGACGGGAAAACTAAAGTTCCTAAATCTAAATTAGATGGCTTGGGTTTTGATTTTGATTATTTCACCAATTTTAAAGTCTATAAAAATGGTTCCGAGTACAAATTTATCTATGATTACGGCTATAAATTGTTAGAAGATGATTTTGTTTTGATTGTAAAAAATCAAGCATAATCTACATTAAAATTAAATTTAATTATTATGAAAGAAGTTGTTTTGATTACCGGGGCCAACGGAATGGTTGCCCAGGAATTATCCAAAAAGCTTGAAAAAGAATATTCTGTACGATTTTTAACCCGAAAAAAACAACGTGCTAACGACTTCGAATGGAACATAAAAAATGGGACAATCGATGAATCTGCCTTTGAAAATATTTCTCACATCATTCATTTAGCCGGAGCCAATATTTCTGAAAAACGCTGGACTGATGAGCGAAAAAAAGAATTGATTTCAAGCCGTGTAGATTCTGCAAAATTACTTTTAGATACATTAAGAAAGAAAAATATTAAACTTAAGTCTTTCATTTCAGCTTCAGGAATTAATTATTATGGAACTATAACAACGGAAAAAATCTATACTGAAGACGATTCTCCCGGAAATGACTTTCTAAGTGAAGTTGTTGTGCTTTGGGAAAGATCTACAGATGATTTTAAAGAACAGAATTTAGCAGAAAGAGTCGTGAAAATTCGTACAGCAGTCGTGCTTTCAGAAAAAGAAGGAGCTTTAAAAAAGATGTTACCAACGATAAATTTAGGCATCGGTTCACCTCTCGGAAACGGAAAACAATATATGCCTTGGATTCATGTGAAGGATATTTGCTCTATTTATGAATTTGCTTTAAAAAATTCAAATATAGAAGGAGCTTACAATGCGAATTCACCACAACATACAACGAACGAAAATTTAACTAAGAAAATCGCTGAAGTCGTTAAAAAACCACTGTTTATGCCAAATGTTCCGAGTTTTGTTTTAAAACTGATATTTGGAGAATTGGCAGACGCTTTGCTGGAAGGTTCACGAGCATCTTCACAAAAAATTCAGAATGCAGGATTTCAGTTTGAATTTCCTGATTTAAAAGCAGCTTTGGAAGATCTGCTCAACAAAAAATAAATTAAAATAAAAATTACAAAATATATGAAACTGTTATTTTCATTAAGCCTTTGTTTATCATTATCTATGACAACTTTTGCTCAAAAAAAGGAAGCTTTAAGCTCAAAAGATAAGGCAATTGTTGAACATTTTAAAAATGATTACAAAAAGAAAAACTATAAAAAATTCGAAGGTAAAATAATCGTAAAAGATAATCTTGTTCAGTTTGATGACAAGGTTATTAATTACAATAAATCTGATAAAACCACCAAATTATTTTTGCAGGAAGGACTCATTTATCCACAGCTTCTGACCGATTATCAAATGGAAAAATTCCTTGACGAAACGACAGATAAAAGCCAGAAAAGATTTTTAAAACTTCAAAAAGATCCTCGTGCTTCTTTTGATGTGAACAATATGAGAATCAATTCTTCTGATGAGCTTGTTTCATTAAGCACAGATCCAAAAATCAAGAGATTTAAGCTTGTATGCAACGATAATAAAATTCCGGGAACACCTATTTATATCATTGAATTAACCAATAAAGGTGCGACAAAAGACACTTCTTCTGAAGAATTTATCAAAAATTCAAAACTGACTTATCTTCAACAATTATAGTTGAAAATTAACTATTGATATAAGTTTAAAATTTTAATACAGAACAAATCCCTAATGCAAAATAGCAAAGTAAAGATCTTAAAAACAGAAATTTTATCAGATAACTGGTATACTTTAAATAAAATCACCTACGAAAAAATAAACAGCAATGGTTCCGTACAAACCCAAAGCAGAGAAGCTTACGACAGAGGAAATGGCGCAACAATTCTTTTGTATAATCAAGATCTGAAAACTGTTATTTTAACGAGACAATTCCGTTTACCTACTTATATCAACGGAAATTCGGACGGAATGCTTATTGAAACCTGCGCCGGATTATTGGACAACGACAATCCCGAAGAATGCATAAAAAGGGAAACCGAAGAGGAAACCGGCTACAAGATCTCAAAAGTTGAAAAAGTTTTTGAATCTTACATGTCGCCCGGTTCCGTAACTGAAATTCTACATTTCTTCATCGCTGAATACTCTAAGGAAATGAAAACCACTAACGGCGGCGGATTGGAAGAGGAAGGAGAAGATATTGAAGTTTTAGAGCTTTCTTTTGAAGATGCGCTTGCAATGATTGATTCGGGTGAAATCAAGGATGCGAAGACGATTATGTTGTTGCAGCATGTGAGGGTGAAAAAAATTATGTAGAATTACAAATAACCATGAAAAACAAACTAAAACTAAGAACTTTACTTTCATTAACCCTTTTATTATTTTTTCTACCTTTTTTACGGACTTGTTCGGATCAATCGTTAGATAAACTAATTCCTGTTCCTACTGAGATTACCCAAGGTAGTGAAACTGTGGAGACAGTTATCAATGACACCATTAAAATAGAAGTTCTATCTAAGCAAGAAAGTAAAAAACTTTTAAAAAATGCTTTAGAAGAGCGAAAAGTAAATATTCAAAAAGCAAAAAAAGAGTACACGTATAATTTTTATAGTCTTTTACTAAAGATTTTTGAATCCGGTAAAAAAGAGTTTAATACATCGATATTCTTTGATTTAAGTTTTTATCCAAATTTAACATTAGTGCTGTTTTTTATTTCGACAATAACTATGTTGATTCTTTCATTTTTTGAAAAAATAACTTTCATTAAAATACTCGGGATTTTAAATCTTTTTTTATTAATTACTTCAATAATTCTTTATTATGCTTGTGAAGTCATTGAAGATGTAAACCAAATCAAAATAGGGTTTTACCTGATTTTCATCAATACATTTTTGATAGTACTTTTAAGTGGGAAAATGAGAAGAAACAGATTGTAAAAAAAACACTTCATAAATGGCAAAAATATCAAAGACACAAATCATATTTATTATCTGTTTTATTGTGCTATTTTTATTACAAAACTTTGTATTAAAACCTACCATAAAAAGAAAAATAACTGTATGATGACTTAAAAGATTTTAAAAATTATTCTTGGAAATATACGCTTTCAATTTTTATTGTAATTACAACTGTAATAATTTTCATCATAAGAAAAAAACTTAAAACAATTCAAATTACGAGAATTTTTTTAATATTAATAATCTATGGAATAGGTTTTTATTATGGGTTACATAACCTTATTGATAACACAATACTTTACATAAATTCAAAAACGGAAGGGCCAAGAATTGTAAAAACCTATGATGTAATTAGCCATAAAGACTACAAAACTTTTTGGCTAAATAATAAGGACTCTGTTCATGAAAGAAATGATTTAGAAAACATTAATAAAAACAGAACTAAAAATGATTTAAAATCTATTTTTGAATATCAAAATAATGACACTATTAGAGTAAGCTTTAATAAAGGGTTGATAAACGTAAATTATCTTGAATAGTTTTTTCCAAATTAAAAAACATACAATGTTCAATCCAACCCGAAGAAACAGAAATATAGGAACCGAAAACCAAGGTTTTGGGCAAAATAACAAGCTGAAAATCTCTACACCTTACGGAACTTTACTATCCTTTTATGAAAGAATTGAAAAGTATCAAAAGGAAATCAGAATCATTAATGATCATGAATTTTTATTTGTAGTTGAAGAAACTCGCGAAAATTCAATGCATTCATGCTCTATTAATGATTTGGTTAAAATTATTGAACACGTTCCATTTGAAGATTATGGAGATTTAAAATTCATCATTCTAAGACAGTCTAAAAGAAAAGAAGAAACCATTTCTTCAGTTTGGGGAAGATTGGTTTATAGTTATGAATTTGAAAATGAATATTTTCCTGCCATTATTTTAGATACAATTGATTTAAATAAAAAATTAATTTGGACAAGAAAACAAACTGTTGAAGAGCAAAAAGAGTTTGAAAGACTCAAACAGGACGGGCATATTTTCAGTGAAAGTAAAAGAGAATTTATTGCTGAATTAAAATCTGCACCTTCAAGAAACACGCAACTTTACAGAACATTATTACATGAATTTGGACATTATGTTCATTACTTGGAAGTAGTTGAAAGACCAGGAAATGAAGATGAAGAACATGAATTAAAGGAAGCAAGAGATGATTTTTATTTCAGTCTTCCAAAAGTAGAAAAAGAGAAATTTGCCCATAAATATGCTGACAATTTGAAAGGTAAACTACTTCAAGAAAAAATAATTCCTTTTAAATCATTATAAATCTGAATATCATTATCACTTTCACCGATCGATCCCATCGAAAAAAAACGTTTTAGAAATCTAAAACTTCTTCCGAAATTTGATTGATAAATAAAAAAATCATGCAAATTCAAAACATCGACCATATCGTATTAACCGTCGCTGATATTGAAAAAACAATCGAATTCTACACTCATATTTTAGGATTTCAGGTAGTAACCTTCGGAGACAACAGAAAAGCGCTGACTTTTGGAAATCAAAAGATTAATCTTCATCAAAAAGGTCATGAATTTGAACCTAAAGCCGTGCATCCAACCGCTGGTTCTGCAGATCTTTGTTTTATTTCGGTAACTGATATTCATGATATTTTAGAAGAATTAAAACAGAAAAATATAGAAATTATAGAAGGAATTGTTGATAGAACGGGCGCTTTGGGAAAAATAAAATCTGTGTATTTCCGCGATCCTGATCAAAATTTAATTGAAATCAGCAATTATTTAAGTTAAATCATTCTAAATACGCACATTAAGTAAAAGATGATTAAAAAATGCCTAATTTCGTATGCATAACTTAGTAATAAACACGTAATGCAACTTGATGAAAAAATTTTATCTACTATACTTAGCGATTTTGAACAGGAAAAATTCGGTCCCAAACAACTCTTGATTGAAGAAGGGAAAATCGCTCGAAAATTTTACTATATCGAAAAAGGAGTTACGAGAGGATGGCTCAATAATGACGGAAAAGAAATTACTTTTCAGTTCATGTTTGAAGGTGCTTTTATTTCATCCTGGGAAAGTCTTTTTTACAGTTTACCGAGCCTTTATAATATTGAAACAATAGAACCTGTTACAGTTTACAGCGCTTCTCTTGAAGATTTCAAACAAAAAATGGAACGCAATCCTTACATTAAAGATTTCTATTATAACAATCTCCAGCAAAGACTTTTAAAGTATCAAAAATTATTTATTTCCAGAATAAAAGATACGCCAGAAGAGCGTTACAACCAATTATTTGAGCAGTCTCCCGAGATTATCCGCAGGATTCCACAGCATTATATTGCTTCTTATTTGGGAATTACTTCTGTTTCTTTGAGTAGGATTAGAAGTCGGAGATAATTGGTAATTAAATCCTTTTTATATAATAAATAATGATAAATAGAAAAAATCCAAATTCAGAAAAAATATTTAAAGCTTCTGGCTATCTTGGGAGAATCAATATACTATGCAGCCAATACATTCTTGAACCTTACGAAAAAAGGATAACCACATTTACAAAAATGAAATCTGAATGTAAGGAGCTAAATAATTTCTCAAAACTTCACTTTGAAGAAAGTAAACAAACTATTTATTATCTTACAAACCAAATTATAGAAGAAATAGAAAAATTAGAATATGTAAATAATCAAGTAGATAAAGGGAATTGTAAAGTTTGCAATACAAAATTAACAACCTTTGATACACTAATATCTGATGAAGAATTAAAATATAAAACAATTTGTGAGAATTGTCCTACAAATATTTATAACCTTTTAAATAAGCTTGAATGGGCAAACTTTTCAATATTCATATAAGATTTTCTAAATATTCACCCCATAAATATTCTTCACCTCCGCCATCACAAAAGTGCTGTGCGTACTTCCGATGGAATCTACAGAGCCCAATTTATTGAACACAAAATCCTGATAATGCTTCATATCTCTAACCTGAACTTTTAGGAGAAAATCAAAATCGCCCGAAATATTATAACATTCAGCAACTTCTTCAATTTGTAGAATATCTTTCACAAATTCATTTCCTACAGAACGGTCATGAATTTTCAGTTTGACCTGACAAAAAACGGTAAAACCACGATTCAGCTTTTCAGCTTCCAAAACGGCTGCATAATGTTTAATATAACCTTCCTGTTCGAGTCTTTTCACTCGCTCAAAAACAGGCGATGCTGAAAGATTGACTTCTTTCGCCAACTCTTTTACGGTCAATTTTGCATTCTTTTGTAGGATTCTTAATAGTTGTAAATCCTTTTCGTCGAGTCTTTCCACAGAATAATATTCTTTTTTTGATTCTATTTTTCAAATTTACAGTATAATTCACTTTTAAAAATAATTAAAACCAAATATTTTGCTTAATATTTCAGTTAAAGCCAATCAATTTACTTTAACCAATATCTTTGAACTCTATTTTGTTCTTTAACATACCTCATCAAACGGAAAAGGTTTTACTTAAGGTAAATTAATAGGGAATCGTGTGAAAATCACGAGCTGTCGCGCAACTGTAAGTAATATACCAAAGGTTTTTGTCCAAGTAGATCAACTGTGCAAACGGGAAGGATGACAAAAGCTGTTACAAGTCAGGAGACCTGCCTGTTCCGAATGGACAATGCTTTCGCGGTTTGAAGCTTTTGGGTCATACAGATGATACTTTTGAACGTATTTTGGTTTTGAATTTTAAATTGAATTGAATTTTAACTTGATTTATTTTTTAAACGCAAAGATTTTTTTATTATGGCTTCTTATTTTTAGGGAGCAAAGATTTGCGACTTTGTCGCTGATGAAGCTTATGTTTTATACGCCCGCTTCTTAAAATCAATTTATTGATTCTTCTTTGTCCGCTTAAATAATATAAAAAATTGAATTAAAACTTTGCGTCAAAAAAAATATTAAGCCAATTCTTTTATTTAAAGAAAAAATTACGTCCTCACTGTATCTACTCTATTCCATAAATTCTTTTCCTCGGCAGCATTTCGAAGTGTCTGAAGAACTTTTAAAATCAAATTTAATTTAAAAGTTTAAAAGAAATGCAAACACACTTACTTGGCTATCCGCGTATTGGTAGCAACAGAGAACTTAAAAAAGCTTGTGAAAACTATTGGTCAGGCAAGATCCCTTTAGACGAATTGTTGGAAGTTGGAAAAACCATCACTCACCAAAATTGGAAATTACAGCAGGAAGCTGGAATCGATCTTATTCCCTGCAACGACTTTTCATATTACGATCAGGTTTTGGATATGACGTTAACGGTTGGAGCGATTCCTGAACGTTATCAGGAAATTGCTCTCAAAAAATATGAACTCGACCTTTATTTTGCAATGGCAAGAGGTCTCCAAAAAGACGGCTTGGACATTACCGCTATGAAAATGACAAAATGGTTTGATACCAATTACCACTACATTGTTCCTGAATTTCAGAAAAATCAGGAATTCAAATTATTCTCCAATAAAATCATCCAGGAATTCATCAGCGCAAAACAAGCAGGAATCAATGCAAAACCTGTCATTATCGGTTTATTGACGTATTTATTGTTAGCAAAAGAAAAAGAAGAAGGTTTTGACAAACTAGATTTAGCTCAAAACTTACTTCCGGTTTACATTCAAATTTTAAAAGAACTGGAAAATCATGGTGCAAAATATATTCAGTTTGATGAGCCGTTTTTAGCATTAGATTTAAATGAAAAAGCGAAAGAAACGTATCAGTTTATTTATGCTGAAATCAGAAAACAATTTCCAAATCTGAAATTCATTATTGCAACTTATTTTGATGGATTAAAAGATAATCTTGCCTTGGCAACCTCTCTTTCAATCGATGTTTTACACATTGATTTGGTTCGTTCTCCCGAACAATTGGATGAAGTTTTAAATATAATTCCAAACACTTTAAGTCTTTCATTAGGAATCGTTGACGGAAGAAATATCTGGAAAAACAACTTCCAAAACTCATTAAATATCATTAAAACTGCCATTCAAAAAATTGGTTCAGAAAGAGTTTTTATTGCACCGTCTTGTTCATTGCTACACTCTCCTTTTGATCTTAATTCTGAGAAAAACGAAGATATTTTATCACCTGAAATCAAACAATGGTTGGCTTTTGCGAAACAGAAAGTCTATGAAATTGTTAATTTAAAAAAATTAGCGTCAGAAAATCCGGATTACAATGTTTTACAAGCTTTAGCTGAAAATAAAAAGGCGATTGAAAACCGTAAAACTTCAACATTAATCCACAATCAGGACGTGAAAAACCGTGTTGATGTAACAACTAAAGAAGATGCGCAGAGAAATTCTCCGTTCAATGTAAGAAAAGAAACTCAGCAAGAAGTATTGCAACTTCCATTATTTCCAACGACAACAATTGGCTCGTTTCCACAGACAAAAGAAGTAAGAACTTGGCGAGCAAAATTCAAAAAAGGAAAACTGAATGCCGAACAATATGATACTTTATTGAAACAGGAAACCGAGAGAACCATCCGTTGGCAGGAAGAAATCGGGATCGATGTCTTGGTTCACGGAGAATTTGAGCGAAACGATATGGTGGAATATTTCGGGGAACAGTTGGCAGGATTTGCATTTACTCAAAACGGTTGGGTTCAAAGTTACGGAAGCCGTTGTGTGAAGCCACCTGTGATTTTTGGAGATGTTCACAGACCGAACCCAATGACCGTTTATTGGTCGGAATACGCTCAATCTTTAACTCAAAAATGGGTAAAAGGAATGTTGACAGGACCTGTGACGATTCTTCAATGGTCTTTTGTGCGTGATGATCAACCTCGTTCATTGACTTGCAAACAAATTGCTTTGGCGATTCGTGATGAAGTAAATGATTTGGAAAAAGCGGGAATCAGAATTATTCAGATTGATGAACCGGCAATTCGTGAAGGACTTCCATTGAGAAAATCTGACTGGCAAAATTACCTGAAATGGGCGGTTGAAGCCTTTAGAATATCGGCAAGCGGTGTGGAAGATGCGACACAAATTCATACGCATATGTGTTATTCTGAATTCAATGACATCATCCAAAATATCGCAGATATGGATGCCGATGTGATCACGATTGAATGCTCCAGAAGTCAGATGGAGTTGCTGAATGCTTTTGCTGATTTCCAATATCCGAATGAGATTGGTCCGGGAGTTTACGATATTCACTCGCCGAGAGTTCCGTCGAAAGAGGAAATGGTAGAATTGCTGAAAAAAGCGCAAGCCGTAATTCCTGCACAGCAACTTTGGGTGAATCCAGATTGTGGTTTGAAAACCCGTCATTGGGATGAAACGGAGAAAGCTTTGATTGCAATGGTGGAGGCTTCGAGGGAGATGAGTAAGGAGTTTGCTTTGGAGACGCTTTAAAATTATTGATATTTGTTTTTTCGGGAGCCCTTTGGGGCTCCTGTTTTATTTTATTACAAATTATATTAATCAAAAATTTATATTAAATTAGCTTTTATCAATAAAAATATATCAGATGGAGGGATTTCCTAAATATAATAAACAAAGAAAAATTGGAGATAAGGGTGTTTCAATTATAAGAAATATAGTAGAAGACGAATTTAATTGGATTTTCAGACCAGTTCATTTAGAAGATGATTTTGGAATTGATGGTTATATTGATATCATTGGCTTAGATAATAGTGTTACAGGGAAAAGTATAGCGGTTCAAATAAAATCAGGAGATTCTTATTTTAAAAGTAAAACAAATTCTGGATGGACTTATAGAGGAGAAAATAAACATTTAAATTATTATTTAAACAATAATCACCCCTTATTACTCGTAATTGTTGATTTAAATAATAAAAATGCGTATTGGACTGAATTTAATCTAAGCAAAACAAGTAGATCAACAAATGGTTGGTCAATAAATATTTCTAAAGAAAATAAATTTTCGAGAGATAATAAAAATCAAATTCAATTAATAGCTGGAGATATAGTTGATTATATGTCTCAAATTGAATATCAATGGGAAATAAATGATAAATTAAAAGAAAGCAGCAAAATTATGTTAAATGTTGATAAATCTGTAATTCTAAAACAAGATACTTCTGGGTTCACTGAATTATTAGACAAATTAACAATTGATGATGAAATGATAAAAAAATCTGAAGGAAAATTATCTTTTTTTATTGATGGATATAATGATGATGTTAGAGAAATTTATGAAATTCCTGAAGTTAGAATTTGGTCACAGAAAGTCTTAAGCGATTTTAAATATTGGGGATATTTTTTAGATATGGAAGAAAAAATTATTAATCTCACAGGATTGAAATTGCTAATGCTTTGTACAATTAAAAATAAATATATCAATAAAGATAATCCAGAATTGCGTTCTATAGAAGTCGATCCAGAGCAGCAACTTGAATTTTTAGATCAAATTTTTTACTGGCTAAATGAATTTTGTGAATTAAATAATATTTCTCAAGAAATTAATGATAAAAAAAGCTCAGAAATAGCATTTGCTGTGTTGGGAATTAAATTTAAATTTAATCAAGAATGACCACCGAAGAATTCATAAAAAATTTCTACCAAGAAAAACAAAACATTCTTAACTCAAGTTTTGATACTCAATCAGAATACAGAACTCTTGTTTCAATAAAAATTGAAGAATTAAATCTAAATGAAGTTCAGAGTGAAAAATTAAAAGAAATAATTTCTGATCTTTTGACGGATAGCTTTTATACCATTTTATTAGGTTTGGATGGCTCTGCAAGTATTGGAGATTCACAGGAAAGTTTTAAAATTTATGATGAAGAAGATAACTTAATTTCTGAAGGCGGAGATTTGGAAGGCCTTGCTTATGAATACTTTCATGGAGATAATAAGTAGTTTTTGACTACAATAAAATCCACCAAATAAATTAATACTGAATAACTTACGATTTTTAAAATTAAAAAGCTTAATTTTGCACCCCGAAATAAGGATTATATAGTATGAAAAGAGTTGGTGAGCACAGAAAGCTTCTTGGGGTTGATAAAACCGTTACGTTGAAAGAATTAAAAACAATTTACAGGAATACGATGAAAGATACGCATCCTGATAAATTTGTGAATGATGAAGCTGGCAAACTGGAAGCTGAAGAAAAAAGTAAATCTATCATTGAAGCGTACCACTTTTTAGTAAGCATCAACGAAGAAACGCAGGAAAAATATAAAGAAGAATACACAGAAACCATCACAAAATCTAATATTCAGGATTTTTATTTGGAGAAATCTATTTTGAAAGTTCAGCATTTGAATGGGAAAATGTTTGAATATATTGGTGTTCCAAGAAATACCTATATCAAAATGGTGAATGCAGATTCTCCAAGCCGTTTCGCAAGAAGACACATCTATGGAAATTTTATCTTTAGAAAGTCTGGTGAAGTGATGGCTGATTAATTTTTCAGCATAAAAAAATAAGGAAAGCTTTCGATTTATTTCGGAAGCTTTTTTGTTGCCCAAAAGATTAATTGTATAAGTTCAGGAATAAAAATAACATATTATATCATCCTGCGAGGTTCAATACTTATCTTTTGAGGTTCTAAAACCGTTCGATAAGGTTAATTACGTCTCTTGATTGGTTACGGACATAAAAGTATGAGTCTAACAGGCTAAAATTTGAGGTTTAAGATATGAAATTTGAGGTTACGAACCCCATTTTTTAGGTTGAATGACCTCATCGGATATATCTTTAACGTATTTACAGGAGTTCACAAGTCCTCAATATATATATTTTAATCCATGAGATTGCTTCTTCGCTTTGCTTATCGCAATGACAAAAAAAGCGCACCATTACTGATGCGCTTTTTCGGTTAATTAAGGTTGTTATATTAATCTATGTGTTTCGGGGTGTAACCGTCTTCACTTAGTTCTTTATGTTCGTATTCTGCAACCATTTCAGATTCGTAATCTACTTTTTCATTTTGACC
Source organism: Chryseobacterium glaciei (assembly GCF_001648155.1). Taxonomy (NCBI): domain Bacteria; kingdom Pseudomonadati; phylum Bacteroidota; class Flavobacteriia; order Flavobacteriales; family Weeksellaceae; genus Chryseobacterium; species Chryseobacterium glaciei. The sequence continues at coordinate 4,059,277 of NZ_CP015199.1, read as the reverse complement.
CATTCTTCTAAGAAGTGAATCAAATAATGAATATACTACAGGAACAATAATCAAGGTTAGGAATAATGACGATGTTAAACCACCGATAATTACCCAAGCCAATCCGTTGTTCATCTCCGCTCCTGCTCCTTTTGCCAATGCAATTGGTAACATACCGAAGATCATCGCAATCGTTGTCATTAAGATCGGACGAAGACGTGCGTGGTTGGCCTGAATCAAAGCGTCATGTGTATTCGCACCTGCTGCTTTTCTCATATTGGCAAAATCGACGATCATAATCGCGTTCTTCGCCACCAAACCAATCAACATGATCATCCCCAACATTGTAAAGATGTTTAATGAATTTCCTGTCAGTGCAAGGATTACCATTACTCCAATCAATGCTAACGGAATTGAGAATAGTACCACGAATGGATATACAAAACTGTCATACAGCGAAACCATTACCAAATAAACCAATACAATAGCCGCCATCAAAGCGATTCCTAACGTACCGAAACCTTCGGTCTGGTTTTCCATATCACCACTCCAGATGTAATTTACTCCTGCAGGTTTTGTTTTTGGATTGTCCATAAACATGGCAGACCATTCGTTTGCAACGTCACCCACAGGACGACCAACAACTTTTGAAAGTACCTTTACAGAAGGTGACTTATCTCTACGTTGAAGCAAACTCGGCCCTGAACTCATATCCACATTTGCAAATTGGCTCAATCTGATTTGCACACCATCAGCATTGGTAAACATAAGATTTCTTACGTCATCAATTGATTTTCTGTTGTTGTCTGCAAAACGGATGTTGATGTCATATTCATACTCTCCTGCTCTGTATTTTCCGTCTGTATTTCCGTTGAATGCAGTTTGCATCGCCTGTCCTACACTTGAAAGATTTAAACCTAAAGAAGCCATTTTATCTCTGTCGATATTTACTCTTACTTCAGGACTTCCTGTATCTGTTGACAATTCAGCATCTACAGATCCCGGAACTTTTTTCAATAATTCTAAGATTCTTGTTGCTTCTTTTGTAGCTGTTGCGTTATCGGCAGCGGTTACAACCATTTCGATTGGTGCATTATCTGCTCCCATTAATCCGATTGGTGCTGTTTTAAACTCAACTCCTGTGAATTTTTCTTCAAGATCACGCTTCATTTTTGCAGCGATGATATCTGTACTTTGAGCTCTTTCAGATTTATCAATTAAATTAACCTGAACCTCAGACTGATAAACAGTTGCCTGTGAAGCACCCATTCCTGAAGATTGCTGACCAACAGTAGTGATCAAATCAACTACATCTTTGTCATTTCTTAAATATTTTTCAACAGCTAAAGTAACCTGATTCGTTTTTTCAACGGTTGCATCTTTAGATAATTCAATTTGAACCAAGAACTGTCCACGATCCATTTTCGGGAAGAATTCTCCACCAATGAAACCGAAAGCCACCAACATAAAGGATGCAATTAATATAATGAAAGTTACTACAACCACCATTATTCTTCTTAATCCTGATTTTAATGCCCATTCAAGAATTCCTGTGATCCAGTGGGTAAATTTATCCAATTGTCTTTCAAACCAAAGAATGAATTTCTCAAATGGATTTTTACCAGTTAAATGTACCAGCTTTCCGAATCTTGAAGACAACCAAGGAATGATCGTAAATGATGCCAGCAATGATAATGATGTAGCAATAACTACGGTCACACAGAACTGCGCCAAGATATCAGAAACTAATCCTGAACTCATTGCAATCGGTAAGAATACCACCACGATTACCAAGGTGATCGCTGTTACCGTAAATCCAATTTCCGAAGCACCGTCGTATGCTGCACGGATTCTGCTTTTACCCATTTCCATGTGTCGGTAAACGTTCTCCAATACCACGATCGCATCATCCACAAGAATACCTACAACTAATGAAAGTCCTAGTAAACTCATTAAATTCAATGTGTATCCCATTAGGTACATTCCAATAAAAGTTGCTACCAATGAAACCGGTATAGAAACCATTACAATAAATGCGTTTCTGATATTGTGAAGAAATAGCAACATTACAATTGCCACCAAAATTACCGCAAGAACTAAGTCAAAAATTACGTGATCGGCCGCTTCTAATGTAAAGTCTGTACTGTCATCAACAATTTTAACTTTTACACCCTGAACCGCATAATTTTTCATTACCTCATCCACTGTTTTCTTAATACTTTCAGAAACAGAAACCGCATTGGCATCCGATTGTTTCTTCACCTGCATTAGAATCGTTGCATTTTGGTTAAATCTTGCGATTTTCTCTACATCTTCCTGAGAGTCAAATACAGTTGCAACATCAGAAAGTCTTATCTGAGCTCCATTTTTGTTAGAAAGAACAAGATTACTCATCTCTTCAATAGACTTGTATTTTCCTGATAATCTAATGGTAGATTTAGTCGTTCTAGACTTTAAACTTCCCGTAGGGAAATCAAGGTTTGATGAAAGAATTGCCTGCTGTACATCTCCAATTGAAAGGTTATAACCCTGCAGTTTTTTCTCATCGATACTCACCTGAATTTCTCTCTCCTGTCCACCCACAAGGTCAACCTGAGCTACCCCATTTACACGGGAGAAAATAGGCTCGATCTTTTTATCTAATAAGTCATAAAGCTCTTTATTGTTCAGTTTATCACTCGAAATACTCATTGTCATGATCGGAAGATCGTCTAATGAGAATTTGTTAAGTGAAGGTGCGTCTGCATCATCCGGAAGTTCCGAAAGAATAGCATTTACTTTACGCTGAGCATCATTCAGGGCATAATTTACATCAGCTCCTGTATTTAGTTGAACCATAATCACCGAAAGACTTTCGTATGAAGATGATTCTACTTTTTTTACGTTTTCCAAAGCACCAACGGCATCTTCTATTTTTCGGGTTACCGAAGTTTCTACCTCACTTGGCGAAGCTCCCGGATAAACCGTAGAAATAGTAACCATATTGGTTTCAAATTTCGGAATCAATTCGTACCCCATCATGGAGTAACTCAAGATCCCTCCCAGCGTAAGTATCGTAAACAATACAATGACTAAGGATGGTCTTTTAATGGATATTTCTGCTAACTTCATCTGTCTACTTTACGATATTGATTTTAGAACCATTTTCTAAGTTGATCTGTCCGCTGGTAATTACCTGCTCACCACCAGTAAGACCGCTTAAAATCTGTACTTTATCTCCGTAAACTTTTCCGATGGTTACTTTGATAAGTTTAGCAGTTCCGTTTTGAACGATAAATAACTGTCCTGAACTTACTCCATTTACGAAAGCTTCTGCAGGAACGGTTAACATATTTTGAGTTTCGGCACCGTGATTTGTTTTAAACAAAGCGGTTGCGTACATACCCGCTTTTAAGTTTCCTCTGTTCTGAACTTCAATTTCAACAGGGAAATTTAAAGAAGCATCACTTTTAGGAGCAATAAATGTAATTCTACCACTGAAAGAATCTTCCGGTAAAACACTCACATTAATTGGAACTTCCTGGCCTAACTGGATTCTTCCGATCTGGCTTTCATCCACTAAAACTGAAAGTTTTAAGCTGTTAATATTAACAATTTCGAACATTGAAGTTCCTATAGAAACCACAGTTCCCGGCTCAACCATTTTTTTATTGATCGTTCCGCTGATTCCTGCACGGATACTTGTATCATTTACTCTTACTCCTTGAGCTCTTACTGCAACCTGCGCATTTTTCAATTGTAATCTTGAATTATCCAACTGTTGTTTTGTAACACCTCCTGTTTTATATGCGTTTTCGTAACGTTGGTTATCGATCACTGCATTTTGCAAGTTGTTTTGAGCCTGAGAAATGTCAACTTCGATCGCATCTCTTTTAATTGTTGCTAAAACCTGACCTGCAGAAACTCTTGAACCTTCTTTTACCAAAACGTTTACAATACGTCCTGCTATTTCAGAAGACTGATTCATTTCCTGTTTTGGAAGGAAAGTTCCGTTTGCCGTATAATCGGTATCTATATTTTCTCTTGCTACTGTTACAATGTTTACATTGATTTTGTCAACCTGCTTAGCAACTTCCTTTACTTCTGTTTCTTGTTTCTTCTTATTATCGGCAATTTTATATGCTGCTAAACCAATAAGTACAGCTGCCACGATGATATATATTAAAGTTTTTTTCATTATAGTTTATTATGGGTTTTGTAATGTGTTTAATTCTCCTTTAGCTTTAATTAGCTTGATCTCAGCTTGTTTATAATCTAACAAAGCATTTGAATAGTTCTGTTTTGCCTGCGTTAAAGCATTTTCAGAATCCAGAACTTCAGTAAGTGTAGCTAAACCGTACTGATAGTTAGACTGTGTGTTTTTCTGAACTCTCTCAGCCAAACCAACATTGTCTTTCATGCTTTCGATATTAATTAATGCATTTTCCATATTGGTGATTGCATTTTTATAATCTAAACTTAAACTTAACTGTGTATTCTGAATATCCACATCTAGATCCTGAATATCGATTTCAGCCTGATTGATTTTCGCTTTTGTAGCACCACCCGTGAAAATCGGAATGTTTACATTTAAACCAATCGCTGAATAATCGCTCCAAAGAACTCCGTTGTTAAGACCGTTTGTAAGAGGGAATTTTGCTCCCTGGCCGCCCCAACCGTAATTGGCAACCAAATTTACTGTTGGATACAAATATGCTTCCGTTGCTTTTTTGTTGTATACAAGAAGCTCTCTGTTTTTTTGTAAAACTTTAACTTCCGTACGGTCGTCAAGATTGATATTACTTGCGATTAATTCCGGTTTTGGTTCGATCGTTTTTTCTTCAAGCTCAATATCAGTTCCGATTGGAACTCCCATATAAAACTTCAAAGCATTTTTCGAAAGTTCCACAGAGTTGATTAATGTCTGCTTGTTTGAACCGATATTGGTTAACTGAACATTTGTACGATCTAAATCGATCCCTTTTGCTAAACCGTTATCAACTAAGCTTTTAATAACATTTCTTACTCTTTCAGTGTTTGCATAACTCGCTTCTACCGTCTTCAAATTTTCTTCCTGCACAAAAACCTGATAATAAGCTGTTGCAACATTTTCGATGATCTGTTCGTTCGTCAACTGAGCATTCAAAACGTAAAATTCTCTTGTTGATTTTGCAGCTTTAAGACCTGTGAAAACTCTCTGGTCAAAAATAGCCTGCTGAACCTGTACAGAAGCTGTAGAGCTCCAAGGTTGTCCCAGTTGAGCTCTGATTCTTTCTCCACCAAATTCAAGTAAAGATTCCTGGATGATCGGATTATAAGTTAAACCCGCTGTAGCACTTATCTGTGGCAAAGCTCCGGCTCTGGCTTCGTCTATTTTATATTCAGCTTTTTTGATCTGTAAAGCAGCTTTTTTGGCTTCTGCTTTATTTTGAAGTGCCTGTTTAATAGCTTCCTGTAAAGAAACCTGCTGTTGTGCAGACACGGATGAAAAGCCGAAAATCATAAATGCAGCAGCTATCCCAATTTTTAGCTTATTTGCAGTTATATGTTTTCTTTTCATAATTTTATACTTCGTTTATTTTTTAATGTATATTATTCTCTTTATCTATAAGTGACGAATCATTTCTTAAAATACTTTAACATATTTAGTTTTTAAATAACATATTTAAAATAATGTCTTTTCTTTCTGAAATAATTTTGTCAAATTCAGTATCATTGATCATGAGATTCTCTAAAAATAATGGACGAGCCGCACTCGGAAATACCAAAAGTGAAATCATATTCAAAAGAAACTGAACGGGAGCCATTTTTTCGATATTTCCCAATTCCATTTCTATTTCAATGTCTTCATAAAGTTTTTTCAAATCCTCTTCTTCTACATCTCTTGCATGGCAACTCCCTTTATTGATCTGTGAAACAATGTAAGTTTCAAGATAAGGATACTGAAGACTTGTAGATAAACTTCCTTCAATGAACTCAGCTATTTTAGCTTTAAAAGGAAGGTCAGAAGTCATAATGATCTCAGATTTTTCCTTTTCTACTCTATGCGCTTCGTCAAAAATTATCTGAATCAATTTGTCTCTTGAACGAAAATAATAATTAATCAGCGTTCTGTTGACTCCCGCTTCATCAGCAATTTCTTGTGTAGTAGCGTTAAATTTCCCTTTCACAAAGAATAAATTCTTTGCGGTCTCCTTTATTAATTCCTGTGTTTGATCTTTTTTTTCTTGTTTTGACATTTTTGTTAAACAATTTTGTGCAAATATAAACCATTCATCTGTTTTGACAAAATTGTTAAACAAAATAATTAATGAAAATTGTTATGATTTGCATCATGTTTTATACATCCAGTTAGAGATTAATTATACTTAACCTTTGATAAGCAGGCTGTTTTTATATCTTTGCCGAAAATTAATAACTGATGCGAAAAATTTTATTTCTTTTCACACTCTTTAGCTGTGTGCTTTTATTTTCCCAGAACAAATCTTTAAAAAATAATGAATATTTTTTCTACGAAAATAAAGGACAGATCGTTGATCAGGGCGGAAAAGAAAATGCCGATGTAAAGTACCTTTTCCACTCTGCCGGATTGAATGTACAACTGCGTTCTAATGGGTTTTCTTATGATGTTTACGAGACTAAAAAGACAGCAAATCCAAATTTTAATAAAAACAGAGAAAATCTTGCGTTTAACAAAACAGATTTTAATATTGAAGAATATACTTATGAAAATCTTTTTCACAGAGTTGATATTGAACTTATTAATTCAAATAAAAACTCAAAAATTATAGCAAACGGAAAATCTTCTGATTATGATAACTATTATAATATTCCTAACAAACCTAAAGGAGTTACTAATGTTCATCGTTATCAAAAAATTTCATACAAAGACATTTATCCGAACATTGATTTAATATTTTTTAAACCTAATGATACTTTAAAACCGATTGAATATAATTTCGTAATCAATCCGGGTGGTAAAGTTTCAGATATTAGAATGAAATTTAATGGTGCTCTTACTTCAATAAAAGACGGTAAGCTTGCCATGAAAGTTCGTTTTGGAGAAATTCATGAAAATATTCCTAATAGCTGGATAGAAGGGTTAAAAAGAGAAAATATTAATGTTTCATTTAAAGATCTTGGGGATCAGACTTTTGGGTTTAATTCGCCAGTTGATGCTTCAAATAAAACTATTGTAATTGATCCTGTTCCTACAAGAGTTTGGGGAAGTTATGTAGGTGGAACAGGTGAAGATTATGGAAGGATTAAAACTGATAGTCAAAACACTGTTTATGTTCATGGATCAACCAGCAGCTATACTAATTTTGCAACTTCCGGTACTTATCAACAGAATTTAGCCGGAGGTACTGATGCTTTTCTTATGAAAGTAACCAAAAACGGGCAAAAACTTTGGGGAACTTACTACGGTTTCGGAATGACTGATTATTTTATGGATGTTGACTTTGATGAAAATTTCAATATTTACGCAGGAGGAATTGTACAAAGAGCAACGTATAACGAAAATATTGTTTTAGTAAAATTTAATGCTAATGGAAGCTTGGTTTTTCAAAAAGAGTTTGTTTCAAGCAGACAAGATAAGCTTTATGCTGTTTCTTACAATCAAAACCAAATATATATTGCCGGAGATGCTTTGAGTTCGGATTTCCCTACTGTAAATGCAATGCAACCAACAAAATCTACACCCTCAGGATATACTGACGGGATTTTAGCTTCTATAAATACAACAACAGGAAATATAGATTGGGCAACATATTTTGGAAGAAGCGACGGCTCAACTTCCATTTTTCAAATCATGTCTTCGGTTGATAATCTCGAAATAATCGGAGCAACTCAATCATCAAATATCCCTATGGTAAATGCTTTTCAGCCTGTAAAAGGTGGAGGATCAGACGGAATTTATGTAAAGCTTTCAAAATCCGGTAACAATATTTTAAGATCAAGTTATTTCGGAAATGCCGGATATGAATTTGTATTAAAAGGCAGAATCGTAAATGATATTCTGATTCTTCCGGGAAGATATTCAACAACAGCTTATCCTTCGGGACAACCTGGAATATGGAGGGTAAATTTAGCCACAAATAGCATTTCAAAGAGTTATTTTACTTTTAGTGGTGAACCTCAATTATTAGCATATCCAGACACATTAGGAAATGTTTTCTTTACGGGACTTTATTTACAAAATTTTGGACAAGCAGATATTTCAACTCCCGGAGCTTATATGGGGGTTCCCCCAATGTATGGTTCTACCTTTTTAATTAAATACAATCAAAATGATGTAAAAGAATGGGGAACTTATTATACCGGAAATGGCGCAACACAACAAGGTGAAGTTACAAAAGATAGTGAAGGTTCTATTTATCTAACAGGAATGTCCAGCGGAAACTCCTCCGGTATTGCAACTCCTGGAACTTTTCAACAATCAGCAGGAGGAGGAAATGATATGTTCATTGCTAAATTTCAGGATTGTACATCATCCGGAATGGTAACCTCCAACTCTCCTGTCTGCAACAATTCAACACTTCAATTCAACGCTACAGGTGGAACAACCTACAATTGGTCGGGTCCCAACGGATTTACATCAAATCTTCAAAACCCTACAATTCCAAATGCTACAGTTGCAAATGCCGGAATTTATACTTGTCAAATTTCAGGATCCGGAGCTTGCGACGGAAGCTTTACAGTAAATGTTGTAGTTGGTGACAACATTGCGCCAGTTCCAAATATTGCAACTCTTGCAGATATTACAGGAGATTGTCACACTTTAGTCTCAAATTTCCCGACTGCAAATGATAATTGTGCGGGAACAATTACTGCAACCACTACAGATCCTCTTTCTTATACAATTCCAGGAACTTATGTTATTCACTGGACTTATAATGATGGAAACGGAAATACTGCAACGCAAAACCAAAATGTGATTGTAACTTCTCCTGCACTTCCGACAAGTAATTTAGCTCAAATATTTTGTGCTACCAATCAACCCAAAATTTCAGACATCCAAATTACAGGTCAAAATATTAAATGGTATGATGGAGCTAATACAATTTTACCTTTAACTACTCCACTTGTAAACGGACAGACTTATTACGCTTCACAAACTATAAACGGTTGTGAAAGTAACAAAATTGCTATTCAGGTTACGGTAAATAATACTCCAAAACCGACAGGAAATGCTGTTCAGGATTTTTGTGCTTCGGCAAATCCTACTTTAGCAAATTTGGTGGTAAGCGGAACTTCTTTAGTATTCTACAATATTGCCGGAAGTATTTTACCCATAACAACTTCACTTGTTCATGGGCAAACTTATTTTGTTACTCAGACCTTAAATGGATGTGAATCTGAAAAATTAGCTATTGCAGTTACACTTTCAACCAATAATGTTCCTGCACATGATTTTACGGATACATTATGTAATTCAACAACAGCAAATACGATGACCGTAAATCTTCATTCTTATGAAGGCGACATCATTACTAATCCCAATAACTATATTTTCACTTACACAGATAATACTGGAAATATTATTACCAATCCATCTGGTTATGTTTTAAATATCGGCACAACAATTATTCATGTGAAAGTTGCTACAGCAGACGGTTGCTTTATTATTATAAGATTAAATATAACTCTTAATCCTAAACCTCAAATTAAACTTCCAGAAAGTATTGAATTCTGTAACGGTAAAACAGTAACACTAGATGCTGGAAGCGGTTTTGCATCTTATTTATGGAATACCGGTGCAACGACTCAAACAATAACAGTTTCAACTCCGGGAATTTATTCTGTAAAAGTGACGAACAATTTTGGATGTGAAGACATAGATACGATTGAGGTAAAATATTCTATTCTTGCTGAAATTGTTTCTGTAAACATCAATAACAGCACCGCAACGGTTATTCTTTCTGCAACCGGAAATTATGAATATTCGTTGGATAATTTTATCTGGCAGGATTCCAATGTATTTAATAATCTTACTATTGGAGAATATAAAGTATATGTAAGAACCAAGGGCGGATGTATTATTGGTGAAAAGAATTTTTCGATTTTTAATATTCCGAATGCGATTACTCCAAACGGAGACGGAAGAAACGATAAATGGAAGATTGTTGGACTAGAAAATTACCCTGGAACTGAAATCAATCTTTACGATCGAAGAGGTCTTCCTGTTTTCAAAGAAATCATCTCTAAAAAACCTCTTGAATGGGACGGAAAATTAAACGGAACTCCATTACCTACAGGAAATTATTGGTATACCATAAAAGTTTCTGACGGAAGAGTTTACACAGGTTGGTTACTCATTAAAAACAGAGATTAAACATAACAAAAGGAGCAGAATTTTCTGCTCCTTTTGTTTTACAACTATCTTTTTATATTTTTGTAGCAATTAATAAATATGCAAAAATTTCTTTCATTACTATTTGTAATAATATCATCACCTTTCCTATTTTCTCAAATCGATATGACCCTTCTTAACGGAGAATGGATTATTTATAAAAAAGAAATGAAAGATGGAAGTAAATATTTTTCTCAAGAAATTGTAAAAAACCCATCTGAAATATTTGTTTTCGATAAAAACTCTTTTTTTTCTAAAGAATATTCAAATAGGAAAAATTCCATATTTCCGATTAAATTCAAAGTTGATAATAATAAAATTATAATTAATGAAAATAGATATAAATTAATTGAAAAATTATCTGAAAACGAACTAGTATTTATCGATTTCTTTTCTGAAAAAAGTGACAATACCAATATAAGATACTACTTAAAAAAATATGATGCTTTACAGAAATTAGATAAAGCAAACAATATAAATAAGGACACTCTTTCAACAACTATCGCATTAACACCAATACCTAATATTGACATTTTTAAAAATACTCCAGTAAATACTTATGATCCAGTATTTAAAGCTAAAGGCTATTTATTATTTGATATTCAAAATAAGGATATAAAAGTCAATTTTACACATACTGAAAAACTTTCCCCTCAGAATAGAGAAAAGGTTATTTCTTCCTTTAATACTTCTTATAATCATTGGGATTTAAGTGATGTTAAAAATTATAAATTTATTAAAATGCCCTTTATAGTAATTGGCCATCAATACAATATTTCAAATAATACTTTTAATCACATAATAGCAGCATACAATACCCAAAAATATGATGATATTAGAACACCTTTAAATAGTAATGATATTGAAAATTCACAACATTTTTTCAAACTTGGGTTAAACTGTTTTGAACACAAAAACTATACTTGTGCAATTGAAAATTTTAAAAAATCTGCTGAAGAAAATAAATATAACCTCGATGCTCACTACAACTATGCATCCATATATTTTGCCTTAGGAAAAAAAGAAGAAGCTTGTACAAAATGGTCGGAGTTCGTTCAATATGGACAAATAGCAGCCGAACAAGAATATAATTCTAAATGTAAAAAATAAATAAAAAAGGAGCAGAAAATTCTGCTCCTTTTTATTTTATACTAATTTGATCTTATCATCTAAAATCTCAACGATCTTATCTTTATATAATCCGCCAAGGGCTTTTTTAAAGTTCTTTTTACTCATTTGAAGCGCATCCTGAATCTCTTCCGGAGTAGATTTATCAGAAAGATAAAGTAATCCGTAATTGTCATTTAATTTATCCAAAATCTTTTGTTTGAACTCGTCAATGTTTTCAAAACCTTCCGGCTGTAGAGAAACATCAATTTTCCCGTCTTCACGGATTGCTTTGATGTAACCTTTTTCCTCAGATAGTGGATATAATTTTTTGAAAACGTCGGAAGTGTAAATAAGTCCAATATATTGTTTGTTAATCACAACATTCCAGCCCAATTCACTTTCATTCATTAAAATCAGATCCACTTTATCTCCTTTTTGGAAAGGCAGATCTTCATACTGAGGATTTCTTTTGAATGTTGTAGTTCCTGTGATCAAATCTAGCCTTTCATCAACATACAGATAAACCAGATATCTTTTTCCTTCAAGAATTTTAGACTTCTGTTGTTTGTAAGGAATGAAAAGATCTTTAATGATTCCCCAATCCATAAACGCACCACTTGGAAGACTCTGTACACAGCCCATCACTGCAAACTCTCCTACTTCTGCTAATGGAGTTTCCGTAGTTGCTTTTAATTTATTATCATCCTGATATACGAAAACTTCAATTTCTTCATCGATTTCTTTTTCTTCATGAACAAAAATTTTAGGTAAAAAAGCTTTTTCACCAGATTCGTCCGTTAATATTAATCCAGAACTTGTTTTTTCTGAAATTTTTAAAGTTTGAGTTTTCCCTAATTGCATTAATGATAAAATTAAGCGACAAAGGTACGGAAAATAATTGCTAGTTTTTGGGTGAGTGTGTTTGAGAGTTTTAGGGTTGAAGCTTCAAAAAAACTATCATTATAATTAAAATAGTCTCATTTTTTAATAATGATTGAAAATATCCTGCTAACCAAAAAAGAGAAGTAAATTAACTTCTCTTCATTTTTATTTTATGATTTTGCTATAAACTCCCTCAGCTCACGCTTACTGCTTTCGTAGTCAAATGCATCGCTTACCAGAAAATATTTATTCTTATCTACACATTTACTGTACATAGATTTTGCAAGCATAAGTTTATTTTTATCAAAACTTATTGACTTCACCAGATCTCTGATTTGTTCAGAAGTAAATTGTGAACTACGCATCTGTTGGTTGACCAAGGCAATTTTCCCATCATCAAATCGCTCTCTTTGAAACATTGCAAAAAACTGTCGGAAGGTATTATCCATCACATTTCCTGAATTATTCCAATTTCCTGATTGATTATTTCCGTACAGATCATTCCAAACATCATTCCAGTCATTGAAGCCGTAAGACTGACTTTGAACCGGATATGAATCTAACAAATACAACCCATTATTAGTGAAGAAATCAAGCACTAATCTGTTATTATTTCGAAGCTGTAAAGTTGTTCGGTAAATTAAAAATCCATTATCATAAATCGAAATTGGAACTCTACCCGACTGTAAATCGAAAAAACGATACTTTCCGGAATTGTTTGAAATCGTCTGATCACCAAGTTCAACCGTAAAATATCCCATTTCAGGAATTCTTAGAAAAACTTCTGAATACCCATAATTTTGATTCCATTGATAATTCGGATTTCTTCCTTTGTTATTGTTATTTTGATTATTCGGATTTCTAAAACCTGAATTATTTGAGTTATTATTTCTATTATCGAAACCTCTAGTCTTTGTTGACTGCATTTCTGTCGTGGAAGCTTCATTTCTTAAAAGTTCCCCTGCCTTTCCTGCTTCCTGTGCAAATGAATAAATTCCTGCAAAAAGCATCAAACCAATAAAAATATTTTTCATAACTAAATTTATTAGGTCAATTTCCATTTTTATGCCAAAAAAAAGAGAAACCAAAAATGATTTCTCTTTTATATTTAAATGATTAAAAATTAATCAATTATAATTACATATGAATAGGTCTCTTACCTGTCGCATCCAATGCAGCTTCCTTGATAGCCTCTGCATACGTCGGGTGAGCGTGAGAACTTCTTGCGATATCTTCTGCACTTGCACGGAATTCCATTGCAATTACCCCTTCAGCGATCAAGTCGGCAGCTCTAGCTCCTACGATGTGCATTCCTAAAACTTCGTCAGTTTTTTCGTCTGCAAGGATTTTAACCAAACCATCAACATCACCACTTGCACGGCTTCTTCCTAAAGCTCTCATTGGGAAAGATCCAACTTTGTAAGCTACACCTTCTTCCTTCAACTGCTCTTCAGTTTTACCAACTCCGGCAACTTCAGGCCAAGTGTAAACAACACCAGGAATTAAGTTATAGTTAACGTGAGGTTTTTGTCCAGCCAATGTTTCAGCAACAAAAACTCCTTCTTCTTCAGCTTTGTGAGCCAACATTGCCCCTTTGATAACGTCCCCGATCGCATAGATGTTTGCAACGTTAGTCTGTAAGTTGTCGTTAGTTTTCACTCTTCCTCTTTCGTCAAGCTCAACACCTGCTTTTTCAAGTCCAAGACCGTCTGTGAAAGGTTTTCTACCTACAGAAACTAGACAGTAATCTCCTTCAACAGTTACTTCTTCTCCTTTTTTATCTTTAGCTGTGATTTTTACAGTATCTCCATTTCTTTCCACTGCAGAAACAGCCGTAGAAAGCATAAATTTCATTCCTTGTTTCTTAAGAACTTTCGTTAATTCTTTACTTAAAGCTCCGTCCATTGTAGGAATGATCTTGTCCATAAACTCAACAACAGTTACCTGAGCACCTAATCTTAGGTAAACAGAACCTAATTCTAGACCGATAACTCCACCACCAATTACTACTAAATGCTTAGGAATTTCCTTAAGATTTAAAGCTTCTGTAGAAGTAATTACTCTTTCTTTATCTAACGTGATGAAAGGTAAAGAAGTTGGTTTAGAACCTGTTGCAATGATTGTATATTTAAAATCGATCGTTTCCGTAGAACCGTCGTTTTTCGTTACTTTGATCTGAGTAGCAGATTCGAAACTTCCAACACCTTCAAAAACAGTGATTTTGTTTTTGTTCATTAGATAGCTGATTCCGTCTGTATTTTGCTTGATAACTTCGTTTTTACGCTCGATCATTCTTGCAATGTCTGCCTGAGGCTCATTGATAATGATTCCGTGACCTGCGAAATTATGTTTTGCATTTTCGAAATGTTCAGAGCTGTCTAGAAGCGCTTTTGACGGAATACATCCCACGTTAAGACAAGTTCCGCCTAAAGTTGGGTATTTTTCAATAATTGCTGTTGTGAAACCTAATTGTGCAGCACGAATTGCAGCAACATAACCACCAGGACCAGAACCGATTACGGTAACATCGAATTGACTCATGTTATTTTATGAATTTGTTTATTATTAAATTTCTTTATTCTTACAAATTTACTGATTAATTACCACGTGAGAAAGTGAGATTTGTCAAATTTATATATTGAATTTAAGGTTTGAAAAAATATATAAAAAAGTTATTATCTATTTGCCCTTATCCATATAATTACTGCAAGAACAATTACAGCAATTCCAAATCTAGGTCCCGCTAAAGTCATTAATACTATCCCTGAAAAAAAGACAATAGTACCCACTATATATAGTATGATGCTAATAATAGTACGATACTTATTTTTTTGTTTTAATACTTTCTGTTTTTCAGCATGTATTTCCTTCATTACTTCATCTACATCCTGTTTATTATAACCTTCCTGAAGTATTAATCGATAAATATATTTTTCATTATAATTTTCAGTGACGTATTTTTTATACTTACTGTGTATTTCTTTTTTTAATTCGTCATTCATGGTTTTTTTTAAAATTTCAATTATTTTAATTGATTTTTAATAGTGTTTTTAGTTTAAAACAGAATTTACACATCGACGTTAACCTTCCCTTCTCCAAATGTTCCGGTATTTTCAAAATAGGAACCTCCATAAACATACCATTCAAGATGTTCAAGATGTTCCACGGCATTTTCAGGAGTTATTTGTGAACGGTCTTTTTTAGTAACAATTCCTTTATACCATCTTCCGGATTTAGAATGATGCTCAAATTCAACAAAATAATGAATCCAAATTCTCTGACAAAGCTTGCATTGTTGAATCGTTACTTCGGCATTTCTTCCGTTAGTACGGTCTATTCCTAATTCTGAACTTCTGTATTCAGTATAATCGGAGGTAGGTTTTTCGCAAGCACATCCAATTTTGGGGATTTTTTTCATGTATGAAATATTGACTTTTTAGATAAAATTTTGGAGAGCAAATGTAAGGAAATATAAAAGCTCATAAAATAGGTTACAATGATTATTTCTTCATTAAATCAAGCAAAACCTTTTCATATTTATCTAAAATAATATCCTTTGAAAACCTTGATCTGATTGAATTTTTAATAGAATCTTTATCATAACTTCCATGCAGAATGCTCATTACTTTTTGAGAAAAATCTTCGTGATTTTCAATATCAGAAACTTCTCCGTTCACTCTAGATTGGATGATTTCATTAATTCCACCTGGGCAATTATTCGCCAAAGAATACGTTCCGCAAGCTCCAGCTTCCAATAAAACATTCGGAAAACCTTCATATCTTGATGAAAGAATAAAAAGATCTGCAAATTTCAAAAACTGATAAGGATTTTCCTGTCTTCCATGAAAGTAAACTTTCTTTAATCCTAAAAAATCTTTCATTTGATGTAAAATTTCCCTGTCTTTTCCGTCTCCTAAAATATGAAGTAAAATATTTTCATTTTTAAGCCTTGAAAAAACTTTCAACAAGTTATCGAAACCTTTTCTGGAAGATAAATTTCCAATAGCTACTACGTTTTTGTAATTGTATTTAAAACTTTCAGGCTTTACGGCTGTTAATAGTTTTTGATCAATAAATTCGAAATCAACAGGATTATTTATTTTAATAATTTTCTTCGATTTAATATTGAAATTACTCGTTAAATCTTTCATCATATCATCACTTTGCGCAATGATTCTCTGATAGTTATTGTAAAAATTATAGAAAAACTTGATCTCCTTTCTCGTTACATGCTGAGTGACAACATTGGTTTCTCTCGCAATGAATTTTGTTCTCGGAAAAAGCTTGATAAACAATGCCAAATATGCGTTCACTTCTCCAAATCCGGAAAACACAATATCCGGTTTTCTTCTATAAATTTCAGCAAGAATAGGCTTTAAAGAATGTCTGATTCTTTCTGTATTAATATCAATAATTTCAACATCTTTTTTAACAAGATCAAGATATCCGCCTTTCTTGCGTAAAAGCAAAATCTTAGGTTCAAACCGATCTCTGGAAAGATGATTCGCTATCGTGGTAACAATTCTTTCTGCGCCTCCGGTTTCAAGATCCGGCAGAATAAACATAACAGAAATTTTTTTCGTCATAGTAAAAACCTTACCCACAAAGGGATAAGGCTGTATTTTTTAATTAGCAACGTCACTGATAAACTTGATTCTCAACATTCTCACTTCTTCATCAGAAAGTTCATCTCCAAATTCGTCTAACAAGACTTTCATACTGTCGCTTTCAGATTCGGTCATGAATTCCATGAAACCGTCTACAATATCTTCATCAAAATTATCTTCGATATAATAATCGATATTTAACTTTGTACCTTGATATACAATACGTTCCATTTCTTTCAACAGATCATCTATTGATAGGTTTTTGGCTCTTGCAATATCTTCAAGGTCAATTTTTTTATCCGTACTCTGAATGATGAAAACTTTATGGCTGGATTTGTTCGCAACCTGCTTCAACACCATATCCTGAGTACGTTCTATGTTATTGTCTTCAACGTAAGTCTTTATAAAATCTGCAAATTCTTTCCCGTATTTTTTGGCTTTTCCTTCTCCAACTCCGTAGATTTTGGCGATTTCGTCCAATGTGATCGGATATTGAACCGTCATATCTTCCAAACTCGGATCCATGAACACCGTATAAGGTGGAATTCCGTGCTTTTTTGCGACTTTTTTTCTAAGATCTTTTAATTGTTCAAATAATTTTTGGTCTAAACTTCCATTCGCCTGCATTTGAACCTGATCACTTTCTGCTTTTGTCTGAGAAAGATCAAATTCTCGGTCTTCAGCAATTAAGAATGAATGTTCAAGCTGTCCTTTTAAAACCAATTGTCCTTTTTCAGAAATTTTTAAAACACCATAAGTCTCAATATCTTTTTGAAGAAAATTCTGAACCGTAGCTTGTCTTAAAATCGTTTTCCAATAATTATCTTTATCTTCTTTTCCAAAACCGAAATAAGAAGTTTGTTCTAATTTATACGATTTTGTAACGGCACTTTCCTTTCCGACAATCACAGAAATCAAATCTTTAGATTTGAATTTCTCTCCATTTATGTTGATTAGTTCCAACACTTTTTTCAGATCATCCGTTGCATCTTTCAGTTTTGGAGGATTGGATGCATTATCGCACATTTTGGCTCCTTCACCTGTTATAGGATCAAAAATTTCACCAAAATAATACAGAATATACTGTCTTCTGCTCATTGAAGTTTCAGCGTAACCAACGACTTCATTTAAAAGCTGTAATCCGATTTCTCTTTCGGAAACAGGCTTCTGAGCTAAGAATTTTTCTAATTTCTCAATATCTTTAGGATCGTAAAACGACAGGCAATAGCCTTCGCCACCATCCCGACCTGCGCGTCCCGTTTCCTGATAATAACTTTCCAGTGATTTCGGGAAATCGTAGTGAATTACAAATCGTACGTCAGGTTTATCGATTCCCATTCCGAATGCGATCGTAGCTACAATCACATCGGCATCTTCCATCAAAAATTTATCCTGATTGGTAACTCGTACCTTTTGATCAAGTCCGGCATGATAAGGAAGTGCATTAATTCCGTTCACCTGTAAAAGTTGAGCAAATTCTTCAACCTTTCTTCGGCTTAAACAATAAACAATTCCTGATTTTCCTTTTCTCTGATTGATAAATTTAACGATCTCTCTATCTACATTCACCTTTGGACGAACTTCATAATACAAATTCGCACGGTTAAAACTTTCTTTAAAGACTAAAGCATTGGTCATTCCCAACGTTTTCTGGATATCATCCTGAACTTTTGGAGTTGCCGTTGCCGTTAATGCAATCACCGGAACATCGGCAATTTTATCGATAATAGATTTTAAGTTTCTGTATTCCGGTCTGAAATCGTGTCCCCACTCTGAAATACAGTGCGCCTCATCTATGGCAACGAAAGAAATATTGACATCTTTAAAGAAATCAACATAATCTTCTTTGATCAAAGATTCCGGAGCTACATATAACAGTTTAGTTCTACCACTTGTAATATCGTCAAAAACCTGTTTGGTCTGCGTTTTGTTTAATGATGAATTTAAAACGTGCGCAACTCCGCTTTCAGATGAAAGGCCATTTACAGCATCCACCTGATTCTTCATTAATGCTATCAAAGGCGAAACCACAATTGCGGTTCCTTCAGAAATAAGAGCTGGAAGCTGGTAGCATAAAGACTTCCCCCCTCCTGTGGGCATCAAAACAAATATATCCTTTCCGTTTAGTAGATTTTCAATGATCTCCTCTTGTTGACCTTTGAAGGTAGAAAACCCGAAATATTTTTTCAATTCGCCCGATAAATTGGCTTTTTTTGCGCTCATCTAATTTTGTATTGCTAAATTTGCATCTATCCCAAAGTTATAAAATTTTTGCTGAAAATAAAAGCGAACGAATTTATAAAAATAAAATTTATATTAAATATTCTTTTTAAAGTATAAATTTATATCAGGAGATTTTTGTATACAAAATTGTAAAAGTAAAAATGGAAAGACCTAATATTATTTCAATCGCAAAAAGCACTTTAGAAATAGAAATTTCAGAACTTGAAAAATTAAAGAACAGAATAGGCGATGATTTTGCAAAAGCAGTAGAAATTATACACTCCGCCAAAGGAAAATTGATCGTTGTAGGCATCGGAAAATCTGCCCATGTTGGAAATAAAATTGTTGCCACATTGAACTCTACAGGCACTCCGTCCCAGTTTCTTCATGCTTCAGAAGCCATTCATGGAGATTTGGGAGTGATCCAGAAACAGGATGTTGTTTTATGTATTTCTCATTCCGGGAACTCTCCTGAAATCGTAACTCTTGTGCCTTATTTAAAAGATTATTCTTCCGCTTTGATCGGAATGACGGGGAATAAAAAAAGTAAACTTGCTGAATTTTCAGAAATCATATTGGACACTCATGTTGACATGGAAGCTTGTCCGAACAAACTAGCTCCAACAAGTTCAACAACTTTACAAATGGCTTTAGGAGATGCTTTAGCTATCGCTTTGATGGAATTAAATGATTTTAAAGAAAATGATTTTGCTAAATTTCACCCTGGAGGAAGCTTAGGAAAGAATTTAATTTCAAAAGTTGATGATTTTCTATCTTCTCAAAAACCTCAGGTTACGGAAGATTCTACGGTGAGGGATGTTATCATTTCTATCAGCGCATCAAGACACGGAATTACCGTTGTAACGAATGAAGATAAGATCATTGGAGTTGTTACTGACGGAGATTTAAGACGAATGTTGATGAAAGGCGAAGATGTTTCTGTAGTTTTAGCTAAAGATATCATGTCTGCCAACCCAAAAACAATCGAAAAAGAAGCCTTGGCAAAAGAAGCAATGAAAATTTTAAAAGAAAATAATATCGGACAGCTTATCGTAACAGAAAACGGAAAGTATTTTGGAATTATCGATCTGCATAAGTTGTTGGATGAGGGGATTAACTAAGATTGGAGTTTGAAGATGGAGGCTGGAAGTTTTAATACCGTTTAAAACTAAATTTTACCCGTAGAATATTAAACTTCAACCCTTGAATTTTAAACATCTATCTTCCCGCTTTACTGAAACTTTTTTCATAAATTTGGAACTTTAAAAAATTATTCTGTGAGTGAAGGTAAAGAAATGTCCTTTCTTGGGCATATTGGAGAATTAAGAGGTCATCTTGTACGCTCAATGATTGCGATCATAATTGCCGCTTTCGCTGTTGGTTTTAACATCAACTGGATCATGGATCATATCTTTTTTGGACCAACCAGAAACGATTTCCCTACATTTAAAATAGTTAATCACTTTTCCAGAATGATTTTGGGAGAAGACAGTATCCACCTTCCGAAAGAGTTCCCTGTGCGTGTGCAAAGGCTTTATCAGCAGTTTAATGTAATGATGTCTGTTTCTATTTTTGGAGGAATTGTAGGTGCATTTCCTTATATTGTTTGGGAATTGTGGCGTTTTATCGGTCCTGCTTTGCATCCAAGGGAGAGAAAAAATTCAATCTTTATCATCAATGCGATTTGGATTCTCTTCATGACAGGCGTTTTATGTGGATATTTTTTAATTCTTCCTTTTGCTATTAATTTTGGGGTGATCTTCAAAATTTCAGATATTATTGTTCCGCTTTACGACCTGAGCGATTACACAACCTTATTTTTACAGGTTATTTTGGGGATGGGTGTTATTTTTCTTTTCCCAATCCTTATTTATTTCCTTACGACTATTGGAATTTTGACACCAAAATTCATGAGAACATACCGTCGTCATGCAATTGTCTTAATTATGGTTGTTGCCGCAATTATTACTCCTGCAGACGTTTTAAGTATGATCATGGCTGCGTTACCGCTACTTTTATTGTATGAATTCAGTATCATTATGTGTGCTTATACTCATAAAAAAGTTCAGAAACGTGAAGGAAATCTTCCGGCAGTTCAGAAGTAATTAAGGAAAGACTTTTAACTTCAATAAAAATTAAATCAAGAAAGGGATCAAAGTTTTTAAATAAAGCTTTGATCCCTTTCTTTTAAATAACAAAAAGAGCATGATCAAAGAATTAAGCCGAATTGAAGATTTTGTTTTTAAAACTTTACAATTAAATCTATCAAATATTGAAACAGATTTAGAATGTGAAGAATATTTTGGTCATAATTTTTCACTTAATACTTTTAAAATTAAGTTCCGAAAAGCTAAAATTACGCCAACCAAAAACGGACAATTTGTAACTTTGTGGAGAAGAAATTCTGACGGAAAAACAGAGCCTTTCAACGCTTCCGATGATTTTGATTTTTATTTGATCGCCACAGAAAAAGATACCCAATTCGGATTTTTTATCTTCCCTAAAAAAGTATTAAGCGAAAAACAAATTCTGACTAACGATCAAAAAGAGGGCAAACGAGGTTTTCGGGTGTACACCAATTGGGATGAACCTGAAAGTAAGCAGGCTGAAAAAACTAAGAACTGGCAAACGAAATATTTTATTGACATCTCGGATAATAGCGATATCGATTTTAATAAATTCAAAAATATTATTGAAGAAATTCTTTAATTAGAATTATAAAGTAAAAAATTCTCTTTGTCATCCCGCAGGAATCTCAACTCTCATAAGCTGAAAGTTTTTTAACGCAAAGATTTATTTTAATTCTGTAAATTTTAAGGGAGCAAAGAATTGAATCAGTATAATTGATTCTTAAGAAGCGTCCTTCATCAGCGACTTTGTCGCATCTCTTTGTTCCTTAAAAGCAATATGTTTTTTTATATTAAAACTTTGCTTTTAAATAATAATAAATTCTTCACTGTATTTTCCTTCATGCAAAATGACAATCATTTTTTATGTATTTAACTAATCTTCACAGAGGTTTATAATTTATTTTTTCTTAGTTGGTTTTAAATTTTCTATTTTTGGGTAGATTAATTTAATTTCAAATGAAAAAGCTTTCATATACACTTTTATTCGCGTCAGGACTTGTTTTCGGACAATTCTTCGAAAGGCCTGAAAACTTCACCAAACAAGATACTTTAAAAGGTTCTAATACAAAATTCAGAAACTTTTGGGATGTGAAAAAATATGAGCTTTCCGTTGAACCGAATTTCGAACAGAAAAGTATCAAAGGAATCAACAAAATTAGTTTTGAAATTATAAAAGATGTTGCTAATCCTACTTTTCAAATTGACCTTCAACAGCCTATGAAAGCGGATAAAGTAGAAGGAAATTTCCCTATCTCAGAATATAAACAAGACGGAGATTTTATCTTTATTTCAACTAAAAAAAGCTTCAAAAAAGGAGAAAAATACACCATTGATGTGACCTATTCCGGAAATCCTGTGATTGCTAAAAATGCACCTTGGGACGGAGGCTGGGTTTTCACAAAAGATGAGAAAGGAAATCCGTGGATGAGTGTTGCCGATGAAGGAATCGGGGCTTCAATATGGCTTCCTACAAAGGACATCTGGAGCGATGAACCTGATAATGGAATGGTAATGAAAATCATCACGCCTAAAGATTTAGTCGGAGTTGGAAACGGAAGATTAATCGACAAAAAAACAGAAGGAGACAAAACAACCTACACTTGGCAGGTTAAAAACCCGATCAACGCCTACTCTATCATCCCGAATATTGGAAAATATGTCAATTTTAAAGACACTTACAAAGGCGAAAAAGGAACGCTGGATTTAGATTATTGGGTACTAGATTATAATTTAGATAAAGCAAAAAAACAATTCCAGCAGGTAAAACCCATGCTTTCTGCTTTTGAATATTGGTTTGGAGCGTATCCTTTCTATGAAGATTCTTACAAATTGGTAGATTCGCCTTATTTGGGTATGGAACATCAGAGTAATGTTGCGTACGGAAACGGGTATGAAAACGGATACCGTGGAAGAGACTTTTTTGGAACAGGAGTTGGCTTAAACTGGGATTATATCATCGTTCACGAAAGCGGACACGAGTGGTTTGCCAACAATATCACTGCAAAAGATCAGGCAGATATGTGGATTCACGAGAGCTTTACAACCTATTCTGAGACCCTTTTTACCGAAAAATACATGGATAAAAAGTCCGCAGATATTTATGCTCAAGGATATAGAAGTAAAATTGATAATGACGTTCCGATTATCGGGAAATATGGTGTAAGAAATGAAGGAAGCGGCGATATGTATCCAAAAGGTGCAAGTATGATTCATACGATTCGTCAGATTATTAATAATGATGAAAAATTCAGGCAGATATTGAGAGGTTTGAGTAAAGAATTCTATCATCAAACCGTCACAACGGAACAGGTTGAAAACTATATTTCATCAAAATCAGGTATTGATTTTTCGAGCGTTTTTAATCAATATTTAAGAACTATAAAAATTCCGACGTTGGAATATTCTCAAAAAGGAGAAGAGTTGAAATTCCGTTACACGAATGTGATCAAAAATCTTAAACTTCCGATCATCATTGATGGAGAACAAACCATTAATCCAACGGAAAACTGGCAGACAGTAAAGTTGAAAAAAGGAACTCCGGTTGAGTTTAACAAGAATTATTATATCAATTACAAGAAAGTACAGTAAATATGAAAAGCAAAATCGTGAAATATCGGTTTTGCTTTTTTATTTATTTGAACCATTAAGAATATGTAAGGAGTTAAGTTTAATTAAGAAAATCAAATAGATTTTTAAGTGTAAGACAACGTCAAACTTAATATTCTTAACCTCTTAATAAAAAACTTAATGGTTAAAATAATATTCATTTTCACATTTTAATAATTTTAATCTGAAAATTTAAGAAAAGTTTAATACATCAGTTCGTAACAAAATGGATTTTACGACAACTATTTAATTATAATTTAAACTCAATGAAAAAAATAGCACTAAGTTTAAGCGTTTTAGCTACCGTTTTAGTAAACGCTCAGTCTATTAAAACCAACATCGACCTTGTGAATGTAAAGGACGATAAAGTTGCCGTTACGATGGAATTCCCGAAAATGAAATCAGGCGACATTAAGTTCCATTTTCCGAAAACCGTTCCCGGAACCTATTCTGTGGATGATTACGGAAGATTTATAGAAGGGATCAAATTTTTAGACAATAAAGGAAAAGAATTAACTTTTACGAAAGTTAACGATAATACCTATTCTCTTAAAAATGCTCAGAACTTAACTAAGGTTACTTATTTGGTGAATGACAGTTTTGATGATGAAATGGACACTTCAAAACATAAAGCTGTATTTTCTCCATCAGGAACTAATATCGAACAAGGAAAGGTATATATGATCAATACGCATGGATTCATCGGATATATCGACAATATGCAGGATGTACCTTATCAATTGGTAGTTCAAAAACCAACTGATTTTTACGGAACGACAGCTTTGGTTGACCAAGATAAATCTGAATCTACAGACACTTATGTTCTAGCGAATTATGCAAAAGTGACCGATTCTCCGTTAATGTATACAAAACCTGATTACATCACCTTCAACGCGGGAGGAATGGATCTTGTTTTGGGAGTTTACTCACCAACAGGAAAATATAAGGCGGCAGATTTTAAGGAGAATTTAGAAAAAATGGTTGTTGCTCAAAAGAAATTTTTGGGTGATATGAATACCAATAAAAAATATGCGATCTTGCTTTATCTTTCAGGAACGGAAGGCCCACAAATCAAAGGTTTCGGGGCTCTAGAACACCACGAATCTACAAGTGTTGTATTGCCTGAAATGATGCCGAAAGATGCGATCGATAAAGCCATCACAGACGTTGTTTCTCACGAATTTTTCCACACGGTAAATCCATTGAAGACACATTCTGAGGAAATTCACAACTTCGATTATGCTGATCCTAAAATGTCTCAACACCTTTGGATGTATGAAGGCGGAACGGAATATTTTGCTAATTTATTCCAGATTCAGGAAGGATTAATTGATAAAAATGAGTTCTTAAAGAGAATCAACGAAAAAATTACCAATTCTAAGAACTATGATGACACCATGCCGTTTACGGTGATGAGTAAAAATGTTCTTCTGGATCAATACAAAGATCAGTACCGAAATGTGTACGAAAAAGGAACGCTGTTAACGATGTGTCTTGATATTGAATTGAGAAAACTATCCAACGGTGAAATGGGCTACCGCGATATGATCAGAAAATTATCTCAGAGATTTGGTGAAAACAAACCTTTCAAAGATGATAAACTGATCGATGAATTGGTAACTGTAACAGGTTATCCTCAAATAAAGGATTTTTACAATAAATATATTGCAGGAAGTCAGCCAACGCCTTATGCAGAATATTTGAGTCAGGTAGGTGTGGAAATTGGTAAGCAGGAAACTCCGCCAATCTTTTGGTTAATTAAGGATCCAAACCAAACAGGATACAACGAGAAAAATAACACGTTTGTTTTTGATGAAAACTCAGCGTTATCTCCTTTTTCAAAAAGTATAGGATTTAAAATCACAGATGAAGTGGCTGCATTAGACGGTAAAACTATCGATATTAAAAATGTACAGGCCTTTATCAATTATTCTAAAACCATAAAAGAAGGACAAAACGTAACAGTGACTGTTCTTAGAAAAAATGGTGATAAAATGGATAAAATCGACCTTAAAGGAAAAGCAATTCTTGATAAACTGACGATGGAAACGCTTCAATACAAAGCTAACCCTACTCCGGCAGAAAAGAAATTGCAGGATCAGTGGTTGACTGGGAAGAAATAATTAAGAACTATTTATAATAATGAAGCGGGGAAATTTTTCCTCGCTTTTTTTGTTTTTAAACACGAATAACACAAATATCTCTCACTAAAAGCACAAATTTTTGATAGTGTATTTGTGAAAAATATTTGTGTTATTCGTGTTTAATAAAAATATTTTTTAAGCTTTTTTAATTGTAATTCTAAAAGTCGTTCCTTTTCCAAGTTCGGTTTGCGAGATTTTAATATCTCCATGATGATACTCCTTAATTACCCTTTTTGCCAACGACAATCCTAATCCCCAACCTCTTTTCTTTGTTGAATACCCAGGGTTAAAGGCATTTCTCGCCTGTTGTTTGGTCATTCCACTTCCAGTGTCTTGAACTTCTATTAAAATATTTTTATTTCGTTCAAAAACTGACATTGAAATCGAGCCTTCGCCTTTCATCGCATCAACAGCATTTTTAACTAAATTTTCGATCACCCAGCTCATCAGAATTTTGTTGTGGGGAACCGAAATGTCATAATTGGGAAGATGCAGTCCAAAATTTATTTTCCTTGAAATTCTGGTCTTCAAATAATCATAATTCGTTTGAATCGTAGTATTAAAATCCGTGTCATTCAATTCCGGAATAGATCCAATTTTTGAAAATCTTTCAGAAATAGTTCTTAATCTTTCGATATCTCTTTCAATCTCGCGAATACCTTCAGATTCCGGATCATCCAACTTCATAATTTCCATCCAGCCGATCATTGATGATAATGGAGTTCCGATCTGGTGTGCCGTTTCCTTTGCCAGACCTGCCCAAAGATAGCCTTCATCCGTTTTCTTTATTGTTCTGAAAAACCAAAACGAAAACAAGAAATAACATAAAATAAAAAATCCTAATATAAATGGAGAATAGCGTAAATTATTCAACAAAGGAGAATTATCATAAAAAACAATCTGCTTATCTCCTTTTACAATTTCAATTTCGATAGGAGTATAACTTTTTGACATTTTTTTAGCTAAAGTCACTATTTTTTTAGGGTCATTCCCTATGTCTTCCGGCAAGTTTTTATGTTCCATAATTCGATCTTGCTTATCTAAAAGAATAACAGGAATCGTGCTATTTGAACCATAAATTTGAAGAAGTAATGCCTGAATTTCTAAATTAGGATTAGTAACTTCCTGTTGAAGTTTTAAGGCACTCACCAAAATATCAACCCTTTTGATCTCTTCTTTACGTAAAAAATTAATCAAAATCGTAGATGCAATAACAACTGTGAGCACCACAATGGTCATTAATGTAAAAATAATCCAGTTATTTAATCTGGCAAATATGGATTTTCTCAAGATAATTTATTTTTTTGAATATCCTTTTTTAATTATAATGCTTTTTAAACGCAAAGAGCGCAAAGATCTTTTGACTACTAACTTTTTTTAAGGTTCGCAAAGGCGTTCTACTCAGCTAAGTTCACAAAGATTCTTTAATTATGTCAAATTACGGATAATTATATTTATTTTAAAACATTCAGAATTTTCTGTAACTCTGCACTTCCGCTCCCCTGATAATTGTTGATAATAATAGAGAACACATATTTTTTTCCATCCTTGGCGGTATGATATCCAGCGAAAGATTTTGTATCACTCATGGTTCCGCTTTTCATTTTCATGCCGTTATCCTGCGTTGGAAAACCGTCATAATAAGCCTCAAACCAAGCTTGTTTTTTTGCATACAACAAAGCCTGAACTTCCGCTTTGGCTGAAACATAGTTCTGTGGTGAAAGTCCGCTTCCATCCGCAAAATTGATCATATTGGCATTAATTCCTTTTGATTTCCAGAATTCTTTAAGATAAGCCACTCCACTTTTGAAACTTGGATCCCCTTTTTTCTCCTTTCCTAAGGTTTTAATGAAAGTTTCACCATACATATTGATACTTTTTCTTAAAAACCAATAAACGATCTTGTCTAAAGTTGGAGATTCATAATTAAGAATTGTATTTGCTTTTGGAGCTTGTAGAGCCTGTTTTCCTTCCAATTCGAGCTGGGAATTCGTAACAACTTTTCCTGAAAGTTCAATTCCTGATTCTTTCAACCAATCTTTGACTTCAACACCTAATTGCAGTGGCGGATTTGGCACTGATCCTGAAACCGTTACCGCTTTTCCTGCAGGTAAGGTTCCGTTAATCAAAGCAACATTAGAATGTGGTGCTGTGAAAATTAAACTTTGATCTGAATTTCCTCCTGTTTTTAAATCATTCAACCATTTTACGCCTTCCAAAGGATAGGAAAAATTCTTAAAATCTGTTCCGTTAATATTAATATCAAACTGATTTTCTCGCCAATTCACACCCCAAACTCCAGCTCCATAATAGTTTCCAAGATCATCCCAAGGCCAACCTCCGGGAATTGTCTGATGGTCAAAATAAGAATCATCAATAATTAAATCTCCCGAAATCTTTATAATTCCGGATTTTTTTACGGCTTCAATAAATTTCTTTTTAAAATTTTCCGGTTTGTAGGCATCGTAACGCCAACTTCCCAAGGTAGGATCTCCATTTGATGAAATGAAAAGGTTTCCGTTCAAATTTCCTCCCGAAATAGTACCGGAATAGCTTGAAGTTGTTTTATATGTATAATTTTTGCCTAAAGTTTCCAAAGCTGCTCCTGCAGTGAATATTTTCTGTGTAGAAGCCGTTGAAAGTCCTTTATTTCCTTGGTATTCGTAAATGAAATTTCCGCTTTCATCAGAAACATAAAAAGATAAGTTGGAGGCAACAGCTCCCGAAGAATCCATTAAATCTTTGGTTACTTTATCCAATTTTTGGGCAATATTTTGAGCGAAAATAAGCTGAGTTGAAAGCGCAAGAACAGCAAACGTTTTTTTCATTGCATTTTGTTTTTATGATCCTGTAATCTTTATACATTACATTCAGATGCTTCGACTTCGCTCAGCATGACATTTCTAATACTAACTGTCATTTTATAACGTTGTTATGCTGAGCGAAGTTGAAGCATTTACTATTATTTAAATCAAATATAATTAAAATTACAATTCTGAACCAGATTCTATTTCGTACGGCTCTTTTCCTTTTTCAAAAATCCTTGTCAGTTCACTTCCTTCAACAGAAATTTTATCGCCAATTCTTCTGATCCAGTTTCCTTCTCGAAGTCCGACAACTTTAAGATCATTTTGCGTTAAAAATTCTTTGATTCTTGTTTCTCTGGTTTCTCCATTATGCTTCAAATCCGGATTTGGATCTAAATAATGTGGATTCAAATTAAAAGGAACCAATCCCATACATTCAAAACTTGGCGGATAAACGATCGGCATATCGTTCGTAGTTTTCATATTTTGTCCGCCAATATTACTTCCTGCACTACACCCTAAATACGCTTTTCCGCTTTCTACGTTTGATTTTAAAACTGACATCAAATTTTCTTCATGTAAAGTTTTAACCAATAAAAATGTATTTCCTCCGCCTGTAAAATATCCTTTAGCGTTGTTTAAAGCTTCACTTTTATCTTCAAATTCATGAAGACCTTTTACTTTAATATTAATTGTTTCGAAGAAAGAACGGGCTTTTGCGGTGTAATCGTCGTGGGAAATTCCGCCCGGCCTTGCAAAAGGAACGAAGATTATTTCATCAATACCTTTATATAATTGTATTAATTCTTCTCTTAGATATTCTAAATATTCACCACCAAAAATTGTGGAAGTTGAGGCTAATATGATGTTCATATAATAAAATTATATTGATTATTAAAAATAAAACTTGAATTACAAAGATAACTCAAACATCAATGAATCAAAAATTAAGCTAAAAAAATGCATTTATCCGTTAATATTTTCTAAAAAAACTTAAAGCTTCTAAAATTTAAGCCTTTGTGGAATTATTATTGAATTTTAAAAATAAGAATTTTAAAAATGTACGATTATGAAAATGACTAAAATTAATATCAAAACTGTGTTTTTAGGTTTAATCCTTGTAGGAAGTGCAAGTTTTGTAAATGCACAAACAACGCAAACGGATACTGCAAGCAGTACAACAACTACGGCTGCTACAGCTCAATCTGGCAATGCAACGATCGACGGACTTAAAAAACAAATCGAAACAAATCCGAAGGATACAGAATCATTAGCAAAATTGGCTACAGCATATCAGGAAGCATCAGACTGGACAAATGCAGTTGATACTTGGAAAAAGATATCTGCTTTGTTACCGGATTGGGCTCCATCATATTACAGTCAGGCATACGCTTATCAAGCTGCTAAAGATGATGCCAACGCAAAACTTTCTTACGAGAAATATATTGCAACGGTAAAACCGGAAGAAGTAGAACAAAATAAGAAAAATTTAGCTTACGCTTATTTCTATGTTGCCTTTGCAGAACAGCAATCTGATCCTGCCAAAGCAAAAGAACATATTGCAAAATCTATACAGTATGACCCTAGCAATCAGGACGCTGTAAAATTGAGTAAAGCTTTAAATTCATAAAATAAAGTAAAATCCGGGAAAAATTTCTCGGATTTTTTTATTGTTTTCAATTAATATTCTTACCAAAAAAGTCAGTTTCGCCGTGTAAATGTTTGATTATTTTTTCAATATTTCTTTGAATGCTGGCTTCTGTTTTTAAATTATTGATGTAGCGAATCAATTCTAATCTTCTTGAAGGAATTAAATTTTCAAAATTTTGTAAGGCAACAGGATTTTCTTTAATCGCTTTATCCAATTGAGGATGAATGGAAATCGTTCTGTCTGAATTATCAAATTCAATTGAAACTTCAATTGTTTCGCCTATTTTTTTGGGAGAATCTTTTAACATGGTTAAGTTGACGTATAACCGCCATTCTCCTAAATATTTCATTAAATTTTGCTTGAATTCTTTCCCATTTACAGTTCCTTTCACCGGAATTGGACTTTTATTTTTTTCCGAAGTTTCAAAAATTTCATTTAAAACTTTCTCAGGAATAAAAACAAAAGGATTGATGCCTATGATTTCTAGTTGGGCTGTGAAGTGGTTTTTCATTGATAACAAAGTTAGGAATTTTGCTGTTATTTTATTTCCCACAGATTTCACGGATTTGCACAGATGATTGTGTTTATTTGTGAAAAATAGTAGTGTGATTTGTGTTTAACAATGTTTTATAGTACTTACTTTTTTAACCACGTTTTCCAAAGAGGGGAATTTTTGGTATGTTATCAAAAACGTAATTCTAATTAAGTTTTCCACTCAAAAAGGATTGTTTATCTTTGTATAAATAAATCTTTAAACAAATGAAATTTTTTATTGACACTGCCAATTTAGAGCAAATTAGAGAAGCTAAAGACCTTGGAATTTTAGATGGGGTAACAACTAACCCGTCTTTAATGGCTAAAGAAGGAATTCAGGGAGCTGAGGCTATCAAAAATCATTATAAAGCAATTTGCGAGATCGTAGACGGAGATATTTCTGCTGAAGTTCTTTCTACAACTTACGAAGAAATGATCAAAGAAGGTGATGAATTGGCTGCAATCCACCCGAATATCGTTGTGAAAATTCCAATGATCAAAGACGGTATCAAAGCTTTAAAATATTTTTCTGATAAAGGAATCAAAACTAACTGTACGTTGATTTTCTCTGCTGGACAGGCTCTTTTAGCTGCAAAAGCGGGTGCAACTTACGTTTCTCCTTTCTTAGGTAGATTAGATGACATTTCTACAGACGGATTAAACTTAATCCAAGAAATCAGATTAATTTTTGATAACTATATGTATGACACTGAAATTTTAGCAGCATCTATCCGTCACCAAATGCACATTATTGACTGTGCTAAAATCGGTGCTGATGTTATTACTTCTCCACTTCCTCCGATCTTGAGTTTGTTGAGACACCCATTAACAGACAGCGGATTGGCTCAGTTTATTGCAGATTCTCAGAAATTAGCTTAATATTAAGCTTACTTTAAAATATAAAACCCTTGAAAATTACTTTTCAGGGGTTTGTTTTTATTTCAATAAATCTAGTTCAAGAACGTTATTGTCTTTTGCGTTTCTTTCTTTGGACATTTTTTCCAGTTCTTTAATTTGTTCATTGCGGTTCATCGGCTCGCCGTTATCCCCCAACATTACTGTCATTCCTTCCGAAGATGGCAACGAAAGCATTTTATCTGGATTTTTTCTATCTTCAATAAAGAGTTTGCGGTATTTTTTAAGATCAACAGAGATTATTCTTTCAAATTGATTGCCAACTTCTGTAGTCCAAACTTCGTTTTCTTTGAGTTTTTCTATTCCTTTCAATTCAAAAATATGAGAATTTGTTTTGTCGGTGATCTTCACAATAAGTCCCGGTAATCCTTTAAATTTATACGGTCCGTCCTGAATCGGAATAGTAGAAACGAAC
Organism: Chryseobacterium glaciei; assembly: GCF_001648155.1. NCBI lineage: Bacteria > Pseudomonadati > Bacteroidota > Flavobacteriia > Flavobacteriales > Weeksellaceae > Chryseobacterium > Chryseobacterium glaciei. Next base: position 4,026,941 of record NZ_CP015199.1, on the reverse strand, counting down.
CAAGCTGTCCATAATCTTCCAGCAAAATCCAATGTAGCTTTTTGTGCTGTAAACTCACCTATTTTTTCTTTATCTGGTAAAATTTTCCAATTTAATTTTCTGGTATCAATGACTTTATATTTATTAATATCATTATCAAGTCTGTCGAAAAATATCGTTTGATAGCTTGGATAAGACTTTTCTACAATAAAGGAAATCTGCCCTTTCATGGCTGTTGCCATTTGCATTCCGGACATTTCTTTAGCTTCTCCCATTGATAAAGAATCTGTGGCCCTTGTGTCTATACTGTAGAATTTGGAACCCTTTTTTGTAACGTCCAGATACATTAACTCCGTCTCAGCCTTATCTTTTTCAGTAGAATCTTTTACAAATTTATATTCATAGATAAAACGCTGATTCTGAGCACAAGTAAGTATCCCCAAAAGTGTAATAAAAGCAATCATCAATTTTTTCATCTGTTGTAATTTTCACTAAAGTATAAAAAATATATCCTCAATATTAGTAAACGAAAAAAATGCTAAAACTAATCTACACTTGCTATCTTTATTTTAGTAAATCTAATTCTAAGAATTTATTATTTCTAAAATTTTCTTAATTGACTTCTTTTTTCTGATTTCTAACTTCTTTATTTATACATAATTTTTCACCATTTTCATTAACCATTCTAACGTTTTTATTTTTTTAATGAAAGAAAATAAAAAATCCCGAAACTGAGTTTCGGGATTTTTAGTTATGTTAAAATAGGCTGATTATTTGTATAAATCAGGTTCTATTTTGTTATTATTTTTCTGTATTTCTTCTTTTGCTCTTTTCTCAATATTCCTGTACATCTCGTTCACACCAATATCTTTTCCATCCTGATTTCTCATTTTTACCACAGCACCAGCGGGAAGAGTACTCATTGACTGCTTCATATCTTTTGTCGGATCTGTCTGATAATCTTTCCAGGCTTTTTTAAATTGCTTTTTAGTTACCTCAATATCTTTACCACCCAAACCAATCATTGTAACACCCGGTAATTGAAGTTCCTCTTCTGTACTTGCCTCTGTTTTTTTATTACCAATTAAAGTCATTATATGTGAACCCGTTTTATCTTCTAATTTAACAATCAGTCCCGGTAATCCGTAAAATTTATATGGCCCATCCTGAAAAGGAATATCTGCACTGAACCATGCTACCCATTGTCTTCCTCCAAAAGTTGTTGTCGCTTTCTGAGTATTGTATTCCCCTATTTTTTGTTTTTCAGGAAGAATTTTCCATTCGGGCTTTTGGTCTTCTACAACTTTATAGATTGTTTGTCCTATTTTTTCTGAAAGTGATACTTTATAATCGGGATAAGCTTTTGTAACGGTTGCGAAAATTGTTCCCGGTTTTATATTTTTTTTGATGTTAATGCTTCCGCCCAATCCGCCTTTCAACTGTTTTGCAAGATCAGCTTTTGAGATAGAATCAGAGACAAATTTTTCGCGACTATAATATTTTGACCCATTTTTATCAATGTCTAAAAGCATTATATCACTTTTCACTTCCGCTTTATTGGTGGAATCTGAAATATATTTGTAATCATAATAAAATCGGTTGATCTGTGCATTGGCAAATATGCTTACAAGCAGAAAGAATACTATATTTTTTTTCATATTTATGGTATTAAATAAAAAGCTTTGCCAATTTAAATATCAACAAAGCTTATTGAACTTTATTTTTTGGTCTGAATTTGTATGCTGCCTTCTGTTTTTCCGTTATTTGAGTTTTTCATGATATTCATTGAAGAAATTTCATTTGGTTTTAAAGCTTCCATATCTTGTTTTGTAGAAGGTTTACCATCAATAAAAATCTTCATGTCTCCAGTATCACCAACTACACTTCCAGATCCAGTAGTTGTTATTGTAAAACTATCGTTTTGGCCTTTATTCATTCTCATAGTCTGAGCATTGATTCTCAACATTTTGTCATTCGGAATATTACTAAAGCTATTACTCTGAATGTAAACTCTTCCATTTTTCCCTTCCAAGACTCTTCTTTCTACATCAAGTTTTGCTCTCTCTCCTTCTAGCTTCGCTCTTTTTTCTTCAAGTTTTGCTCTTTTTCTGTCGAGTTCAGCTCTTTTTTTGGCTGTTGATGCAGATTCTTTAGCTCTTTCAGCAAAGGTCATATCAGCTTCAGGGCTCCATTTCATGTCTTGTCGATCACTAAATTTATAAAGTCTTGCCTTTGATACATTCGGTGAACTTGGAGCGTTTGGTGCATCCGGAGCATTTGGAGCTTTTGGAGCTTTTGGAAATGGCGGAACGTCAGGAAAGTTAAAATTCATTTCGGGCATTTCCGGCATTTCAATGTTCATGCTTTTAAGCTCTTTTACTTTATTTTTCCATTCGTCTGATTTGAAAAAATCATTAATATTTTTCATTTCAGAACCATCCATTCTGTAGGCCAATATTGTTTTCTGAAAATTATCCGAACTTGCAATTTTGCCTATTTCAGAAGAAAGTTCTCCCAATTCGTCAACATGTTTTTGAAATTCTTTGCTTTCAGGTTTTAATTCTTTTAAAGCTTTACTTTTTTCCTGTATTTTTTTACTGAGATCGGCGATTTTTTTCTCGTCATCAGATTTTTTATATCCTTTGGAAGCAACAATTATATCTTTGCTTTTTTCTGGTCTTATCGTGTCTTTTTTTATTTGAGAAACAGCTTCCTGAATCGCAATATTTGTTTCTTTAATCTCTTTATTTTTAGCATTTACCATATAGGCAAAAGCCACTGAAAATAAAACCGGCAATGCAAAGATTCTTCGCGCATATCCGAATTTGGTTTTAGGTTTTTGTAACATTTTGAGTCGTTTTTTTAGATTTGAACTTAGAAACGGACTGGTTGCAGGTAACTGTGTTCCGGAAAAGTGACTTGCTAAAAGCATCTGCGCAAATGCTTTTGTGTCCGATTGTTTTACGGCCTTTTTATCAGCCAGATACTCGTGAATTAAACTTATTTCTTTTTTAATGATATGAAAAAATGGATTGAACCAGAAAACGGAAGTAATCACTTCAATAAAAATTTTATCGAATGAGTGTTTCTGCTCAATATGCACCATTTCGTGCTTTAAAATCTGTTTTCCGATGTCTGAATTCAATATAATTGTATTCTTCCAGAACAGGTTTTTAAAGTAAGAGAACGGAGCTTCGGTGAGGTTTGTATGGTAAAAATTGATACCATCAAAACTTTCTTTTTGAAATTGGCTTTTAAGCTGTTGTATTCTAAAGATTCCGTAAATGAATCTTCCTAAAAAATAGAGAGAAACCAATCCCAAAGCTGAAAAAATAATTCTAAAATAAGTGTGGTCATTTTCTATGTTTTTGGTTGTATTAAAATTCTGTATCTTATCCAGCAAGCTATAAACATCATTATTTACCTCTATCGTAAAATCATCCACCGTGATCAACGGTAATAATAGTGATATCAATATTGCAGACAGTAAATAAAATCTGTTATAATGATGAAATGTCTTGTCTTTTAAAGACAACTGATAATACAAAAACATTACACCAGAAGATAAAATTACTTTTACAAAGTATAGAAGTATTGCTTCCATAGCTAGTCTTTCTTTTTGAGTTCGTTTAATAAAATTTCAAGATCTTCAACGGTCATTTCATTTTTTTCTACAAGAAATGAAACGGCACTTTTATAAGAACCTTTAAAATAGTTTTTCACAAGGCTCTTCATGGTCTTCCCCGAATACTGCTCTTTTGAGATCAACGGGAAATATTCATGCTGTCTTCCGTAAACCCTGTAGTCTACGAACTCTTTGTCTTTCAACACTTTTAAAATAGTTGAAACAGTATTGGTATGCGGTTTTGGCTCCGGAAAAAGATCAAGGACATCTTTTAAGAATCCTTTTTCGAGTTTCCATAAATACTGCATTACCTGCTCTTCTGCCTTTGTTAACGTCTGAATTATCATATCCTGTTTCATTTATCATTAAATATGATATAAAATTGTATCAAAATTCTATATCACTAAGAAATTAGTTATACAAATGTAGAAATAAATTCCACTCCAACAACTATTTTCTTAGTGATAAAAGATTAATTAATATAAAGTTCTGAAAATCAATTAAATAAATTTTATTAAAATATGTTAAATTTTTAATTGATCGAATTTATTACCTCATTAATCGGCAGTAAAATTTAGGATTAGAACATAAATTCTTAAAACTTGTTAATTTTTATTAAATAAAATTAAAATCTATTTGTTTAAACTGAGAAAATATATTTATTTTAGTGCTTTAAAAATTTCTCATGAAAAGATATAATTTATTGATTGTACTATTACTACTTATTTTTAATGTAACGACTGCTCAAAAGAAAAACTCTCCTGCAGCAGATTTTGGGACTTTAAAAGAAACTAAAGCAAAAATTGAAAAAACAGTTCCTCTTGTTATAGGACATTTGCAGACAATCGCGACTAAAGAAGGCGACAACAATATCCTTATTAACGGAAAGACCGCTTTAGGAAAAGAATATGCAAAAGTAGAGCAGGAATGGCGTTTGTACAGAGGAAATATGTCTAGCTGTATTCTAAACAATTCAAATAAAAAATCTAAAAAATGTCTGGAGTACCATAACAGAATGTTCAGAGATACCATGATCAACTATAAAAATTACATCACTTACCTTACTAAAAAGAACGGATATCTGGGTGTAGAAGGTGATACTAAAATAGATTTTAACCCTGCTGAAATGGCAACTAAACTAAGTGAAGCTTATTTCAATGCAAGTGATGCTGCAGGAAGAATGAAAGGAATGCAGAAAAAAGATTTTATGGATCAAACCAATGCTGAAGACTACAAATTAAGTCCTTACGCTACAATAGCTCAATAATACATGATCCCGCTTTTAAAGTGGGATTTTTTTTTATTTAATAAAATTGTTACTTAATGATTTTCATTTTGAATGGATTTTTGAAACCGTTCACAAATTCCTAATATTTCATTAGGGGGTTCCTTAAATTTCCCCAACCTGATAGTAGAGTAATTTATCTTGAACTCCTGAGCATTATATACAACCACTTTTGGATTTTGGATTTTAATAAGGAGACTATACCTTATTGTAGTAGAATAACCGCCACCTTCAGTCGCCTCCCGACGTTCTTCAGAACTTATATCAAAGCCTGTTATTTTATTCCAATGGATTTCATTATCAGGAAATATTCTGAAACTACCCTCACCATGTAAAATATCTACAATATTTCTTCCGTAGCATAATTTTATTCCGGCTTCAGATAAAACTATTTTCTGTTTTACATCCCAGATGTAGCCTGATATTACAACAATCGGGAAAAATAGTATGGCTATTATCAAAACGCTAATACAAATGCTACCAGCAACATCATCCGATGATATTAACCATTTAATAAAAAAAAATAATGGAACTAAACCGAAAATCGTAACAAGAATTATATCTGTTACCACTGATTTTTTTCTCTCAGAAATAATGACAGCTTCCATTTTATTAAATTTTATCATAAAGATGCGTAAAAAATCAATACATAAAGACTGTAGAAAATGTTTTGAAAATAATTTTGTGGAATTTAGAATTGATTGAACAAAAAAAGAGAACCACAATGTGATTCTCTTGATTTAGTAGCGGGAACAGGACTCGAACCTATGACCTTCGGGTTATGAGCCCGACGAGCTACCTACTGCTCCATCCCGCGGTGTATCTTTAGAGTGCTTACCGAAAGCACTTATAACTTAGTAGCGGGAACAGGACTCGAACCTATGACCTTCGGGTTATGAGCCCGACGAGCTACCTACTGCTCCATCCCGCGGTGTATCTTTAGAGTGTTTACCGAAAACACTTATAACTTAGTAGCGGGAACAGGACTCGAACCTATGACCTTCGGGTTATGAGCCCGACGAGCTACCTACTGCTCCATCCCGCGGTGTATCTTTAGAGTGTTTACCGAAAACACTTATAACTTAGTAGCGGGAACAGGACTCGAACCTATGACCTTCGGGTTATGAGCCCGACGAGCTACCTACTGCTCCATCCCGCGATATTGGATTGCAAATGTACGAAAATTTTCTTAAAATCCTAATTTTTCTTTTAAATAAAGGAGTTTTATGAAAACTATTTTAATATTTGTATCTTTGTACTATGGCAAAAATACTAAGAATTTACCCGGAAAACCCTCAGGAAAATCTTATTAATGAGGTAATTAAATGTTTAAATAATGGCGGATTGATCATTTATCCGTCCGATACTATTTATGCGTTAGGTTGTAATATTTTTGATATAAAAGCCATGGAAAAACTGGCTCAGATCAAAAAAATGAAACTGGAGAAGGCTCAATTCTCTATTATTTGTAATGATTTAAGCCATCTTTCAGATTTTACGAGACCTATTGACACTTCGGTTTTCAGGTTTTTAAAAAGCCATCTTCCAGGTCCTTTCACATTTATTTTGGATGCCAACAAAAGTGTGCCTTTAGCTTATAAAGGTCACAAAACAATCGGTATTCGTGTGCCGGATCACCCGATTCCACAGCTTATTGTTGAAAAATTAGGACATCCGATTGCCTCAACTTCCATAAAAGATGATGACGAGATCATTGAATATTCTACAGATCCCGAATTAATTGCCGAAAAATATGACCATCTGGTTGATATTGTCATTGATTCAGGATATGGAGACAACGTAGCTTCAACAATTGTAGACCTTACTTCCGGAGAACCTGAACTGATCAGACAAGGAAAAGGAATTATTTAATTATAATTTCTCAATCATTTTATGAGTTTTAACGGAAAATATTCTTTAGGAATTCTTCTCACTTTTGCGCTCCTTGCATTAGTGATGCTTTATGTTTTTCCTTTCTTGAGCTTAATTACAGGGACAAAAACTATGACAGCCGGTCTGTTTTTTAATAGCAGAATTGTTATTTGGATCGTTTTGTTATTGATTTTTCTTTACAGTAAATTAATCGAGAAAAGCTCCATTACGATTTGGAAAGACAAAAAATATCCAATGTCTTTTTATATTGGTGCCGTGCTTTGTCTTTATTTTATTTGCGCGATTGGAGGCGCACTTTTAAATGGGTTAATCTTTCTTATTACGCATGAAAAAATGAGCGACAAACTCATTCAGCTGCAATCGATTTTTAAGAATAATTATTTTTTGATTATTTTTACGTGTCTAACTGCGGGCGTTGTAGAAGAGGTTTTAATGCGAGGTTACATCCAGCCCAGAGTTGAAAAAATATACAACAGTCCGGTTTTAGGAGTTATGATCTCCGCTATTTTATTTGGAATTCTTCACAGTACATACGGAACGATTGGTCAGGTTGTAGGACCTCTCTTTATCGGGATCGTTTTTGCTGTATTTTATAAATTATATTCGAATATTAAAATCATCATTATGTGCCATTTTCTATTTGATTTTGTGTCTTTAATGATCATGAATTTTATTGATATTAAACATTTATCCGCCTTTTAACAACATGAAAATAATAACATCTCCTGCTAAATTAATGAACGTAGAAAACTCAACAGACCTTTTGAGAACTACAACGCCTAAATTCATTGAAGAAGCAGCACTTTTACAATCACATTTAAAACATAGATCTCCAAAATATCTTTCTGAACTCATGGAAATATCGCCAAAACTGGCCGATGAAAACTGGGAAAGAAACCAAAAATGGAAAGAAAAACCAACCGCAAAAGAATCTGCTCCCGCCATGTTTGCCTTTACAGGTGAAGTTTACAGAGGGCTGGATGCTAAAACTTTAGATAAAAACGCCGTAGATTATTTACAGAAAAACTACAGAATACTTTCCGGATTGTATGGTTTGTTGAAACCTTCTGACAAAGTAATGCTTTACAGACTGGAAATGGGACGTAATTTCGAGTTTGAAAATTATAAAAATCTGTACGAATTCTGGAAAGAAAAAGTGACCGAACAATTGAATTCTGAGATGAAAAAAAATGAAGTTCTTCTTCATTTATGTAGCAACGAATACGGAAAAGTAATCGACAGAAAAAAGCTAAATCACCCCGTAATTGATTTTGATTTTTACGAATTAAGAGAAGGAAAACTGAAAACAATCGTAGTTTACACAAAACACGCAAGAGGTTTGGCCGTAAGATTCTGCGCAGAAACCAATGCGAAAACATTGAATGATGTAAAAGCTTTCAACTACGAAGGTTATAGAATCAACGAAGAAAAATCTACAGATACTAAATTGGTTTTTACAAGATAATGACGATTTTAGAATATAAGCAATACTTCCAAAATGAACTTTCCGAGCTGTATACAGAATCGGAAAGTGCTTTTTTATACTCCATTTTTATAGAACATTTTTTAGGTCTTGATACTTTTAATCAAAGAAGATTATCCGATCAGAAATTATTGATTGAGGATGAAAATAAGCTTCAAAAAGTTATTTTAGAATTAAAAACCAACAAGCCGTATCAGCATATTTTAGGTGAAACGGAATTTTACGGAATGAAGTTTTTTGTGAATGAAAATGTGCTAATTCCACGCCCTGAAACGGAAGAATTATTGGAAATCGCGATTCAAAAAATTCACAATTCACAATTCACAATTCACAAGTTGAAAATCCTCGACATCGGAACCGGAAGCGGGATAATTCCTTTAGTTTTAAAGAAACATTTTCCTGAAGCCGAAGTTTCATCAATCGATTTTTCTGAAAAAGCTTTAGAAGTTGCAAAAAAAAATGCAGATTTTCATCAATTGAAAATCAATTTGATTCATGCGGATTATCTTAATTTTGAATTGACTGATAATTACGACGTTATCATTTCAAATCCACCTTATATTGGAATTGAAGAAGAGACCGAAATTGCCGATTCTGTGAAAGAATTTGAGCCCAAAATGGCACTCTTCTCTCCCACTTCTGACGCGTTGATTTTTTACCGAAAAATAGCAGACGATTCTGAAAAATATTTAAATAAAAACGGATTATTATTTTTAGAAATTAATCAAAAATTAGGTCTGGAAACTTTGAATCTTTATAAAGATTTGTTTTCAGAAGTTAAGCTTGTTAAAGATTTATCTGAAAATGATCGTTTTATTGTTGGAATTAAATAATACAAACGGAACTGAAAAAGCTTTCAAAACAAAGAGGATCAACTATTTACTCTAAATGAAAAACTTCTTTTAAAGGAACGCTTATTGGAGAGTTATCCGGATTGGTTTCCATAATATCCGCCATATGATTCCACCATTTTTTCACAATTTCAGAAGTTCCTAAGTCCTGAGAACCTGCACCTTCCGAAATAGTTTGATGGGCAAATAGAATATTGGTGTCTCTATCCCAATATATCGTATAATCAGACACTCCCGATTCTTTTAATAATGCCTGTAGTTCCGGCCAAATTTCGTTGTGCCTTTTTTCATATTCGTTTTCGCAACCGGGCTTTAGAAACATTTTGAAGGATACTCTTTTTTTCATTATTTGTTTTTTTGTAAATGTATTTTCTTCTTTTAAATATTAAAACTAAGTATCATTTTTAAAACAGCCAAATTTCAAGATAAAAGAACTTGAATGATTTTAATAATTACACTATTTCTAATTGATTTAAAATCTATTTTTCTCAATTAAATCTCTTTTTCGTTACATTATCCACTTTTTTAGGAAAATAAAATAGACCATTAATTCCAAGGTTATACGATTAACATATTTTCAACTAAAAACCGAAAACCTTTTATAATAAACCACTTACAAGCTTTTTTATGATTAATTTCACAACAAAATGATTTATATTGAAAATTTATATATATTTGAGAGCAATCGATTGCACGTTGTAAAATCAATTTTAAAACTAAACTAATATTATTAATCATGAAAAAATTCTTTATTTATTTTGTGCTTCTCTTCAGCTCCATTTTGCTGAAAGCACAAGTTACCATAACCCAAGCGACAGGTTGGCTTGAAACAGCATACGTAAAATGGACTCCAATAAGCGGAGTTGATAGTTACAAAGTCTATTATACCGGTGGTGGACAAACCAACAAACTTATTGATACACAATTAATAAGAAGTTACGGTTCTTATTTTAGAGCTGATATTTTAGGTCTTAGTGCAGGAAATTATACTATAAAAGTTGTTCCCGTAACCAATAATGTGGAAGGTCCGGAAGCTGTGTCCAATGCAGTAACTGTACTTCCTCATGACAGAACCGGCTTTGCTCACAGCAACGGAAGAATTCCTGGAGCATACAATCTTGATGGAACTCTAAAATCCAATGCAGTAGTTATTTACATCACTCAAGGAACAAAAAATACAGTTTCCCTGAACGTAACAGGCGCTAATGCAAACCCTTGTGTAGGGTTACAAACTATTTTGGACGGTTTCAAAAAAGGAATTGACAGCCGTCCTTTAGTCGTAAGATTAATCGGAAATATTACAGATCCAAGTTATTTGCTAAATGGTGATGCTGTAATTGAAAATAAAAGTCTTGCGGCCAATTCAGTCACATTTGAAGGCGTTGGTTCCGACGCTGTTGTTAATGGTTGGGGTGTAAGAATTAAAAATGCAACCAATGTTGAAGTAAGAAATCTAGGTTTTATGTTGACTGACGCTGCAGAAGGTGACAATTTAAGTCTACAACAAGATAACAGCTATGTCTGGGCTCACAACTGCGACTTTTTCTACGGAAAACCAGGTGGAGATGCTGATCAGGCGAAAGGTGACGGAGCTTTGGATGCTAAAAAATCAACGTATATCACTTTTTCATACAACCATTTTTGGGACAATGGTAAAAGCTGTCTTCTTGGTTTGAGCGAAGGAACAACAGCCGGACTTTACATCACTTATCATCACAATTGGTTTGATCATTCAGATTCAAGACATCCGCGTGTTCGTTATTATTCGGCACATGTTTACAACAATTATTATGACGGAAACTCAAAATATGGAGTCGGATCAACGTTAGGTTCATCTGTTTTTGTTGAAGGAAATTATTTCAGAAACTGTAAATATCCGACGCTTATTTCAAAACAAGGAACTGATGTTGCTAACGGTTCTACAGGAACTTTTTCAGGCGAAAATGGCGGAATGATCAAAGCTTTTGATAATTATATGATCAACCAAAATGCTTTTATTCCATACAACTCAACAAGCGCATCCGCTCAGTTTGATGCTTATGTTGCAACAACTAGAAGTGAAGCATTGACAGTTAATATCAAAGCTTTCCAGGGAAATGCAACGTATAATAATTTTGATACTAATGCTTCATTATATATCAATTCATTGGTTCCGGATTCTCCCACGGCTGCAAAAGATAAAGTAACACAGTATTCGGGAAGAGTTTCGGGTGGAGATATCAATTGGACATTCAATAATGCAGTTGATGATACTTCTGATGCGGTAAATACAGGTTTGATGGCTTTATTACAAGGCTACACTCCTACTTTGGTATTTGTACAGGGAGAAGTTTCAACTCCGGTTAGTTCTCAAACACTACTTATTGCATCGAACAACGATCAAAATGTAACTGTGGGAAGTGCCATCGAACCAATGATCTTCACTTGGGGTGGAACAGCAACCGATGCTACCGTAACAGGACTTCCCGCTTCAGGAATAAGCTTTGTGAAAAATGTGACCAATAAAACAATAACTATATCTGGAATCCCGACTGCGGATGTAGATTTCACAGTAACGACGGTTGGTTCTTCGGGAACTCCAGTTTCTGGAACAGGAAGTATTGCAGTGACCACAACAGGAACAAATCCGCAAGGAAATGAGGTGCATAACTTTACAGCTTCTAATTTAAGCAGTTCGTTCTATTCATTTACATCAGCGAATATTAATTCAACCGATGGATCAGCAAACTATGATGGAATAGCTTTAACAAAACGTTTAAAAATAGAATCTGCAACCTCAATCAACTATAATACAACAGCTCCATCTTCATTAACTTTAGTTTTTGATCCAACATTCAGCGGAACTGTAAAAGTAGACGGAATTTCTTACACGGCATCTTTGGGAGTTGTAACGATTCCAACGGTAAATGCGGGTTCACACTCGATTACAAAAGGAAGTGTTGCGAATCTGTTTTACATTAAAACACAATATGCTTCTTCCGCTGTTTTAGCGACTCATGAAAATAAGGTTGAGAAACTGTCGATTTATCCAAATCCGGTAGAAACAATTCTTACCATCTCAAATTCTGAAAAAAATCCCATTGAAAATATTATTTTAATGAATGGTTTGGGAGAAATTGTTAAAAATATCAAAGGAAACACTCGATCAATTGATATGAGCGGATTTCCATCCGGAATGTATTTCATTCAGATAAAAACAAAACAAGGACTTGTAAATCAAAAAATTATCAAGAAGTAATTTTTTTAACAGCTAATTATATTTTTTTAACCGTCTCATTCTCTTGAGGCGGTTTTTTAGTTAAAAAAAATAAAACCAATGAACAGAATTTAAGCTCATTGGTTTTAATATTATTTAAAATTAATTTTTTAACCTATCTTTTTTTTTATAAATATTTGATAAGATAAATATATTAAAGGAAGGGACATTGCTCCTAAGAAATACCAATTACTTAATGCTAAATCAGGGTGCAATGCGATTGAATAAACCAATCCGAAAAATGCTCCACCTAAATGTGCAGAGTGTCCCAGATTATCCCATTGCTTTGGATTTAACATCATATATACAGAATATCCGAAATATAATGTTCCGAAAAGCCAGCCTGGTAAAAAATTAACGCTAATTTCGTTTGGAGCCATCGCAATTGACGCGAAGATAATCCCGGAAACAGCACCAGAAGCTCCAATAGCTGAATACCAAGGTTGATTTTTGTAAATAAGTAAGCTAAACAAATTTCCAAGAATCATCGATCCAAAGTAGATAATTAAAAACCCTATAGTTCCAAAAAAATGAATAACCACTCCCTGAAAGAAATACAAAGACAACATATTGAAGAATAAGTGCATAAAATCCGCATGAAGAAATGCTGAACTTACCAATCTTATATATTCTTTTTTGGATTTTATCGCATTAATATTAAACTTATATTTTTCAAATAACTGAATATTATTAAGCCCCATGTAACTGATAATACAGGTCACGGCAATGATTACTAAAACTACTATATTCATAATTTTTTATTTAATTTTTTGAATCGGAAGCTCTTTTGTGACTCCTCCTTCAGAAGGAATCATCTCACTTTTAATATAAAACGTATTGTTTTTGTTATATAAGAAAAAGTCTAAATCAATTCCTGTATTTTCTCCTTCAATAACGATTTCGGGTAAAAATTTAATGGCTGTATTCTCATTATCAGCCTTACCAAAACTTCCGTATACATGATGCATACCTAATTTTGCGGTGTCACTTGGTTTCTCATACCAAAGATAGAAATGACCATCTTCAGGTCCGTCCAATACTAATTTCGATTTGAGCTTTGTCCCGTCATTCTCTCCTGCATAATCAAGATAATCTAAATGATACTCGCCTTTCCATTGCTTGAAATCTTTTTCACTGACCATTTCATAGTCGGTATCTTCTTTTCTAGGTTTTTCATCAGTTATTTCTTCTGAAACTACACTTTGCGCAGAATCAGCAACTTTGGTTTCAATAACTTTTGTTTCGGTTACCTTTTCTTTTTTCTCTTTGCAGGAAAAACTGATCGCGAAAATTGCAATCGGAAATAATATTCTTTTCATTTAATTATAAAATCTATTGATTTTCAGGTTCTCCTGCATCAAACAAATCACCTATCACACCTCCGTCATCATCCGTTCCTTCTGTATTTTCAGGTTCTTCATATACTTCCGGCTCTTCCTCTTCAGGTTCAGGAATGGTTACGTTGATTGTCTTAACTTTAAATTTAGTAAACTGATTTCCAATAGCTTTAATCCCTTTTACGGCAATAAATTCGTCAATATTTACTGTTTCAGGATCTCGTTCTTTTCCTTTATCTTTTGCAAAAGCGATTTCTGCAGTACAGCCATTCGCTACAATTATATTTTCGATAAATGACTTAGGATGTTCTGATGGCATAAAGGCCTGCGGATTCGTATTATTCTCCAAAAGGAACCTTTTGATAAAATAAATTTCCTTTTCGCCATCATAATAAATACATGTGATTGGCTGATTAGGTCTCCATTTTTCTAAGATCAGGTATTCGTCATCGAAACGGTTTCCTAGATCAAAAGAAATCAATTTAGCTTCTCCGTTACCCGTGACAATTAATATTTTATCGTCTCCTTTAAAACTTCCCAATAAAGTTCCTCTTCCGTCTGCGTTTAGTCTTCTAACGGTATCATCAAACCAAATTCTTCTTGGTGCTAATGTAGAAACGCCTTCTTCTTTAAGATCAACTTTTTTAATAGAATATTTGGTTACCAAATTCCCTTTAGAATCACGCCCTTTGATGGCTAATTCAGAGAAATCAATATCCATTTTATTTTTTCTGATTCTTGGATTTGGCTTTAAAAGTACCGATACCGTTTCTGCTTCACCATTTGGATTTGCTGAGAAATAAAGCATTTCAGAGAATTTTTTATCTGAAGCTAACGGATAATCTGTGTTTCTGGTCACACCCGTTACGGAAAAACGTTTCATGTAATATGGCCCGTCTCTACCTTCACGGTAAATCATGTTGTAAACCGTTCTCTTATCGTTTTTCTTGAAAATTGCAACATGCAAAATATCCTTTCCGATAAAAGTTTTAGCTTCCACTTTTACGACTTTCATGCTTCCGTCTTTTCTGAAAGTAATGATCTCGTCGATGTCCGAACAATCAAATAAATACTGATCTTTTTTCAGAGAAGTTCCGATGAAACCTTCTTCAAAATTAGCATAGAATTTTTCGTTGGCTACGGCTACTTTCGTTGCATCAATCGTATCAAAAATTCTAAGCTCCGTTTTTCTTTCTCTATCCTTACCAAATTTCTTTTGAATATTTAAATAATAATCAATTGCATAGGTAATAAGGTGAGCCAGGTTATGTTTTACAAGTTCAATTTTGCCTTCAAGAGCGGCTATATTTTCTTTAAATTTATCTAAATCGAATCTTGAAATTCTCTTAATTCTGATCTCTGTCAATCGAAGAATATCTTCCTGCGTTACGGCTCTTAACAGATGTTTCGTGTGAGGTTTTAAGCCTTTGTCGATTGTTAATAAAACATCATCCCAAGTTTCAACTTCTTCAATATCGTGGTAAATTCTGTTTTCAATGAAAATCCTTTCCAATGAAGAGAAATGCCAGTTTTCCTGCAACTCGTGAAGTTCGATCTCCAATTCTTTTTTGAGCAATGAAACTGTGTGATCAGTATTCATTCTTAAAATCTCAGAAACGTTCAGGAACATTGGTTTATCACCAACAATTACACACGCATTCGGAGAAATAGTTACCTGGCAATCTGTAAATGCGTATAAAGCATCAATTGTTTTATCAGGCGAAGAATCATTTGGAAGATGAATAAGGATTTCTACTTTATCAGACGTATTGTCCTCAATTTTTTTGATCTTGATTTTTCCTTTTTCATTCGCTTTTAATATTGAATCAATTAAATCGCTCGTATTTTTAGAAAAAGGAAGCTCAGTAATCACTAAAGTATGCTTGTCTGTCTGCGTAATTCTGGCTCTGGCTCTTACTTTCCCCCCTCTATGACCGTCGTTATATTCAGAAATATCTAAATATCCGGCGGTTAAGAAATCTGGGAATATTTCAAACTTTTTACCTTTTAAATAGGCAACAGAAGCATTAATTAATTCATTAAAATTATGTGGAAGAATCTTGGTTGAAAGCCCAACACCAATTCCCTCAACTCCCTGTGCAAGAAGCAATGGAAATTTTACAGGTAGGTCGATCGGTTCGTTATTCCTACCGTCATAAGATTTTGCCCACTCCGTTGTTTTAGGATTGAAGACAACTTCTAGTGCAAAAGGTGTTAATCTCGCTTCAATATATCTCGCCGCCGCCGCAGAATCTCCTGTATAGATATTTCCCCAGTTTCCCTGAGTATCTATTAAGAGTTCCTTTTGGCCGATCGCTACCATTGCATCGGTAATCGACGCATCACCATGAGGGTGATATTTCATGGTATTTCCAACGATATTGGCAACTTTGTTGTAACGACCGTCTTCCAGCTCACGCATGGAGTGCATGATTCTTCGCTGAACAGGCTTCAAACCATCATAAACAGACGGAATTGCCCTGTCTAAAATTACATACGATGCATAATCAAGAAACCAATCTTTGTAAAGACCGGAAACTTTTTTTAAGCTTTCACCTTCATGAGAGTGTTCTTCTGTCATTTTTTATTTTTAACTCTTTTTTCTCGTTATTAGCTTTTACGACTTTATTTAAAGAGAACTTTAAATCTGTTACTTCTTTTCTCGTGAGGTACGAAATTTCATATTTCAACATTGTGGATCCACTAACTTTACTTGAAATGGTAACATAGAGTCTTTTAATAAAGAAAACATCTATAATCTCATAGTTTATCAGTTTGTATTTCGGGAACTCATCACTTAATGGCTTATCCAGAAATGGAACAATGTTTCGGTTTTTAAAATTAAGGGCCTCCCCATCACTGTCGTACTCAAAAATTTGTCTTCCTCTTAAGTAAAAAGCTATTAGTAAGGCAATAGGAATAATCATTAATAAATAGCTTTCTAATCCTAAAATATTAAATCTATATTCTTCAAGAAGAAAAAGCGCAATCCCGATTAAAACTGCCATTATCAATAGCGTATTCACAAAGTTATATACCGAAGCTTTGTTACGGTTACTCAGTCTCATATTAATTAGTGTGTGTTTTGGTGTGTTTTGTTTTTTGGTGTTTTAAGTGGTCTTTTTTCATCATTGTATTTGTATTATTTATTCTTCTATAGCTTCACTCAATATTTCTTTTTTATCAATATCCGGGTCTTCTACGACAAGGTTATCCAAGATAAACAACTGTCTGTCCGGAGTATTTTTACCCATGTAAAATTCTAATAACTGTTCTATTGTCTGATCTTTTCCGATCACGACAGGTTCCAGACGAATGTCTTTACCAATGAAATGTTTAAACTCATCAGGCGAGATCTCTCCCAATCCTTTGAATCGAGTAATCTCAGGGTTCTTTCCCAACTCGTTTAATGCTTTCACTCTTTCCTGTTCGGAGTAACAATATCTTGTTTCCTTTTTATTTCTTACCCTAAACAAAGGAGTTTGAAGGATATAAAGGTGTCCATTCTTAATCAGATCAGGGAAAAACTGTAAAAAGAATGTGATCATCAGCAAACGAATGTGCATCCCATCGACGTCGGCATCTGTTGCAATAATTACGTGGTTATATCTTAAGTCTTCAAGACTTTCTTCGATATTTAAAGCAGCTTGAAGCAAATTGAATTCTTCATTTTCGTACACTACCTTTTTCGTAAGCCCATAGCAATTCAAAGGCTTTCCTTTTAATGAAAATACAGCCTGAGTTTCTACCTGTCTAGATTTTGTGATTGATCCTGATGCAGAATCTCCTTCGGTAATAAAAATCTGCGTATCTCCTTTTCTTTCAGCCTTTTGATCATTATAATGCTGTCTGCAGTCACGAAGTTTTTTATTGTGAAGAGAAACTTTCTTAGCTCTTTCTCTCGCCAATTTCTGAATTCCGGAAAGCTCTTTTCTTTCTCTTTCCGAGATCAATATTTTTCTCTGGATCGCTTCAGAAATTTCAGGATTTTTATGTAAGAAATTATCTAATTTACTTTTCAGAAAATCAATGATGAAAGTTCTAACCGTTGGCCCATTTGGTCCAATATCGTTTGAACCTAATTTAGTTTTCGTCTGAGATTCAAAAACAGGCTCTTCAACATTAATGGAAATCGCTGCGATGATCGATTTTCTGATATCAGAAGCATCAAAATTCTTATTAAAAAACTCACGGATCGTTTTTACATACGCTTCACGGAAGGCATTTAAGTGCGTTCCACCCTGCGTTGTATTTTGTCCGTTAACGAATGAAAAATAGGTCTCGGTCTGAGATTTATCGGAATGCGTGATGGCTAATTCAATATCATTATCCCTCAAGTGAACGATTGGATAAAGAATTTCACTTTCCACTTCCTCTTCCAATAAGTCTTTAAGACCATTTTCAGAATAAAATGTTTCTCCGTTGAAAAGAATTTTTAATCCCGGATTTAGATACGCATAATTACGTAACATCCTTTCGATATACTCTTTTCTGTATTTGAAATGAAGGAAAATTTCTCCATCCGGAACAAAGGAAATTTCGGTTCCGTTTCTGTCTGAGGTATCTTTTTCTTCAAAATCTTCCGTAATCATCCCACGGGAAAATTCTGCCATCTTCATTTTTCCTTCACGGAAAGATCGTACACGGAAATATTCTGAAAGAGCATTTACAGCTTTTGTACCTACCCCATTCAGACCTACAGATTTTTTGAAGGCTTTACTATCATACTTACCCCCAGTATTCATTTTGGAAACAGCGTCTACCACTTTTCCTAATGGAATTCCACGGCCAAAGTCACGAATCATAACTTTACCGTCGTCCACTTTTATTTCAATTCTCTTACCCGACTTCATTCTGAACTCATCGATAGAGTTGTCCAGAATTTCTTTAAGCAAAATATAAATACCGTCATCAGCAGATGAGCCGTCTCCTAACTTCCCGATATACATTCCGGGACGTAAACGAATGTGCTCCTGCCAATCGAGGGTTCTGATATTATCTTCGGAATAGATTGGATTTATTTCTTGTGACATATATTATTTCAGCAAACATACAAAAGTACGAAATTGAATAAAAATACACCAGATTTTTTTAATTCATTTTTCTTGTTTTTTTGCTTTAAGTGTTGCATTATTATTAATGAAATCATACATTTACATTATTCAACATAACGTGAGAAACGAATTTAAACTATTATTAATATTTATTAAATTACACGACATTTATTAAACAATTTCAATATAAAATAGTAAAACAATAAAATCAAATGAAAAATTAACTAAAACTAAAAACCAAACTCAAAGCATTATGGAAAACAATTTACAAACTTGTATTATTGACGAGCACGATGATGAAGATAATATTTCTTTATTATTAAAAAGTGAGTTTCCGGAATTTGAAATTACCTTCAAATCCAATGATATTCTGCAGGCTTTTGAATTTTTGTCGAGAAGATCTTCAGATTTAATCTTTCTGAATTCAGAACTAATAGATGATAATACAGGTGATCTTTTTCTACGTTATCAGGAAAATTCGCAGATTATATTCATTACCAATTCTGAAAAGTCTGCCATCGAAGCTATCAAAAAGGGCGTTAGCAACTATATCCTGAAACCTGTTAAAAAACTTGATTTTGTAAAAGCAGTCAATAAAGCTTTAGAAAACTTCAGAAAAAGTAAAATTGTCACGCTCAACACTACATTTCAGAGCAAAATTAATCTTCCTACATTACAGGGTTTTAAAAGGGTGAATATCGATGAAATTATTCGCTGTGAGGCAGACTCTAATTATACATTCATTTATCTTGCAGACAAAACCAAAGTAATTGTTTCTAAAACATTGTATGACTTTGAAAAACATCTTTCAGATCATAATTTCTTCAGAATACACCATAAACATCTGATCAACCTTGAACACCTCAAGGAATATATCAAAGGAAAAGGCGGACAGGTTGTAATGGCTGATAATTCCGTTCTGGATGTTTCAGTCCGTAAAAAGAATGATTTTTTACAAAAAATAGTTTAATATTTCACAATTAAATGAAAAACAACAACAAATACTCAATATAATACAGACACTTAATCACTTCTAATAGGCTCATCAATAATGCTTTGATACTTTTGAGAAAATCAATCATCAAAGTTTACTTATTATGAAAAGAGACCTATTAAACATGAAAAGTCTGGCTGTTGCCGTTCTATTATTTTCAACCGGATTTGTTAACGGACAATGGCTTACCACGGGTAATGCTACCACAAGCAGCTTAAACTATGTTGGAACCACAGGAATTGTCCCGTTATTTCTAAGAGTGAATGGAGCAACAACAAACCCGGGGCAGGCCTCATTAACCAGCTCAGGATCTTTTGTGGTAGACGGAGTGAATAACTCAAATACCGTAAATGCCAAAGGAAGTCTGGTAGCCGGAATCGGAAATGTTTTGGGAGCCAATGTAGACAGTTCTTTAATTGTAGGTTGGGAAAATAATCTTTCTAACAGTGGCGGCGGAAATATTGTTGCAGGACAGTTAAATACCGTACTGAACTCTGCCGGGAAATCAGTGGCACTGGGGTGGGCCAATACCATCAGAGCAACCAATCAGTTTGCAATCGGTGTAGGCATAGACCTTGGAACTTATTATTCCGGAGGTTTCGGAATAGATCTGGCAACTACCGGTGACCGTTCTTTTGTGATAGGATCAGGAACATCAGGAGCAAAATTGACCAATACAATACCTCGCTCTATCATGTTTGGAATGTCTGGAACATCTACAATGCTCATCAGGGATCAGTTTGTAGGAGTGCGAACGACTGCTCCCACTGCTAATTTTCATTCTGTAGGCACTGTGCGTTTACAAGGTTTGCCCAGCGGCTCCGGCCGTGCTCTGGTCGTAGATAATGACGGAAATGTAATGGTTGCTACCAGTACAATAACCAGACAGTCTGACAACCAGAATCCGGTAGAAATTCAGACACAGATTGATGAGCTTAAAAAAGAAATTCAGGAATTAAAAGATCTGCTTAAGCAAAATAAAATAAGTCTAGATCTAAGCTCGGAGTCTAATGGACCAAGACTGTATCAAAACATACCCAATCCGGCAAAAGGAGAAACTGACATAAAATATTACCTTCCGGCAAATTCTAAACAGGCAGCTATATCCGTGTATAGTATTTCGGGACAGCTTGTGAAGACCATTTCTTTGAAAGATAAAGGAAACGGAACCATCAATATTACAGGTATTCAAAGTGGTTCGTATGTTTATCAGATGACTGTTGACGGAAAAGTGGCAGAGTCTAAAAAGATGCTTATTCAATAAAGTAAAAAGTTTTAGAAACAGCTTTTACAGACTTCTAAAAAAGATCATCTGCGGATGATCTTTTTTCGCATAGCCAACCTTCAGAAATAATCAAAGATCAGCCTCTTTAAAATCATTTACCTGAAAAATCAATACACTTAATCAAAATCTAAATATACTTACTTGTTGGCCATATCATTACAGTTGATTTCCTGATACCTTTATCATACAAAACTAATTAATATATGAAAACAAAAACTCTTTTAACAGTAATTGGACTTGTAACATCACCTGCGATCTTCTATTCATGCAGCGAAGACAACACCATTGCAGAATCTGCACAGGAAATCACCTCCACGTTACCTGATATAACCACACTTTCGTTGAAATTTACCGACGGAGACTACTTTGCAACTTCAGATCCTTTTAACGCTGCTGCAAATTACATAGGAAATAAAGTAAAGGCTGCAGGAGCAAACTACGTCTTGACACAGAGTGATCTTGATGAATTTTATCTCAAAGCCCAGATTCCTATAGATCAGCAATTAAAACTTGATCAGGTGAATCAGATTATTGCAACTACGATAAGCAATATGAATACGCCATTTGATACTCTTATACAGCAGACCAATCTTTCCCCTGCTGCCAAAACTCTGGCAAAAATGATCAATATGCAGTCGATTTCAAATTTGGAAGTGAATTCAAATTTCAAATCTCTTCCGAGTTATGAAAAAAGCCTTATCAAAAATCTGAATGATTTTAAAGTAAATGACGAAGAAGGAAATTACAGTAAAAATGTATTTGGAAAAACACCCAACTTTATTTGGGGCGGTATGATTGGCTTTGGAGTAGGAGTTGCAGTCGGAGGACTCATCGCTTTCCCGGTTGGAATGGTTGTAGGAGGAGCAATTGGTATTCTTGTAGGATCTATTGTCGGAGTATTTACTGATAAATAATATGATCTTCCTCAAAAAGAAAATAAACTTTTTAATTGCTATTATGAGTATTTTGCTCATAATAGCAATTTTTTCTTTCCATAAAACGCCAACGCTAGATTATAAAATAAAAAACCTTGATTTTAATGATCAGAGTATTTATCTTATTCAAAGGGGCACCACAGGGAAATTAGGAAATCTTGCAAAAGATTTTAATATTAAAAATAAATATGCATCTCACCTCGGAATCGGTTTTGTAGAAGATCATCATCTGATCATTTATCATGTGTATGTTGATAAAAATAAAAAAAACAATCACAATCTATTTATTGAAAACATCACAGATTTCATCAAACCTGAAGACCTTAATTATCTTTCCATCTGGAAACTTAAAGATATTAATGCAAATAAATTGGAGGGCATAAAAGAATCTCTCAAAAAATCTAAAGAAGAAAATATTAATTTTGATTACGTTTTTGATGAAAGTGATAAAGAGTATTATTGCTCAGAGTTTATTGTAAAAAAACTAAAAATAAACAACATCACTATAATGTCTGAACATCAGAGAAAAGTTACCGGGATGAAAAAGGAGATCTTAAAAAAAGACACCCTGACTTATTTTCCGGTAGACGGATTTGAAAGTACCCATAAAGCTGAAAAAATATTTGAATGGATTAAGTAAATATAATTTTTTTAATGATAAAATCCTTATTGCAGATTTGACATAAAATTGAAGAAAAGGCTGTCTGTAAGAAGATAGTCTTTTTTTATTGCAAAAAATAAATTAAATTCGATGTAAGTAAAAAATTTGTTTTAATGATACAACTTCCTTTTTCTAAACTTTCCGATGTAGGAACTACGATTTTCAGTCAGATGACGCAATTAGCCAATGAAAATGAGGCTATTAATTTATCACAAGGATTCCCCGATTTCATGCCCGATTCTGAATTGTTAAATCATGTAGATCATTTCATTAAAAAAGGTTTTAATCAATATGCACCTTTGGGCGGAATGATTGGTTTAAAAGAAGAAATTGCAAGAAAAATTGAAAACAGTCACCAAGCTGTTTATCACCCTGATTCAGAAATAACCGTTACGGCAGGCGGAACACAGGCTATTTTTACAGCCATTGCAACTTTCATTAAAAAAGATGATGAAGTGATTATTTTTGAGCCTGCCTATGACTGTTATGAGCCTACAGTAGAGCTTTTCGGAGGAATTGTAAAGCGTTTTGAAATGAAAGCTCCAGATTATGAAATTGATTGGAGCGTTGTGAAAAATTTAGTTTCAGACAAAACAAAAATGATTATTCTAAATAATCCAAATAACCCTTCAGGAAAGATTTTAAAGGAAAATGATATTCAGGAACTGATTTCTATTGTAAAAGACACTCCGATATTGATTTTGAGTGATGAAGTCTACGAAAATATCGTTTTTGATGGAAAGCAACATTTGAGCATCTGCAAATATCCTGAATTAAAAGAAAGAAGTCTTTTGGTCGCCTCTTTCGGAAAGCTTTTTCATGTTACAGGCTGGAAAATTGGATATTGCGCCGCTCCGAAAGCTTTAACGGATGAGTTCAGAAAAGTACATCAATTCAATGTTTTTTGTGTGAATACTCCGATTCAATTAGCTTTGGCTGAGTATATGAAAAATGAAGATCATTACAATCATTTAAACCAATTCTTTCAGGAAAAAAGAGATTTCTTGAGACAAGGTTTAGCCAATACCTCTTTCGAATTGCTTGATTGTGAGGGAACCTATTTCCAAGCGTTGAAATATGATAAAATTTCAGATAAAAATGATTTTGAATTCGCGAGTGAATTAACGATCAATCATAAAGTCACAAGTGTACCATTTTCTTCTTTCTATAAAAATAAACTGAATGAAAATGTGATTCGCCTTTGTTTTGCAAAAAAACAGGAAACTTTGGAAAGGGCGATTGAGAATTTGTCTAAATTATAAAAGAAAAGCAGTAGAAATTTCTACTGCTTTTTTAGTTTTTTAACACTAATTTTTTTTAACGCTTCCATCTCCTAAGTCGTTAAATATTGTGTGATATTTTTAATTTTATAAAAACATTCCGCCAGAAGCCTCAATTCTTTGTCCGTTGACCCAGCCTGCATCGTCGGTACATAAGAAAGCAACTACTCCACCGATATCATCCGGTAAACCTGCTCTTCCTAAAGCTGTAATGCTGGCAACCATATCGTTCATATGTTTGTCATCTCTCGTTCTTCCGCCACCGAAATCAGTTTCAATAGCTCCCGGAGCAACAACATTGGCTCTGATTTTTCTTGAACCCAATTCTTTCGCCATATATTTTGTCAACATTTCAACTCCTGCTTTTATTGAACCATAAACAGAAGATCCTGGCAATGCAAATCTTGCTAATCCTGAAGAAACATTCACAATTCCACCTCCATTATTCATAAAAGGCAAGAATTTTTGAGTCAAGAAAAACACTCCTTTGAAGTGAATATCTACAACGTCATCCAACTGCTCTTCTGTAACTTCTGAAATCGGCGCGTATAAAGCCGTTCCTGCATTATTTACAAGGAAATCGATGTTTCTGCTTCCTGTATTTTCTTCCAGATGATCTCCAACTGTTTTTACGAAAGTGTCGAAGCTTTTAATATCTTTTGTATCTAATTGATAAGCAATTGCCTTTCTTCCCAAAGCCTGAATTTCTTCAACAACTTTATCGGCTTCCTCCTTATTGCTTCTGTAAGTGATGATTACGTCAAGACCTTTTTGAGCGATCTTTAACGCTGAATTTTTTCCCAATCCACGGCTTCCACCGGTAACTAATGCGATTTTTGTTTGTGTATTCATTTTGTTGTTTATTTTAATGAGACAAAGTTGCGACAATTTACCATTGATGTGTTTGCTCGAATCAATCTGATATTTGCAAAATTCAAATCACGAACGAAATTCTAAAGGTGTAACCGTAGTTTTTCTCTTGAAGAAGTTAGAAAAATGAGCGATCTCCTCAAATCCTAATGCGTAAGAGATTTCTGAGACATTCCATTTTGTTTGTTTTAAAAGGATTTTTGCTTCCTGAATCATGCGGTCTGCAATGAATTCAGTTGTTGTTTTTCCTGTATTTTCTTTTAATTTCTTGTTTAAATAATTGACATGAACTGACAATCGATCAGCATAATCTTTTGCTGTTTTGAGCTGTAACCTTTGTTCATTAGACTCAATAGGAAACTGTCTTTCAAGTAATTCTATAAATAAAGTTACTACTCTTAATGACGCATCGTTTGAGGTTGACAGCTTTGTGGCAGGTTGTAATTTCTGTCCGTAATGGATGAGTTCTACCACATAATTTCGAATTAAATCATATTTAAAAATATAATCTGAAGCGATTTCTTTTTTAATTTTCACGAAAAGCTGTTCGATCTCATCAGCTAATTCATTATCAATTTCAAACAAAGGAATATTTCCAGGCTGGAAAATCGGCAAATCTTCAAGAGAACTTCTCGAATTATTTTTAATGAAAAAATCTTCCGTAAAAACGCAGAAACTCCCCGACTGATCAGGATCTTCAGGAATCCAGTGATAAGGAACTTTAGGCGTTGCAAACAACAAAGCATTCCCTTTGATCTGAATAACTTTATCGGCATATTCTGCCCTATTTTTCCCTCTGATAAGACTGATTTTGTAATATTTCCTTCTGTTGTAAGGCATTTCAGAAGTAATCTTTATTTTTTCAATTGTTTGAGCAATATCGAAAACATTGAAGTGACCAATATCTTTATGAAGACCTTTAGGAAAAATACTTTCGAGGTCTTTTCCAAGCTTGGCTGTCATTTCTTTATAAAAATCTTCCAAAGAAGCGTGTGCAATTTTTTCCATGACCTTTGGTTTGTAAAATTCAAATATAGGAAGTTTTACGTAATTGAGATTGGGACAATTGAATTATAATTTTTAAACATTCTTTTAATTTTTAACGCTAAGTCAGCAAAGATTTTTTGACTACTAAAAGTTCTAACGTTTGCAAAGGCGTTCTACTCAGCAGAGTTCGTATTTCTCTTCGATGATATCAAATATTATTTAAAAAAGTCCAACAAATGTGATTTACTAATAATAATTTTTCATAACTTCGTTAGTAACTAACTCACTAAAAATCAATTACTATGAAAAATCAAAACGTTCCTAAAGGAAAAAAATTAAACAAAAAAGAATTAAGAACCATCAAAGGAGGATTACTAGACTGCATCGATCCATGGACTGGAGGATGCAAAAAAGTATCATTAAGCTGCGCACAATTGCAATGCAGACCAGAATTACCGTAGTTAAAATAATATATTTTCAAAAGGAATACCGCTCTGTTTTGAGCGGTATTTTTGTTTTTAAGAAACAATTTGTCCTGTCATTTTCAACTCCCATTTTCCATTTTTATATTTTGCTACAAAACTTGTTGAAGAACTGCTTCCCCATGTATGAATATAAAACCGTTCAGCATCTTTTTCATTCTTTTCAATCCTCGAAATTCCATGATGAAAAACATCAGTCACTTTTATATAACTTGTCTGCTTATTTTTTTCGTCCGAAGCAAATAATATTCTATAATCAGGATTTACTTGATGAAAATAATCACAATCCGTTTCAAAGACTTCAAAATAATAATGCAGCTTTTTGAAATCAGGAGCTCCTGCATATTCAGGCAATAACCTTTGGTAAAGTTCACTAAACTTATTTTTTTCAGATCTAAACATAGGATTAGTATCATCAAAATCATTTAGTCCGTCTCCATCAGAATCTTTATTGCTGGGGTTTAAACCAAAGCTTTTTTCAAAAATATCATTGTAACCGTCACTGTCAGAATCTTTTATTAAATCTTTTAAATGAATTTTAAATAGTTTCCCTTCTTCCATTGCCGAATAATCATCATATCCTGGAAGTCCTGCCACTTTTATAATTTTAACCAAACTTCCTTCAACTTGTAGAAAACCATCTTTAATAATAGGTTTGTCCTGAATTTCATTTAAATAATAATGGCTAAAACTTAATCCTAAAAAATAAGCGGATGGTTTATTTTTTTCAATTTTTAACAGCCAATATCCTAAATTATTTCTACCTAAGGAATATTCAACTTCATCAACAGTCTGCTTCCCAAAACACATAAACTGATCTGAAAACTTTTCTTTAAAAACATTATAATCCTTCATTCTTTCATCATAATTTTTCCATTTAAGTTCATGAGAATATAAACTGTCTTTTTTGAAGTCTATAAATTTTTTCAAATTAATAATTTCAAGATAATCTGGTTTTTCTTCAAGAATTTGTTTTACTGTGTAATTTTTTCCCTCAACATAACTAGACTTTTCTTCACCTTTAGTAAAACATTTTTCTTCTAAACTTTTCGTACATGAAAAAAATAATGCAAAAACAAAAAAATATAAAAATTTCATAGGTAAAAGATTTCCCGATTGAATGCAAAAAACGCTCCCAAAATACATTGGAAGCGTCTTTCATTTATAACTAACTTTAATATTCTTTTATTATACGTTGAATCTGAAGTGCATAATATCACCATCCTGAACAATGTATTCTTTACCTTCTACAGCCAATTTTCCGGCTTCTTTAATCTTAATTTCAGAACCGTATTGTACATAATCGTTGTACTTAATAACCTCAGCACGGATAAATCCTTTTTCGAAGTCTGTGTGAATTACTCCTGCAGCTTGAGGAGCAGTCCATCCTTGTCCGATTGTCCAAGCTCTAACTTCTTTAACACCAGCTGTGAAATACGTCTGAAGTTTTAATAGATCGTATGCTTTTCTGATCAAACGATTTACACCCGGCTCAGTAAGTCCAAGTTCTTCAAGGAAGATTTCTCTTTCTTCAAAAGTCTCCAATTCATTGATATCTGCTTCGATTTGAGCTGCCAAAACAACAACTTCAGCATTTTCATTTTTAGCCATTTCCTCGATCTTAGCAATCCAATCGTTTCCGTTTTTGATAGAATTTTCATCTACGTTACAAACGTACAATACAGGCTTATTTGTTAAAAGCTGAACATCATCAATAATTGATTTTGCAAAATCATCCATAGGAAACTCTCTTGCATTTTTACCATCTTCGATAAATTTTTCAAGATTATGAAGCGTTTCGTATGTTAAAATATCATCTTTCTTTCCAGATTTGATGAATTTTTTAGCTTTTTCAACTGCTTTTCCAACAGTTTCAAGATCTTTCAATTGAAGTTCAATGTCGATAATTTCTTTATCTCTCATTGGATCAACCGAACCTTCAACGTGAATGATATTTCCATTATCAAAACATCTCAACACATGGATAATCGCTTCGCACTCGCGGATATTTGCCAAGAACTGGTTTCCCAACCCTTCACCTTTGCTCGCTCCTTTTACAAGACCGGCAATATCAACGATCTCCACAACAGCTGGTAAAACTCTCTCGGGATTTACTAATTTTTCCAATTCAAACAATCTGTGATCCGGCACTGAAACAGTTCCCAAATTCGGTTCAATTGTACAGAAAGGATAGTTTGCTGATTGAGCTTTTGCGTTGCTTAAACAGTTAAAAAGAGTTGATTTACCAACATTCGGTAAGCCTACGATTCCACATTTCATATATTCTTAGCTTTTAGAAATAGTTTTCACTATTGCTCGTTAAAGGTGTGCAAAGATAGTGAATTTAGTATGAGTTTCATAATAAAAAAATCTGCCAATATTCTGACAGATTTTCAATAATTTTTATTTCACCAAATTGGCTTTTATGGGTTTTCACCTGTAGCATTTTGAGCTAAAGGGACATCGTTTGGGGCATTCTGTAAGGTTTTATCTAACGTAAATAGAGATTCATCAGTAGCTCTGTCCCCGCCGGCAATTTTTAATTTATCAATTAAATTAGAAGCTAATGTTTCCTCCTCGATCTGTTCCTGAACAAACCACTGCATGAAATTCCACGTTGCCCAGTCTTTTTCTTCTAAAGACAGATCTACGAGCCTGTAGATTGAGGTTGTATTATCAACTTCATGTCTAAAAACGCCATCAAAACAATCCGTTAAAGATTCGGGATCCTTTGGTGGAGCGGGAATAGCGTCTACTTTCGGTTTTCCTCCTCTATTTAGTACGTATTCCATAAATTTAATAGAATGGTTTCTTTCTTCCTGCGAATGTCTGTAAAGAAAGTTGGCAATTCCCTGATAGCCTTTATCATCAGCCCAAATTCCGTAAGATAGAAAAATGTGAGAAGCATGAATTTCTTTATTCATTTGATCGCTTAATGCTTTTTCCATATTGTCGGAAAGTCTTTTAGTATTCATAATGTATAATTTTGTGTGATTAATAGTAATGATGCAAAAATGATTCCGAGAAGATTATTAATTTTAATCAAAACACATTAAAGTGGTTTATAATAAATTGAAATTCATTGATTTAAATTGATAATTTATAGTTATTCTAAAATAAAAAAGATCGACTTATTACAATTATTCCTATTTTAGAATCTTATTAACCATACAAAATTATCATGAAAAATTTAAAAAAATTAGACAGAGACGAGCTGAAAAGTGTTTCGGGAGGTGGATTACTTGATCCTGTATGCAAACTTCTTTGCACACTGGCGGACACAGGACTTCTTAACTTGACAGAAGTTCAAATACTTCTTTGTCCGGATTTAGATTGTTTTAACCTGAGTAATTAAAAATGGAATTTGATTAATTCAAATCCATTAAAAAAAACAAAACCAGCTCTTCTGAACTGGTTTTTATTATTTTACTAAAGAAAACTATTTTACTTTCTTTGCCATGTAATCGCTTTCGTTTCCTAGTCTGTCGATGGCTTTGATAGCAATGGCATTTAATGTTTTACCGTCTTTATTTTTAGGAATATCTTTTGTAAGATTTTCTACCGTTAAAATCTGCGTTTCCCAAACTCCGTTGTACTGAGTGAAAAGTACCCATTGGAAAACGTCTTTTATATTTTTATTGCTCCAGCTTGCCTGTACTGAACTTCCGTTGTCATTAGTGAATAATGTCGGAGTTTGCAATGGCACAGCTTTTATCCAAGGGCTTTTTGGAACTAATGCTTTCTCTTTGTATGGTCCGTTTTTTAATGTCGGAAGCATATTTGAGTTTTTCGTCAATCCGGCAATACTCCAATGAACTTCGCCTGCATCTTTTCCTAAAATCTGCCTTGATAATTCGATCTGATCTTTAATTTCTGTCGGACGATCTGAAGATTTTATTTCAACCGTATTCAATCCAGGCCATAAGTGGCGGTTCATTGTGTTTTCAGATTTCCACCAATTTAATAACGCCCCGAAAGGCTGACCTTTTGATTCAATTGGCCAATATAATTGTGGTGAGAAATAGTCTACCCAGCCTTTATTTAACCATAATTTAGCATCAGCATACAATTCGTCATATTGAGAAGAACCAACGATTCCTTCAGGATATCCTGGCTTCCAAATTCCAAACGGGCTGATCCCAAATCTTACATAATTTTTTTCAGCATGAATTTCTTTATAGATACGCTCTACGAATTTATTCACATTATCTCTTCTCCAATCTGCTCTGGATAATGTTCCTCCACTGCTTAGATAAGCATTCCAAGTAGCATTATCAGGAAAATCTGCACCTTTATTGTAAGTTGCATAAGGATAGAAATAATCGTCAAAATGTACTGCGTCAATATCATATCTTTTTACAATATCTTTAACGACATTGGAAACGTGACCTTGCGTTTTCGGATTGGCAGGATCAAACCAATACATTCCGTTTTTCAATCTTACAACAATATCTGACAGTTTATTAGCCATCGACAAACTATTGGGAGAGCCTCCGTTTGTATGGTGCGCTCTGTAAGGATTTAACCAAACATGAAGCTCCAACCCTCTTTTATGTGCTTCATCGATCCAGAATTGTAAAGGATCATAATTGGGATAAGGAGCCGTTCCCGTCTCTCCTGTTAAGAAATATGACCACGGTTCAATATTACTTGTGTATAAAGCATCTGCAGAAGGTCTAACCTGGAAAATAACAGCATTGAAGTTATTATCTTTCAACATATCCAACATGCTGATCGCTTCCTGCTTTTGCTGATCAACGGTTAAATTGTTTCTTGAAGGCCAGTTGATATTCGCAACACTTGCCACCCACGCACCACGAAATTCTCTGCTGATCTCAGGAAGATTAACTTTAAAAATCTCTTCTGTTGGCAGATTTGTAGCCGGTTTTGTAGTTACAACAGGCACATTTGGCTTTGACGTATTATTGTTAGGTTTTGTAGAACTTTTTGTTGGAATTGGTTTTACGACACTATTACTAGCAGTTTTTGCACTGCTACACGAGGCTAGGACGCCTAAAAATATGATGAGTTTTAAATTATTCATTTTCATAGTTTGCAAAACTACATTAAATTATTTTTTTAATTATATGATGTAATAAATAATCAGATGACTTTAACTAATTTTTATAATCACAAAAATAAGTTTTGGCTAAAGCCAATTTGATGATACAAATATTGAAAACGGACTAAAGTCCGCTCCTATTGAATATACTAACCGGAAAACAAAAAAGCCCCGAATTTTTCGGGGCTTTGATCTTATATAGAAAAACTTATGAAGCTTTTCCTGATCTTTCGATTCTTCTTCTTTCTTCTTCAGAAAGCACTTTCTTTCTCATACGGATGAAGTTTGGAGTTACCTCGATTGCTTCATCAGCTTGGATATATTCCATACATTCTTCTAGTGAGAACAAGATTTTTGGAGCAACTCCACCATCTTTATCTTTACCTGCAGCACGGATATTATTTAATTGTTTTGCTTCTACAATATTGATAACCAAATCTCCTGGTTTGTTTTGCTCACCAATGACCATACCTGCATAGATCTCCTCGCCCGGATCAACATAAAACTTACCTCTATCTTGTAATTTCGCAATAGAATATTCAGTTGCTGGACCTTGACTTTTACTTACCAAAACACCATTACTTCTTCCTGGAATTGCCCCTTTGAAAGGTTTGTATTCTGTGAAACGGTGAGCCATAATAGCTTCACCAGCAGTAGCAGTCAACATCTGAGAACGCAATCCGATCAAACCTCTTGAAGGAATTTCGAATTCCATATGCTGCATCTCACCTTTAGTTTCCATAATGTGAAGATCTCCTTTTCTCTGAGTTGCCAAATCGATAACTCTAGAAGCAAATTCTTCAGGAACATCAACAACTAATGATTCATAAGGCTCACATTTTTCTCCGTCGATTTCTCTCAAGATAACCTGTGGCTGACCAATTGTCATTTCGTACCCTTCTCTTCTCATTGTTTCAATCAAAACTGACAAGTGAAGAATACCTCTACCGAATACTAGGAAAGTGTTTGCATCACCAGTTTGTTCAACTCTTAATGCTAAGTTTTTCTCTAATTCTTTATATAATCTTTCTTTCAGGTGATTTGAAGTCACGAATTTACCGTCTTTACCAAAGAAAGGTGAATTGTTGATAGAGAACGTCATGTTCAACGTTGGCTCATCAATAGAAGTTCTTGGCAATGGTTCAGGATTTTCAAGATCTACGAAAGAATCACCGATTTGGAAAGCTTCAAAACCTACAACAGCACAGATATCTCCAGCTTTTACTTCTGTAACTTTTTTCTTACCTAATCCTTCAAAAACGTAAAGTTCTTTTACTTTTCCTTTCAATACTTTACCGTCTGCTTGAGCTAAACCGATCCACTGAGATTCTTTGATTTCACCTCTGATTACTTTTCCAATAGCAATTCTTCCTAAGAAAGAAGAAAAGTCTAGAGAAACAATCTGCATCTGTAAGTTTCCTTCTTCAACTTTCGGTTCTGGAACATATTGTAAGATACCATCTAATAATGGGAAAATATCTTCTGTTTGCTCTAATGAAGTGTTGAACCAACCTTGCTTAGATGAACCGTAGAATGTTGGGAAATCCAACTGTGCTTCAGTAGCTTCAAGAGCAAAAAATAGATCAAAAACTTTATCATGAACTTCCTCAGGACGACAGTTTGGTTTATCAACTTTATTGATAACAACCAATGGTCTCAATCCTAATTCTAACGCTTTCTGAAGTACGAATCTTGTTTGTGGCATTGGTCCTTCAAAGGCATCCACCAACAAAATAACTCCATCAGCCATTTTTAAAACTCTCTCTACTTCCCCACCAAAATCGGCGTGACCGGGAGTATCGATTACGTTAATTTTAACGTCTTTATAAGTAACAGAAATATTTTTAGATAAAATGGTAATCCCTCTTTCTCTTTCAAGATCGTTATTATCCATTATTAATTCTCCACTCTCCTGATTTTCTCGGAAAATGTTTGTAGCATGAATAATCTTGTCCACCAAAGTCGTCTTACCGTGGTCAACGTGTGCGATAATCGCAATATTTCTAATGTTTTGCATGAATGATTTTTACGGGTGCAAAAATAGTGTTTTTTAATTAAATAATTAGTAAGATTATGTATTATTTAACAATTTAATAATGAGTCATTTAAATAAAACCTATAATTAAAGCCTTACAATTGAAAGATTTAGACACCATTTTAAACAAAAAAATTATAATAACAGATTAAGTTTTAAATAGTAATCATATTGTATTTTTCAAGAAAGTAAATTAATAAGATCTGGATTAAAACAACCAATCCAAACTTCAACAGAAAAGATTTCTTTGAAACTTTATGCCTGAAAATAAGCATTCCGAGTATAGATCCGATTGTTCCGCACAAAAATGTAATGAATAAAAGTGTATTTTCTGAGATTCTTCTTTGATGTTTGACGGCTTTCCTTTTATCTAAAGCAAAGACTAAGAAAGTGACAATATTGACTATTAATAACAAATAAAACATTCCAACAAATCTAATATAAAAAGAATAATAAAAAATAAAGTTTCTTAAATTTGTCCAATAAAAACAAAATCAATGACTGTACTGGATTTGGCAGGAAATTATTCTATTGAAGGCTCCAACCAGGAAGAATCTGACCAATCTTCTTACCATGGTATATTAACTTTATCAATCGATGAAAACAACCGTATTATCGCACAATGGATTATCGGTGATCATATACAAAACGGTACAGGGTTTTATAAAGACCAAATTTTAGTCCTCAACTTTAATTATGAAGGTGATGATCAAGAAATCTATAAAGGCGTTGCGGTATACCGTTGTTTAAGCAAGGATGTACTTGATGGTTTTTGGTCTGAGAAACATGGTAATCCTTTGTATTTAGGAAGTGAATATTGTGTGAGGATAAAGAATTCGGAGCTTTTAAATTAGCATAAAAACATTTCATATAAAAACGTCTCAATAACCTCTCTTTGAAGTTACAATATTTTAAATTTCAAAATAAAAAAGCTGCCTTAATAAAAAAGCAGCTTCCCCCATTTTTATGGTCTAACAATTATTTTTTAGCTTTTACGTCTACAGCAATTTCGATGTCTTTACTGATCATCCATTCTGCAGGATCTGCTTCAGAAGTTCCGAATTTGATTCCCCAATCTGATCTGTTTACTGTAAATTTAGCCTGAACAGCAGCTGAGTTTTCTGTAACATCAACCTTTGCAGGGAAAGTTACATTCACTGTTTTTCCAGATAAAGTAAGATTTCCACTTACGGTTTTATTAGCTCCAGTGATAGCATCTTTAGGTGCATCTTTTAAGTCAGTTACACTTGTGATTTTGAACTCAGAAGTAGGATTTTTTGTTACGTCAAAGAAATCAGCACTTTTTAAGTGAGTTTCCAGATCTGCCGGTTTTTTATCTTTTTCCGTTACTGATGCAGGATCTACTTTAATAGAAGCCATATCGATAACGAAATTACCTGCGGAAAGTTGTCCTCCTTCAACATTTAAGTCACCAGATTTTACATTGATTGTTCCCCAACGTGGTGCAAAACCACCTTTATGGAATGCTTTCCAGTTTACTAAAGAAGTCGCAGCATCAACAGCTAAAACTTCACCTTTTCCTTCTGCAACCGTTTTTTCTGTAGCTGTACCAGCCGATTCTGCAGATTTTTCTTTATTACATGATGTTGCAAACAAACCTACAGCAACTAATGCAATGACACTAAGTTTTTTCATATTATTTATTGTAAAAATTTATTATTCTGAATTATAAGATTAACGAAATTATCAAATTAATATTTCATTCCTTAATTTTAATAGGCCAAAAATAGAAAAAACATGTTTTTATTATCTTAACATACATCAATAAAATCAAAAAAAGTTAATTTTTAATAATCATACTTAATGATTTTAGTTAAAACCTGTTATAATTGAAAAATATTACATCGAAAACAGTCATTAAAAGTAAACAAACAACCAGATACCAAAATTAATTGTCACAGAATGATTAAAAATGTATTTTTGACCCTTCAATTTTAAAAACACACATTCTAACCATGTCAAAAAAACTAATTTTATTGTTTATTTTTGGAGTCTTCAATCCATATCAGGCTCAAGAAAAAGCAGAACAGGCTCTAAAAACATTTGAACAAAAATATCCTCAGGAAAAAATCCATCTTCTCTTTAACAAAGAGAATTATGTAGCAGGAGAAAATATTTGGTTTAAATCTTTTGTTTTTGAAGGCTATAACCCTTCTAATATTTCAACCTCATTATTTGTTGAATTATACGATAATAATAAAAATCAAATAAGTAAAAAAATATTTCCTCTATTAAATGGAGAAGGAAGTGGCAGCATTTTACTCCCCGAAACATTAAAGGAAAATGTTTATTATGTAAGAGCCTACACAACTTGGATGGCTAATTTCAGTGAAGATTTTCAATTAATAAAACCTATCATTGTTTACAA
This sequence comes from Chryseobacterium glaciei, assembly GCF_001648155.1. NCBI lineage: Bacteria > Pseudomonadati > Bacteroidota > Flavobacteriia > Flavobacteriales > Weeksellaceae > Chryseobacterium > Chryseobacterium glaciei. Next base: position 3,991,198 of record NZ_CP015199.1, on the reverse strand, counting down.
TCCATCTTCTCCCGAAAAAATCACACCTGATACAAATTCCGCATGGTCAGCTTTTGTTTATCCTGAAAGCGGAACCTTTGTAAATGGTATTAATACAAAATTTGCTGTACGTTTACAATCAAAAGATGTACCTCCTTTAGAATGGGAAGGGTATGTTACAGAAATCGATAAGCCTGATACAAAAATGATTACTTTCAAAGGGCTTGATCAAAACGTTGGACTATTTAATATCACTCCGGAAAGTGGAAAAAAATATCAGCTTACTGTTCAAGATAAAAAAGGACAAAAACAAACTATTAATCTGCCTGAAGTTTCATCTTCAGGACTCAATCTACAAGTGGTAAGTAGTGCCGATAATGTTAAATATACTTTAAAAACAAAAAATATTTCACCGGAAGCACAATATTATAAAGTATTGGGAACCATAAACAATCAACTTGTTTATAAGGCTAAAATTAATAAAATATCAGACGGACTTCAATATTCTATTCCTAATAATCAATTAATAAATGGAATTTTACAACTTACCGTTTTTGATGACAAAGAAAATATTGTTGCTAATAGACTTACTTTTGTACAGCCTCAATTATTACAGATAAAAAAACCTGCCCTTCAATCATTATCTATAAAAAATGGTTCTCGAGAAAAAAGCTCTTTTGATATTACTAAAGATATCAATTGTTCAAATTATACTGTCTTAGTGATTGATTCAAATACAAACAGTTCAGAAGAAGAGCAAAGTTTTCTTAGTACATTATGGCTTACGGGTGACATTACGTCAAACATATCACATCCCTCTCAATATTTTACTAAAAACAGAAACGTAGATGCTTTAGATGCTCTTTTGATCTCTGAAAAATGGAAACGTTTTGATTGGAAATACATTATATCAGGAAATTATCCTTCGATAAAATACCAACCTGAAAATTATCTTTCCTATAAAGGAAAAGTAAATATTCAAGGGAAACCTGCTCCCAATACAGATCTAAATTTGATGTTTGCTTCAGGCTCAGGCACAAAACTATTTCAGGTAAAAACTGACAATAATGGTTTTTTTACATTAAATAATCTAGCTTTTGAGAATTCAATGAAGTTTTCATATCAGTTAAATTCAAAAGAATCTAAAAATGAATCATCTGTTTATTTTCAACCTAACTTCAGTTTCATTCCATATAAAAAAGAGTTGCCAACAAGTGCATTAAAGCTTACAGAAAGAACTGTAGAAGATAAATTATCAACTGAAATAGCCCGATCAATTACAACTTTAAAGACCCAAAAAGTCATTAATGAAAAAATAACAGATATTGAAGAGGTCGTTATAAAAGGACAGAGAAAAGACAAAACAAAAAAACTGAATAGCGAATTAAGCAGTGGTCTATTCAGAAGTGCTAATGAACAAATTTTTGACTTTGTAAACGATCCTCAGGCTCAAGGTTCAACAAATATTTTACAGTGGTTACAGGGAAGAGTTGCCGGTTTGCAGATCCAATCACAAAATGGAACATCTACTCCTTATTTACGAGGTAGTAAAATAGGAATATATCTTGATGAGATGGCCATTGAAGCTGATCAAATATCAAGTCTTTCCGTATCTGATATTGCAATGGTAAAAGTGATAAAAGGATTTTTTGCAGGAGGTTTTGGAGGTGGAAATGGTGGAGCTATTGCAATTTATACAAGAAGAGGCGGTTCCAGTGGATCAATCATTGACTCATCAAAGCCTTCACAGTTAAGACAAATAACTTTAAACGGTTATGATCAGGAAGGTCCTTTCAATAACCCTAATTATGAAAACCAAAGTTTCAAAGATATTTCACAAGATACACGCAGTGTTCTTTATTGGAATCCTTATCTGGAAGTTCAAGAAAAAGAACCAACTAGTGTACAGTTTTATAATAACGATGATGCAAAAAATTATAAAGTAATTATAATAGGATTTGACAGAAATAATGATACTCCTATTTATTATAATGAAATTCTTCCCTAAAAAACATCTTTAATAAAAAAATATAATAGTCTAACTTCAACGGAGTTAGACTATTATTTTAAAGTACTCTCCCATAAATTAGAAATTTTCATTAAAAAAAGTCACTATTTTAGCACTTTAATTTTACAGAATGACAAATATTGAATTCATCCAGAAAATTGTAAACGCTCCCGAAAAAAGCATCAGTGCAACGCTTCAATTATTAGCTGAGGACTGTACGATTCCTTTTATATCGCGTTATAGAAAAGACAGAACAGGAAATTTGGATGAAGTACAGATAGAGCAAATTTCAAAGATCAGCAAGCAGTTTGAAGAAATTGTAAAACGAAAAGAAACGATTTTAAAATCTGTTGAAGAACAAAACGCCTTAACACCGGAATTTAAGCAAAGAATAGAAGAAAGTTTCGATATTCAGGAGCTTGAGGATTTATATCTACCTTTCAAAAAACGTAAGAAAACAAAAGCCGATGCTGCCAAAGAAAAAGGTTTGGAACCTTTGGCTAGAATTATTATGAGCCAGAAAAGTAATGATTTGGCATTTTTAGCTTCAAAATATTTAAATGAAAATGTTGCGTCCGAGGAAGAAGCCCTTCAGGGAGCAAGGGACATCATGGCAGAATGGATCAACGAAAACATGTACGTTCGTAAAAATCTGCGTAGATTATTTCAACGTAAAGCTTTAATTACATCTAAAGTTGTTAAAGCCAAAAAAGATGAAGAAGGCGCACAAAAATTCTCCCAATATTTTGAGTGGGATGAGCCTTTATATAAAACTCCATCTCACAGGCTTCTTGCCATGTTAAGAGCAGAATCGGAAGGTTTTGTGAAAACAAATGTCGGCGTTGATAAAGAAGAAGCCATTGATTTTATTGAAAATGCCATTATTAAGTCAAATAATGAAAGTTCAGATCAAATTGTATTAGCCATAAAAGACAGTTATAAAAGACTATTGGAACCCGCAATTTCTAACGAAACTTTACAGGAAGCCAAAGAAAAAGCAGATAAAAAAGCCATTGAAATTTTCGCTGAAAACTTAAGTCAGTTGTTATTGGCACCGCCTTTAGGAGAAAAAAGAATTCTGGCGATCGATCCCGGTTACAAAAGTGGCTGTAAAATCGTATGTATCGACGAAAAGGGAGACTTACTTCATAACGAGACCATCTACCCTCACGCTCCACAAAACGAGTCGGGAATGGCGATGAAAAAGATCCGTTCTATGGTCAACGCTTATAATATTGAAGCTATTTCTATCGGAAACGGAACCGCAAGCCGTGAAACTGAATTTTTCATTAAAAAAATAGGATTCGATAAACCGTTACAGGTTTTTGTAGTTTCGGAGGCTGGAGCATCGGTTTATTCTGCAAGTAAAATTGCAAGAGATGAATTTCCAAGTTATGATGTGACTGTTCGTGGTGCAGTTTCTATCGGGAGAAGATTAGCAGATCCGTTGGCTGAATTGGTTAAAATTGATGCTAAATCCATTGGAGTCGGACAATATCAGCATGACGTAGATCAAACTCAGTTAAAAAATGAATTGGATTCTACCGTTATGAGATGCGTAAACTCAGTCGGAATTAATTTAAATACAGCAAGTAAGTCTTTATTAAGCTATGTTTCCGGAATCGGAGAGAAAATGGCAGAAAACATCGTGAATTACCGAGCTGAAAACGGAGCTTTTGAAGATAGAAAACAACTAAAGAAAGTTCCTCGTTTGGGAGAAAAAGCTTATCAACAAGCTGCTGCATTTATTAGGATTACGCATGGTAAAAACCCGTTAGATAATTCTGCTGTGCATCCTGAGGCCTATAAAATTGTTGAAAAAATGGCAAAAGATCTTGGTATTAAAACCGATGAATTAATTGCCAATAAAGAGAAAATAGAATTAATTCAACCTGAAAAATACACAACCGAAGACATCGGAATTTTAGGAATAAAAGATATTTTAAAAGAGCTTGTAAAACCCGGTTTAGACCCTCGAAAAGCTGCGAAAGTTTTTGAATTTGATCCTAGTGTAAAAAAGATGACAGATCTAAAAGTCGGAATGATTCTTCCCGGAATTGTCAATAACATTACCGCTTTCGGATGCTTTGTAGATCTTGGAATTAAAGAAAGCGGACTGGTTCATATTTCTCAATTAAAAGACGGTTTTGTTTCTGATGTGAATGAGGTTGTGAAGTTACATCAACACGTTCAGGTAAGAGTTACGGAAGTCAATGAAGCAAGAAAAAGAATTCAGTTGAGTATGATTTTATAAATTGTCCTTTGTAAAGTTTCTTCAATAGTATAAATCAAACTAAATAACAATACATTTTGAACAAAAAAAATTTAATTTTCGATTTAGACGGAACACTCTGGGATCCCAGAGCCACAATCATCAAGATCTGGAATGAGGTTTTAACCAAACGTCAACTGATAAAAAGGGAATTAAAGCCCGAAGATATGGACCAATACATGGGTCTGTTATTTGACGACATTTTAAAGGATATCATTCCCGGAATTTCGGATCAACTGGTGCAGGACATTCTTTTGGAAATTGTAAAGAAAGAAAACAAGGTACTACATGCCCATGGCGGTATTCTTTATGAGGGAGTTGTGGAAACCCTAACGAATTTGGCAAAAAAACACAGTCTATTCATTGTCAGCAACTGCCAGGATGGATATATTGAAGCATTTCTAGAATACTATCAGATTCACAATCTATTTACAGACATTGAATCTCATGGTCGTACAAAAAAGTCGAAAGCTGAAAATATAAAATTGATTATGGAAAGAAATCATTTAAGTATTGAAAATTCATTATATATAGGCGATACTCAGACAGATTATGATTCTGCGAAAGCAAATGAATTATCTTTTATTTTCTGTGAATATGGTTTTGGAACATTGAATATTCCAGAGTACAAACCTTCTGTTTCAAAATTTTCAGATTTGGAATTTTGTATTTAATATGCAGGTCATAAAAATAACCATATTAAATTTATCAAAGTTTAATTTTAACATATAAAGCCATTTGAAAATATCTGAACTCAAAAAGCGAAAAACAGTCCGCAGAGCGACCCGAAATTTTGATTTGGAAGGTAACCGTATTTATAATGAATTTGAATATGATTTACCCTATCAAACCATTTACAAAGGAAGCGAAAGGGAGCGGTTATTTGCAAAAGTTATCGATATGCTGCCTTTCTTTCTAGTCTTCTTCTTTCTATTTCATAAAATAGCGATTATAAGTCTTTTACTTTCTATTGCATCTGTGATTGTTGTTGGTGCTATAAATGAATCTTACTTTGGTACAACACTCGGAAAGAAGATATTGAATATGAAGGTTATTGATGATGAAGGGAACTATCCTGGCTTTTTGAAATTATTATTAAGAAATATTTTATGTCTAGCCAATTTCAATCCTGAGTTTTCAGAATGCGTTTTCAATACGGTTGCTATGGGAAAACGAACTGCTACACGAGTGAATTTCAGTATGCATTTAAATAATCAAATTTGTAAAACTCATATTGTGAAAGAAAGTACAATAGCTGAAATTAGAAGTTTACTCAACCAAGAACAACCTAAAAAGAATGTGCGACTTTTAGATTAAGTCGCACATTCTTTTTTATTTAAAATCTTTAGAATCTCTCCTCGGTTGCTTCGCTTCCGGCCATTTTGTAACCTGACCTTTATCATCCAAAGGCATTTCTCTTTTCTCTCTATTCGTAAATTCCGGATCTTCTGATGCCATGTAAGCCAATGATGCTGTTAAAATTACATTATTCTTCACCTCATCAAAAACGATCTTATCATACGTATCTTTCGTAGTGTGCCAAGTATATCCGAAATATCCCCAATTCAACGAACTTAAAGAGAATCCGGGAACTCCTGCAGCAACAAAAGAAGCATGGTCGGATCCCCCCCACCAGGCATTCCGGGGAAATCTGTTTTGATTTGATCTTTTACTTTTTTCGGAACTCCATTTAGCCATTTCCCGATATAATCGTAGGAATTTACAAATCCTTGTCCGCTGATATTCACAACACGACCTGTTCCGTTATCTTGGTTAAATACAGCCTGAGTTCCTTTTATAATCTCAGGATTATCAGCAACAAAACCTCTTGAACCGTTCAATCCCTGTTCCTCACTTCCCCAAAGTCCGACAACGATTGTTCTTTTATTGTTTGGATAATATTTTTTAAGAATTCGCATCGTTTCAAGCATCGTTAAAACGCCCGTTCCGTTATCTGTTGCGCCTTGAGCGCCATCCCAAGAATCAAGGTGAGCAGAAAGAATGACATATTCATTTGGTTTTTCTTTTCCTTTGATAATTCCGACGGTGTTAAAAGTTTTAGCATCAGGAAGAACTTTTGACTGAGCTTCAATTTTAATTTTAGGTTTATTACCCTTTTCAGCCATTCTGAAAAGCATCCCATAATCTTCAACATCAATATCAATCATTGGAATTTTGCTTGTCTTTGCTCCAAAAATTCGATTGGCACCCATAATTCCTGTCCAGTTTGAAATCGCAATTCCCGCAGCGCCTGCTTTTTCTAAAGCTTCTGGAAGCGTATTGTTATCATATCCGATATTCTTTACGTAATCGCGGAAATCTTTTGAAGCCTGTTCTTTTTCAGCTTTTAATTTTTCATATAATTCAGGCGTTGCAAACTCCTTAATTTGTTCATCAGAACGACCTATTTTCTGATACTGCGCCATCAAAACAATTTTTCCTTTTGCAGAAGGCAGCCATTTATCGAATTCAGCTTTAGAAGAAACTTTAGGAAGCACTACAACTTCGGCTTCAATTGCTTTTTTAGTCGCAGGACTCCAAGCTAATTGGGTTGCTGATAATGATTTTATGCGAGGATACGTCATGTCAACATGCGTAATTCCTCTCTGCCAGCCTTTCCAGGTTCCGAATTGCTGCAAATTGGCATCAACTCCCCATGAACGAAGTTTTTCTGCTGTCCATTCATTGGCGGAAAGCATTTCAGGAGTTCCCACCAAACGAGGACCAATCCCATCAAGAAGTTCATACGCCATATCTTCAAGCTGAGAATGGTTATTGACTTCATTCACGAAATTTTCAACAATAGGATTCAGTTTTTCTTGCGAGCCGGTTTGCGCCTGAGCCCATGAAAATTGCACCGCCAATACTACCGCAGGCGCTACAAAAAAGCGATTTATCTTCATAATTTCATTGATTGGGATAAAGATAAAGGAATTCAGGGAAAATTGAAGAGGATAAAAGAGAAAAACAGAATGATTTTTATCTTATGATTGATATTTAAACTTTAGTTTTTAACCATTAAGATTCATTAAGTTGTTAAGAAGATTAAGGTTTTGACTAAATATTAATGAACTTATGTAAACCTTTTATTCTAACCACAAAAGATGCAAAAGATTAATAATTGAGTTATTTTAAGTTTAATAATAAACTACAAATTAAGAGCACATAAGTTGTTAAAAATCTTTGATTTTTATTCTTTTGAGAACTTTTGTTTTCAAAAGAATAAAATATTCGCTTTTGTATCTTTTGTGGTTAAAATAAAAAAGTTAGAGTAATGCATTATAAACAAAAAAAACCGACTTCAATGAAGCCGGTTTATATCGATTTTGGGATCGATTATTTTTTTGATTCCTCAACAGAAACTTTTCTGAAATCTTTGAACAATTTGCTAAGTTCTAAAGCTGATTTACGAGCTCTAGTTCCAGCAGCCTTGTTTCCTTTTTCTGCTTGTTGGTTTGCTTCAGCAGTGAATGCTTCAAATTCCGCGTTGATTTTTTCAATTAGTTCTTTCATTATTTTAAAATTTAGGGTGCAAATATAGGTTTTATGGTGGATTTCGCAATAGTTAAGGTCAAAAAAACTTAATAAAAATCGAGAATTATTAAAATTTGGAATGAAAATAAAAAAGTTTAAGCCAATTTGCGCCTTTTTTCCTCTATCAAAAGCTAATGTAAGGTAAGATTCAGATTTAATTAAAATAAAAATCAGATTTTCGAGAAGACCTTTTATCGGTTTTATGTAAATTCGCTAAATAACTAAATTATTTGTCTGTAAGTACCCATGGAGCTGCCAAAGGAATATATTTTACCGAATACCAATATCAGTACACTTTCTATATATGAACTTTTGAAGCATACCCAAACGGCAAATTTTATAGAAATTAAAGATTTCCGAGACATCTACCCTATTGCTTTGGAATGCAACACGGGAGTATTTACAAAATCAACTTCTGTCATTGACTTCCCAAACGTTTCCGTAAGTCAGGTTGGAACTTCATTGATCACAGCTTGTTCATGTGATAATGAAACCAATAAACTTTGCGAGCATCAGTCCGAAATTATTCATTCTATTCTGGAGCAGAAAAATTTTCGAATCTTTTTTGACCATAATTTAAGACAAAGATCATTAATGTTAGTCGCCAAAGGTTTTGGATTAGAAAATGAAACAAATCTGGATGCCTTTTTTAATATTGAATATACCGATGGAAAATTGGATATTCAGCCTAAAATAAAAGAGCTAATTCAAATAGACGAACAGGTCTTTAAACAAGATCTTCTTCCTCAACGAATCTCAATATTGGATGAATTAGCAGTTCAAAATACTGATAAAAGACAACTATTGGTCATTGGGAAACATCGTTTTTACAATCAACTGAATTTTTCATTGATGGAAGCTGATATTACCCAATCAGGAAAAGTTAAAAATCCCATTACAACCATTGATCCTATGCAACTGATCTGGAAAGCAGAACAGCCCGCAGAAATCAAATTTTATACAGCCATTCTTACCTTTCAAAATAAGTACAGCGAAGAGAAAAGCGCGGCAGAATTACAGGCTTTGAAACTGATCGTTCAGAATCCTTTGGAGTTGGATGTTTATTATCACGATCACAACGTAGCTGAAACTATTTCCTCAAAATCTTTAGTTCCAATTCATTTAAATATTTTAAAATTAGAAATACAACTTACTGTTTTCAAAAAAGATCCTTTTTACGAAATTACGGGAGAATTATTATTCAATGATATTTCACTTCCCTTTAAAAATGTAGTGATTCGAAATGATTATTTTGTTTATTTTCAAAATACGCTGAGTTTGGTTGATAATCCTGATATGCTTCGTGTGATTAAGTTTTTCAAATCAAATAACGAAATATTAATCATTCATGCATCAAAATATGAGGAATTTTTACAAACCGTTTTATCTTCGCTAGAACAGTATATTCATATCAATTACAGCTATATTCGTCAAGCAACTCCGGTAGAATTAGCGGAAAAAGATTTTAAAACAGAACGAATCATCTATCTTCAGCAGAAAGGCAATTTTGTGTCCATTACGCCTGTTATGAAATATGGTTCAGTTGAGGTGATTGTTTATTCCCGAAAACAATTATTTGATACCGACCAAAATGGAAACCAGTTCACAATAGAACGAAATCATGATGCAGAAGATCGTTTGACTTCCATCATTATGAAACAACATCCTGAATTTGAGGAACAAATGGACGGAACTGAATATTTCTACCTTCATAAAGATAAGTTTTTGGATGAAAATTGGTTTCTGGAAGCCTTTGAAGCATGGAGAAATGAAAGGATAACCATTCTTGGATTCAATGAATTAAAGAATAATAAATTAAACTCAAATAAAGCTAAAGTAGACATCCAAATCACCAGCGGTGTCGATTGGTTTAATGCTAAATTGGCGGTGAAATTTGGTAAAAAAGAAGCTTCATTAAAACAGGTTCACAGAGCGATTCGTAACAAATCGAAGTTCATTCAGCTGGATGACGGCACTCAGGGCATTTTACCTGATGAATGGATCAATAAAATCACCCGATATTTTCAGGTGGGAGATATTGATGAAGAATTATTGAAGATCCCTAAAATTAATTTTACAGAAATATCAAATCTCTTTGAAAAAGAAATTCTTAGTGATGAGGTACATGCAGAAATTACGACGTATTCAAAACGCTTTTCAACAACCAAAAATATTCCTGAAATTTCAGTTCCTGTTGAATTAAAAGCAGAGTTGAGAGATTATCAACGAGACGGATTAAATTGGCTAGGTTTTCTTGACACCTTTAATTTTGGAGGTTGCCTTGCTGACGATATGGGATTAGGTAAAACCATACAAATCATCGCTTTCATCTTGCATCAAAGGGAAAAATATGGACCGACGACCAATCTGATTGTTGTCCCCACTTCTTTGCTGTTCAATTGGCAGGAAGAAATTGAAAAATTTGCGCCTTCCATCAAAGTATTGCTTCATTACGGAGCAGACCGGAAGAAAACAACCGAGTTGATGCATCAATATGAAGTTGTTTTGATAAGCTACGGAATGCTGCTTTCGGACATTCGTTTTCTTAAAACCTTTCATTTTAATTATATTTTCCTTGATGAATCGCAGGCTATTAAAAATCCAAATTCTGAAAAATATAAAGCTTCCCGTCTTTTACAGTCGCGAAATAAGATCGTATTGACCGGAACTCCTATTGAAAACAATACTTTTGATCTGTACGGACAACTTTCCTTTGCTTGCCCGGGATTATTGGGAAGTAAACAGTATTTTAAAGATACATACGCCATTCCGATCGATAAATTTGAATATACCAAACGAGGAACAGAACTTCAGCAGAAGATAAACCCTTTTATCCTCAGGAGAACCAAAAAGCAAGTCGCCAAAGAACTTCCTGAGAAAACAGAAATGGTCATTTACTGTGAAATGAATTCAGAACAACGCAAAGTCTACGACACTTATGAACGTGAACTTCGTGAATTCATTTCTGCATCCACAGACGATGAAACGCTTAAAAATAGCATGCATGTTTTGACAGGATTAACAAAACTTCGACAAATTTGTAATTCTCCTGCTTTGTTGAAAGAAGGTCATTCAGGGGATAATGCCGTGAAAATAGAGATCCTGACCGAACAGATTGAAAATAAATCGAAGGAGCATAAAATCCTTGTCTTTTCACAATTTGTAGGAATGCTTGATTTGATTAAAACTGAATTAGAAAAGAAAAATATCCCCTTTGAATATCTGACAGGTCAAACTAAAGATCGTGGAACTAAGGTCAATAATTTTCAGACCGATGAAAATATCCGTGTGTTTTTAATCAGTTTAAAAGCCGGCGGTGTAGGGCTTAATCTTACCAAAGCAGATTATGTTTATCTCGTAGATCCTTGGTGGAATCCCGCTTCGGAAAATCAGGCGATCGACAGAAGTTACAGAATCGGACAAACCAAAAATGTGATTGCCGTTCGACTGATCTGCTCTAATACCATTGAAGAGAAAATCTTAAATCTTCAAAAGAAAAAAAGCAAACTTGCCCAAGGCTTAATAAAAACCAGTGAATCAAAGTTACAAGGTTTAAGTAAAAGTGATCTTCTGGAAATCTTGGAATAATTTAACCACAAAAGAGACAAAAGTTTAAACACTTAAGTTATTTTAAGTTAAAAGTTATATCGTTAAAAAGTACACTTAAGTTTTTTGAAAATCTTTGATTTTTTTCTCATGTGAGCTTTACGATTTTCAACTTTTAAAACTTAAGTGCTCTAAAGTGATTAAATAAAAACTTTTGTGCCTTTTGTGGTTAAAAAACCCAGCTAACTTTTATATATTATCAAATTAAAAATTGATTTCATTGAAAATAATTTAAAAATAAAAACACATTTAGTATATTTGATTTTTATAATTTTGTATCATGAGCGATCAATTAGAAACTATAGCAGATTACTACAAACGGATCAGAGAAAACAAAAATAAAATGTTTGATACTGATGATTTTGAAACAGGAAAATCTCATTTCAATATTTCTATGCGAAAGTATTGCAGTTTCAAAAGTCCTTATAATCGTCGGGATTACTATAAGATCAGCTTTATTATCGGTAAAGGAACTTTTCAATATGGACAGCAACAATTATACATTGATCGCCCTGCTCTATTTTTCCCGTCTCCCAATATTCCTTATTCGTGGGAATGTGATGGAGACCTTCAAGAAGGCTATTTTTGTCTCTTTAATCAGGAGTTTTTTAATGGAAATTCAGAATTTAAATTATTCAAAAAAACCTCTCTCTTTAAAGAATGGAGCATGCCGCTTGTTTTTTTAACCGAAGAACAAACCCAGCTGGTTACCGTCTATTTTGAGCAAATGTATAAGTTGAACAACTCTTCCTACACGTTTCGATGCAACAGTATTAAAAACCACTTGGCATCCGTTTTACACCTTGCCTTAGAAAACCGTGTGGAAGATATTGACCCCAATGAGCTTCCCGCTAACATTAGATTATACCGATTGTTTGATGAGCTTCTCAACAAACAGTTTCCTTTGGATTCTCCGGCTTATCCGCTATCATTAAAAACAGCTTCTGACTTTGCGGAGCATCTTAACGTGCATGTGAATCATTTAAATTCTTCTGTAAAATCAGTCGCCAATCTTACAACCACTCAAATCATCAAAGAAAGAATGTTTGAGGAATCTAAAAATCTATTAAAATATACCAATTGGGATATTTCGGAAATCGGCTACACATTAGGATTCGATGAGCCTTCTCATTTTAATAATTTTTTTAAAAAGCACGCTAATACTTCTCCACTTAAATTTAAGAGTATGGTTTAATTCTTTGAATTTTGTAATTTTTACTTTGTCTTTTAAAATTCATATTAATGATACTTTCTCTATTTTTGTATCGTTAAAAAATGAATAAACATGTTGTTGAAAGAAGCATCTGAAAAACGTATCAGATTAGTTACGATAATGGCCTTTATATCAATCCCGCTTTCGGGGTTCGTGACGGATATTTATTTACCTTCATTTCCATCGATGGCCAAAGGAATGCAGGTTTCGGAAAAGGATATCCAAATTACACTAACATCTTATTTACTGAGTTATGGGATCTGTCAGTTATTTGTAGGAAATATTCTGGATAATATTGGACGTTACCGACCTAAATTAGTGGCACTATTCTTTTTGATCATCAGCAGTCTTTTGATCACAATGACAGATAGTATTTTCTTAATCTGTCTTCTCCGAATCCTTCAAGGAGCAGCTGTTTCTGTTCTGGTAGTTGCGACCCGCGCTATTTTTGTAGATATTTATGACGCTGAAAAAGTGAAACATTATTTAAGTTATTTCACAATTGTCTGGTCTTGTGGACCTATTTTGGCACCGTTTCTTGGCGGTTATCTTGAAAAATTGTTTAACTGGCATGCGAATTTTTATTTCCTTGCTTTCTACGCAGGAGCAATATTTATTTTTGAATTATTCTTTAGTGGTGAAAGTTTACCCGAAAAGAAGAAAGTCAGTTTTTCAGAAAACATTAAACTTTATCAAATGATGCTGAAGAACCGCATATTCATGTTGGGTATCTTTATTTTGGGATTAAGTTATTCGATTGTCATGTTGTTTAATATTACGGGGCCTTTTATTATTGAAAATACTTTTCATTTCACTCCGGTTGTCATTGGATATTGTACTTTGATTTTAGGATTTTCATGGATGATTGGTGGATTTATTGGAAAAAAGAGAATTTCGTTAGGTTTTAATTCTCGTATTTTACAGCCTGTTATTATACAATTGGTTTTAATTGCTAGTTTAATTGCAGTAAGTTACTTTGCACAGAGTCTTTACATTACGATTCCTTTTGCATTTTTCATCCATATTTGTTCGGGAATCTTATTTACCTCATTTTTCACGACAAGTATGTTGTATTTCCCTAAGAATGCAGGAACAGCAGGCGGATTAATGGGTGGATTGGTCTATATCATTACTTCCCTTACCAGCTTTATTATTTCAGTAAGCGGAAACGTAAGCGAACAAAAAGATCTGGGATGGCGATACTTGATTATTGCCTCTTTACTTTTCGGCATTATTCTTATTATGAGTAAAACATTGAAAAAAGAAAAAGCAGAGAATTAATCTCTGCTTTTTTCATTATTTTCTTAGAGCCTGTTTAAAAAAGTAATAATAAAAAAGAAACTATTAATAATTTTCCGTTAAAAAATTAATTTTATTAATCAGAATAGTCTTTCAAAAGCTGCCTGTAACTCATTAATATAGATGATTTTGAAATAAATCCTACAAATTTATTGTTCTGATCTACAACCGGAAGATTCCAAACACCAGTATCATCGAATATCTGAAGAATTTCTAAAGGCTTATCTTCCTGATGAATAATCGCTGGAGGAGCTTTCATAATTTTAATAATACTTGCCGAAGTATCTGTATCCGAAAACAAAAACGGGCGTACATCATCTATTGTAAGGATTCCGCGTAATGTTTTAGCATCATCAACAACTCCGAAAATATTTTTAGTTCCATCTTTTACAAGCTCAAATAAATCTGCTATTGAGGCATTTTCATTCACCGTTTCTGAAAACCTGTCGATAAAATCTTCTGTTTTTAATGAAAACAATAAATTCTTATCATGCTTATTCGTGAAAATTTTTCCTTGATCTGCTAATGATTTTAATTCAGGAGAAATTGGAGAAAACCATTTGGCAATGAGGTATGACATGATGGAAACAATCATTAAAGGAATAAAAAGATCATACCCAAAACTCGATTCCGCGATTAGAAATATTGCCGTAAGCGGTGCATATAATACGCCGCTCATCGCACCTGCCATTCCTACAAGAACTAGATTAGTTACCGGGACATCCGAAAATCCAAGATGCTGGCAAATCAAAGCAAATAAATATCCAACCGTACCTCCTGCAAAAAGTGAAGGCGCAAAATTACCGCCATTACCCCCACTGAAAATGGTAAAAGACGTGGCAAAAGCCTTTAACAGACAAACCAACACCAAAAATATAATGACCGTCCATTCCTTAATTTCAAAATATCTAAAAAAACTGTTTTCAATAATTGAATGGGTATTTCCATTCGTAAAAGCCTTCACCGTATCATAACCTTCCCCAAATAACGGTGGAAAAAGCACACAAAGCAATGACAAAACCGCCCCACCAAACATTGCTTTTCGTAGGCGAGACATATTTAAACCTTTTATAAAATGTTCAACTTTTTGAGAGACAATTACAAAATATCGTGCGTACAATCCCGTTGCAATCCCTAAAATAAGGTAATAAGGAACATTTTTATAATTAAAAGGTTCTCTCGTATAAAATCTGAAAAGAATATCTTCCTGAAGTAAAATTCTCGATAAAAGACTTCCGCAAACCGCTGCAACAACCAAAGGAATAAAATCTGTGAAGACAACTCCTGTCAGTAAAATTTCAAAAGCAAACATAATTCCTGCAATCGGCGCGTTAAAAGCTGATGCGATACCTGCTGTTGCTCCCGCAGCTAGCAATAACGTACGTTCTTTATAGCTTAGTCGATAGGTTTGAGCAAAATTTGATCCGATCGCAGCCCCGGTAACTGCTATTGGACTTTCCAATCCAGCAGAACCTCCAAGCCCAACTGTAATTGCGCTTTGAACGATTTGAGAATACATTTTAACAGAAGAAACGATACTCGAATTCTGAGCAATTTCGTATAAAATGGCACCAATTCCTTTTCTGTCCTGACCTTTAAAAAGCGTAAGAACAATGCTTGTCGTAAGAACAATTCCTAAAAAAGGAAAAACAACGTAGAATAATATCTGATATTCAAAATGAACTTTAGTCGTAATAAAATTATGAATATGGTGAACAAGAGTTTTCAGTATAACCCCCGCCAAACCTGCACTGCAACCTACAATAACACCCGAAAGAACAAGAAACTGACTACGGCTTAACCTGTTATTTAACCAATGAAGAATCAGTTCATAACTTCTTACTTTTTCAAGTCCATATTTTTGAAAATCTCTTTTGAATTTTAGAAAACTTAAGTATTTTCTTTTATTATCAATTTTCACTTCTTTGAATATTTTAATTCCACCATTAAGTAAGCGGGATGTAAATTTAGGAAATTAAATTTTGTTTTTTTACAGAGGATTTTGAAATGATTTGAGCCTAAATTAAGAATTCTAAGAATTTTTAATTAGTATTTCTAATAAATAACTTACTTATAAGGCTTCCCATTGCAATACCAATCATAAATAATAACAGTATCTTTTTTATGAATATATATTGCTAATTCTCCTTTTTTCTTTACAATTGTATCTTCTACCTCAACATCATCAGAATTTATTATCCAATTATTATGCACCATAATCTTCTCTTTTTCATTTGTTACAGGAACTGATCCTTTAATTTTCATCCATGTTTCATCAATATTTATTTCTTTAGCAACTAAATAATATTCATCAGGGTAAAATGCAGACTTATAACTATTACAATCTGATTTTCCACAAGAAAAAATTATTAATATAATCATTACGTATAAAAAAAAATTCATAATCTTAATTGATTGAAAATTAGCATTTTTCAGATTCATCTTCTAAAATAAAATATTAATTTTTAGCTTCCAACAAATATAAAAAAAAGCCTTCTTAAAAAGAAGGCTCCAATTTTTTATCAGTAAAATACTTGTTCAATTACGGTTTCCAAAAAGACCATTTGGTGCCATTAAAAACAGCCAAACGTTTTGCCCCAGCTTTGTTGACGTAAACCATCATTCCCGGAGAAGGACTTGGGATATTTTGCACATCCTGTACAATTGGTAAAATCATTGCTTTAGTTGTAGACTCTAAAACTACAACCCCATTCGCAGTAGTAGATGCCGCACCAATGATTATTTTTTCACTGGACGTTTCAGCCAATTGTGCTACGGTAACCTGAGTTGCCATAGTACTTGTGATGGCAGCGTCCTGACCGCTTAAATCTACCCACGCTCCGTTATAATATTTTACACGAGCTTTCGTGCCATCGGTTGCATCAAGAACCAATGTTCCTTCTGTTGGAGAAGTTGGTAATGTTCTTACATAAGGTAAAATAAGTCCTTTATTTTGGTTCGGAGCAAAATCTAATAACACAGAAGTTTTTATTGTTGATGTTCCAACAGCATCTCCTATGATGATTTGAGCGTTTGAAAATATAGTTATTCCTATAAATATTGTTGATAATATTGCTTTCATTTTTAATTTAATTTTTATGGAGAAATTTTTTAATGATCGTTAATCTTACTTTCTTAATTCAAATTAATTACGGACAAGTTGGAGTATTAAAACAGCTCCATGCAGTTCCATCATATAGTTTTAAACATTTTACATCAGTATCATACACCATCATTCCTTCCTGTGGAGAAACCAAAGCAGTTACCTGAGCTGTCGTTAGTCTGGAAATTACAAATCCTTTATTATTAGATTCTAAAACCATGTGAGCCGATTTTCTGCTTGATGGCCAATTTCCATTGTTAGGCGTAGCCTTTTGCAAAAGCGAAAAACCTACCTTACTGTCTGCTCCTGTTGTTGCGGTATTTGCGTCATTATAACAAACACATCTACGTATAAAATAATCATTTGTTCTGGGATAATATGTATCACCTGATATAGGAGAAGCAGTTGATACAAAATTACTAGTTGACCCATTTGTTCCCTCTTGTTTGATCTCGAACTTAAAGGTTTCATCAGGTTCGTAAACAGTATCATTTACAGATGCAATATTAATTGTGATTCCATCTTCATCATTTGTTGGACTTGAGTATCCAGGAGTAGCTCCACCATCATAGTTTCCGTTGGGTATGGTTATCAAATAAATACTGCTTCCTGCTGTGTGCGTTACTACCGGTGTACCGTTTGAATTGGCAACACCCGTTACCGTAATATCATTATCTGATGCTACAGCTGTACCGTTTACAGGATCGATCATCTGAAAAGCTACCGTAGTTGCGGCAGTTACAGCGCCATTAATTCTCATGAATAAATTACCATTGCTAGAACCTTCACAAGATGATAAAGCATTAGAAAATTTTAAATCAATAAGTGGATTTAGTGTAATTCTAATATCATCCAGTAAGTTTCCTGTTCCTGGATTACCACCATCTACAATCGCCCTGAATCCAACTCTATAGACACCTGAAACACCTGTAAAAGTATAGTTTCCGGCATTATTCGACCAAGCATTAGTAGCAGAAGGCAAAGCTGTCTGTCTTACTGTAGCAATATTTACTTGGTTTTGATCTTCAATGACCATTGCTGCACGTTCTGCTGTAGTTACTCTAGCCCTGTGCCTAAAGCTAAAACTGATTACGTCTCCACTTACTAAATACATATTTTGATAGATCATTGAACTTACATATGCATTCAGCTCAACAAAGTTTGATCCCTGGAAGGCTGTTACGTTTCCGAAACCTGTTCCCCAGACTTCAATAGGGTGACAAGCTCCTGAGAAACCAGGCGTACAGGCTCCATCCTGAGTTGGATGTGAAGTATACCACGGAGAAGTAACCGTTGATCCGGCGTCAAAAGTAGCGCCAAAACCAAAGTTAGCATCATGTTGTACAACAGTTGCATTGGCCACACCAAATTCAAGGCCGGGGTTTACAATAACCCTTGTCTGTGCATGGTAATTTTGCGTAAAGGCAAAAGATAAAATTCCAGGTAATACAAAACGTAGTGCATTAGCTGAAAATATCGAACTTCGTAGAAAGATTTTCATGGTTTATTAAAATGTTTTATAAAGGGTGAAAAAAATTTATGAACAAGAAAAAATTTAAAATAATAACAAGCTTTTTTTGATAAGAAAACCGAACATAGTAGGTTTTAAAAAATAAAATATCACTTTCAAGGGGAGTTTCTGGCGATTATTTTTTAAGGTCTATATTTCTATTGAAAAGAGTAAAAGATTACATGAGAGGAAAAGCAAAAAGAGCTTAAGATTAAAAATTCTTGAATCATTTAAAAAAAATAAATTTTTCATATAATATTCAAAACTATAATAAATTTTTCTTTAATTATAAATTTTATATTTACAAAAGTAACAAAATATTTAATGAAATTAGATTAATTTTCTTTAATAAATATTTCATAAACCGTTTATTATAACCGATTCTCTGGCATCTTAACATTTGTGATAATCAACAATTTAATTCAAAAACCAAAGAATCACCATTAAAAACTATGCAAAGAACATCAATTCAATAAAAGACCAATAAAACCATTGAAAAAACCTCATCAATAAAAAATATGATTTATTTGAATAAAAGAATGTTAAATGATAAATATGAGAAGCTTTTTTATGAAAAATTAGTTTTAATTGAAACTAATTTTAGGTATATTTGTTAGAGTAAGAGAATGATAGAGACAATTTTTCTTGTTTAATTTGATTAAATTAATATTTATTATTTATTAAAAACATGTCTGCAAACCACAATACTATATCAGAATTAGCCTTAGAATTAGGTCTTGCAATGGGCGAAATGAAAAACCGTCTACGACAGAAAATTCAGGCAAAAATTAATGAATATGATCCTGATCTTTCTTTCGAACTTATAGAAATAATGGGACTTCTCTCCCGTAATGACGGCATCAATCAACAGGAAATCGGCATTAAGGTAAGTAAGGATAAATCAAGCATAACTTATCTCATTAACAGTCTTGTGAAACGCGAATTCGTTCAACGGATTGAAAATAAAAACGACAGAAGAAATAAGCAAATTTATCTTACGGATAAAGGAAAACAAATCGTAGAAACGGTTTATCCTTGGGCATTGGAACTTTACGAAAAAGCCGCCGGTGATTTCAGTGAAAATGAAATAAAAAACGCTCTTCTTTTAGTCAAAAAAATGACAACAAATCTCGAATAAATAATTCTTAAATTAATCTAATATGAGAACAATACTGGTACCGATTGATTTTACCTCAACCACAGAAAATGCCGTGAAAGTTGCTTCACAATGGGCAAAACAATATGAATATGAGCATATTATATTGTTGAAAACTTCTGACGAATCCGAATTCGATTATCTGCATATTGCGGAAGGTCATTCATTTGTAAATGAAGAAAGTATCAACAGCCTTTTAGAAAAAACGGAATTATTATTGAGTAAATTATCCAATATTATTCTTGAAAAATTTCCTGATTTTAAAGTCTCAAAAGCAGTAAGTAATTGGACACTGACAAGAAGTATTAATGATATTATAAGAGAACAACCTTCAATAGAACTGATTGTTTTAGGCAGTGACGATCAGGCAGCTTCCCGCGACAGTGTTGTTTCGGAAAACATCATAAGCATTGCCAGAACAAGCCCTGTAAAAACTCTAATTGTTCCCAATGGTTACAATTACAGCGACATTAAAAATATTCTTATTCCCTGCGATATCAACGGTATTACAAAACTGGAAAGACTGTTTAACCATAAATATATCATTCGCAAGCAGGATGTTCAATTGATGTTTTTAAATATTCATACAAAAGAAAATCAAACAATTATAGAAGAAAAAAAGAATGAAATTCAGGAATATATTCATCAACATTTAACTGAAATCCCAAGCACAATCTATTATTCCTACGATAAAAATATTGTCGATGGAATTCTGACCTTTGCATCATCAAATAAAACAGATCTTATTATTGCGCTGCCCGGCAAACATAGTTTTCTGTATTTCTTAACAAGTACAAGTATTTCGGAAGGGATTTATCAGAATGTGAATCAACCTGTTTTGATATTAAAATAAAACCTACTGACAGACTCTTGTCACAAGCCTTATTTATTTTTGTAGAATAATTTAAAATCTTCAAAAATGAATTTAGTATCAATACGTATTATCACAGCAAATATTGAAAGTTTAGTGAAATTTTATGAGCAAATAACAGGAATTACAGCTATACAATATACTCCCGATTTTGCTGAATTAAAAACCTCTACAGCTACAATTGCGATTGGAAGTACAAAAACATTGCAATTTTTTGGTGGAGAAAATATAGCACAACCTGCGGAAAATCGTTCTGCCATAATAGAGTTTTTGGTTGATGATGTAGACAAAGAATTTGAGCGATTAAGAGATTCCCTTTCTTCTAATATCGTGCAAGAGCCTACCGTTATGCCTTGGGGAAATAAATCTTTATTATTCCGAGATCCTGATGGTAATTTGGTTAATTTCTTTACACCGATTTCAAAAGAAGCGGTTGAAAAATTTAATTCAAATTGATTTCAACTAAAATTTTAAAATAGTTTGAATTAAAACAGCGTCATTAGAAATTAATGACGCAATTTTTATTTTTTAATAAAAGCAACAGCATCCACTTCTATCAACATACCATCCAGAGCCAATCTGGGAACCGGAATTAAAGTACTTGCCGGGAATTGATGATTTTTCCAGGTTTTATGCATTTCTTCTGTCCATATTTTGAGCTTTTCCTGATCGTGATCAACAATGAGTATAGTGATTTTAAGAACGTCTTTAACCCCTAATCCATAATCTGCAAGCACAGTTTCCAAATTTTTTAAAGAATAACTGACTTGAGTTCTAAAGTCTTTAGAAAGATTATGCTTCAAATCTTCGCCGCCGCTTTGTCCGGATACGAATACATAATTACCTTCAACTTCATTGGTTGTGGCGTGCGAAAAAGCAAACGGCGTTGGATCAAAAAGAGCTTTTGGATTTTTGTTGCTAATAGTAACTGTATTATTTTTCTCCATTATTTTATTGGTATTGGTACTTTGTGAAAAGACTGAAAATCCTGTACAGAGAGTACAAAAACTGAATAATAAACGTTTCATGATATTTTTTGTATTGAATAATTAAAGCAAATGTAGATTCCAAAATTTTTAAAACAATCAACATATGTTGACGTTTTCATTCTTTTGTAGCAGTAAATTTGTTCAATTTTTGTAAGGTAAAACTAAAAGTAACGATCAAATATAAATCACGAAAAACCACATATAAAAAATGGACGAATCATTTGTAACGATTCGTCCATTCTAGCTTTCTCAAAATGAAAACTATATTCTGTAAGCTTTAGCTCATTGCTTTTTCATCCGTGAAAAACTGAAAACCTTCTTTTTTATTGATAAGCTGTAACGGATATAACTTAGGATTGTATTCTCCGTTCAGCACTTCATTCAAAGCATGCTTTTTGGATTCCCCGAAGGCAACAACCAATATATTTTCAGCTTTATTGATCAAAGGTTCAGTCAAAGTGATCCTGAACATTTCCTGAGGCTTCAAATAATAAGCAGCCACCCATTTTTCTTTTTCATCTAAAACTGCTTCACCCGGAAATAAAGATGCGGTGTGACCGTCATCCCCCATTCCTAAAAGGATAAAATCAAAAACGCCTTCATTTCCAAGAATATTTTTAATCTTTTGTTCGTATTCTTTAGCATAATCTTCGGGATCAATTCCATCTTTATACATTGGAAAAATCTGCTCTTTATTCACAGGAACCTTATCGAAAAGTGCTTCAAATGTCATTTTTGCATTACTTTTCTCATCATTTAAAGAAACCCATCTTTCATCAACCCAGAAAAAGTACACTTTATTCCATTCAATTTTTTCTGCATATTCTTGAGTCGCCAACAGATTAAAAATCGCTTTTGGAGAAGAACCTCCGCTTAATGCAACCACAAAACGGTTATTTTTCTGAATAGATTTTTGTGAAAGATCAACAAACGTATCCGCTGCCTTTTTATATAATTTATCTAAATCATTAAATACAGTAATATTCATTTTCGTCTTTTTAAATTAATATAATCTTAAACCCAGTTGTGACCTTGTCTTTCAACCAAAGCAACACTTTCTTCCGGCCCCCAGCTTCCTGCTTCATAGTTTGGAAAAGATGCTTTACCATCCTGCCAAGCTTCCTGAATCGTTTTTACAACATCCCAAGCCTCTTCCACCTGATCCGAACGCATAAACAACGTAAGATCGCCTAAAAGTGCATCCAATAACAGCGTTTCGTAAGCTTCCGGAGTATCTTCCTGGCAGGCAAAATTATCAAAGATCATTTCAACAGGCTTTAAAACCAATGAAAGCCCCGGTTTTTTTGCCATAAACTGCAATCTGATATCCATTAATGGTTGAATATTAATAATCAATCTGTTAGCCGATAAATGTTGTGAACTTTCCGAAAAAGTTGAATGCGGAAGCGGTTTAAACTGAACCGTGATATAAGAATGCTTTTCCTTCATTTTCTTTCCGGTACGAACGTAGAAAGGAACGTCCTGCCATCTTTCGTTGTCCAGATAGAATTTTACGGCTGCGAAAGTTTCTGTATTAGAATCTTCGGCAATTCCTTCTTCCTGACGATAAGCTTTAGCCTTAACTCCATTTACAACGCCTTTTCCATATTGGCCTCTTACCGCGTAATGATCAACCTGATCTTCTGAAATTCTACGAATCGATTTAAGAACATCTACTTTACGGTCTCTAATCTCACCTGACTCCAATGAAGCTGGTGGTTCCATCGCAACCATACACAGGATCTGTAACAGGTGATTTTGAATCATATCTCTCAATGCTCCTGTCTGTTCGTAGAAACTCCCTCTCGTTTCAACGCCAACCTCCTCAGCAACAGTAATTTGTACAGATTCAATATGTTTACGATCCCATAAAGGTTCAAAAATAGAATTTCCAAATCTAAATGCCAATATATTCTGTACCGTTTCCTTTCCTAAATAATGGTCGATACGGTAAATTTGCTCTTCTTCAAAAGTCTCAGCCAACAAGCTGTTTAGTTCTATTGCCGATTGTTTATCATGACCAAAAGGTTTTTCGATAATGATTCTGTCTTTTTTAGCATCAGAAGCTAGTGACGTATTTTTGATGTGATTAGAAATCGTAGAAACAAAATTAGGCCCAATTGATAAATAAAATAATCTGTTCCCTCTTGTTCCGTAAACTCTATCAAAATCTTTTAATTTCTGATACAGATTTTTGTAAGAATCTTCCTCATCCAATTGATGCTGAAAATAAGTGATATGAGCCTGAAAACCTGCCCAATCTTCTGAAGTTATCTTTTTTCTTGAGAAATGTTCAAGATTTTCTTTAATGTAATTTTTAAAATATTCGTTGGTATTATCTGCTCTTCCAAGGGCCACAATATTAAAACCTTTGGGCATTCTCCCATCGATATATAAATTATAAAACGCCGGAAAAAGTTTTCTTTTTGCCAAATCTCCTGTAGCACCAAAAATGATAATTGTAGTTGGATGCAAGGCTTTATTTTCAGTCATTTTTCCGAATTTTTAATGAGTTGCAGTTTGCCATAAAGTGTGAAAAACACCTTCTCTGTCTGTACGCTGATAGGTATGAGCTCCAAAATAATCACGCTGAGCCTGAATTAAATTCACAGGAAGCGATTCTGTTGTATACGCATCAAAATATCCTAAAGCAGTCTGAATTCCTAAGCTTGAAACTCCGTTTGAAGCAGCAAAAGCAGCCGTTTTTCTTAATGAATCGATTTTATCTTTAACGATAACAGAAATATCCTGATCCAATAAAATATTAGATAAATTAGAATTTTTAGTATACGCTAAATAAAACTTTTCAAGTAAAACTGAACGAATGATACAACCACCTCTCCAGATTTTCACAACATCTTTTAATGGAATTTCAAATTGATATTCCTCAGACGCTTTCACCAATAAAGCCAAACCTTGTGCATAGCTAATCAATGTAGCTAAATACAAAGCGTCTCCCACTTCTTTAATGAATAATTCTGTATTTTCCGGAGTTGCAATTTCACTTTTAGCATATAATTGAGAAGCCTGAACTCTCTCTTCTTTATACGCCGATAAAATTCTTGAAGTCACTGCAATATCAATAGTTGGGATAGAAACCCCGATTTCCATTGCCTGCTCAGAAGTCCATTTTCCGGTTCCTTTTGCTCCGGCTTTATCTAGGATCTGATCTACAAGATAACCGTCTGTCAATTCATCTTTTTGTTGGAAAATATCTCTGGTAATCTCGATCAGGAATGAGTTCATTTCGCCATTATTCCATTCTTTGAAAACTTGGTAAAGCTGATCGTTATTTAGTTTCGCTCCTCTTTTTAGTAAATCGTAAGCTTCGCTGATGAGCTGCATGATAGCATATTCAATTCCGTTGTGTACCATTTTTACATAGTTTCCGGCAGAACCTTTTCCCATATAAGCTGTACACGCTTCGTTATCAACTTTTGCAGAAATTGCTTCCAACATTGGCTGAAGCAGATTGAAAGCTTCCAAATCTCCACCAGGCATGATACTCGGGCCTGTTCTGGCACCTTTTTCACCTCCGGAAACTCCCATTCCCATAAAATGTAAGTTTTTTGAAGCTAGATCGGCAACACGTCTGTTTGTATCTTTGAAATAAGAATTACCAGCATCAATAACAATATCTCCTTTGCTTAAAAGTGGTGTAATACTATCCAGAACTGCGTCTACAGGTTTTCCGGCAGGAACCATCAGAATGATTTTCCTAGGCGTTTCTAAAGCAGATACAAAATCTTCTAAAGTAGCAGTGCCTTTCACCCTCATTTCCGAAGTTGCACCATCCTGTAATTCTTTTACTTTTTCGGTATCAAGATCAAATCCTGCGATCGAAAAGCCATTGTCGGCAATATTATAAAGAAGATTCCTCCCCATCACTCCGAGACCGATCATCCCGTAATTATATTTATCCATTTTTATTGATATTTATATGAATTCTATTTTACGGAGTATAAAATTACGGAAATGCTAATTAGTAAAAAAATAAATGGACGGAAAAATACTTTAGGATAATAATATGAAAATTTTTGTATTACTTAAAAACGGCTTTTATTTAAATATAAAATATTAAAAACCAATAAATTAACAGCTATTAGTTTCAATAAAATTATTCCAGAAGAATTTTGAGCAAATAAAAATTATTATCATGGAAAATTAAATTAACTAACATTAAAATAATACTTTATTCTGATTTATACTTTGATATGTATATAATTTATCCAAACCTGCTCTTTGTCTCTATTTTTTTCAAAATTATATAATATAAATTTTTGATCGTATTTTACCTTTTTATTGAAATACAATTTGTCATTTACATATACTTTAATTTTTTTATTTGCATCAATCATTTCGGGTGAAAGATTAATAGAGAAAGATCGTATACGAGACGTTTCAATATGGAAAGTATTATTTTCATATTTTGCCTTTATTTTCCCTGATTTTCTTTTGAAATCAAAAGCATTTCTATCAACTTTCTCAACAATTAAACTATCATTTTTATCATAACTCATCCATTTTGTTATTTTAAAATTCAATTCTTTATGCCAGTTAGCTTTTGATGTCAGAGTATCAAGCTTAACATCAGACAACCAATCAATATTACCGTATTTATCATCATCAAATTCCCAAGAAATCTCTTTGGGGAAAGGATTTCTTTTTCTATTCTTTAAATCTTTGAAAAC
Source organism: Chryseobacterium glaciei (assembly GCF_001648155.1). Lineage (NCBI taxonomy): Bacteria > Pseudomonadati > Bacteroidota > Flavobacteriia > Flavobacteriales > Weeksellaceae > Chryseobacterium > Chryseobacterium glaciei. Next base: position 3,964,967 of record NZ_CP015199.1, on the reverse strand, counting down.
GATTTGATAGGCAGGTTCCGATTCATCAAACTGAGGAAACCAATGAGGAAAACCATTATAGCGGTAATCTTTATAATCTGCCGTTATTCCGTTCATTAATTTTACCAAGTCATCATTGGCATTGGGTGGATAATAGTAGTCTTTATCAGTAGAAAAGTTAATAAATGAGCGATTTTCTATATTTTCAACAAAAGTTCCTCCTGTGAAAACTTTAGGGTAAGTATTAAATCCATAAAAGCCAGCGAATTGTGTAGGCTGTTTCATTAAATAAGAAAATGAACCTGTTGCTCCATTAGAATGCCCCGAAATAAAAACTTTATTATCGTCCACATTGATTACTTTCTTAATCTGTTTTAACATTTCCGGTATCATAAAAAAACCGTCATCGGATGTCATCCAATTATATTTTTCACTTCCCTTTGGAAAAACTAAAATCACATTATTTAAATCTGCGTATTTAGTGTAAAACCTGTTCCATCCTCCTAAATTTTCCTGAGCAGTTTGATAATCAACCAATATATTACTACGAACCGCGCCATGAAGAAAGAAAAGAAGTGGATATTTATTTGTTGGATTATAATTTTTAGGCAAATGAATATGATAGGACGTTGTTGCAAAGTCATTAATTTTAAAGGTAATGGAATAATCCTGTTGTTTTTTTGGTAAATAGGGATCATAATTCTTTATTTTCTCATATATCTTATTTCCCATTTCGCTTTCATTAAAAGAGTATTCTTTTATTTTATAAAACTCCTCTTCAGTTTTACTTAACTCTTTATAAAACGTCTTCTTGTCTTTGATTGCATTTTGCTTTAAAATATTCCACTTTGGATCATCAAGTAAATTTTTATATTCACTTTCTGCAGATTCTCCAAGAACATAACTCCATCCAGGATAGCCATCTTCATCCGTGTTCATTTTGGCAAGCAGCGTAAGGTATTTGAAAGCTTTATCATAATCTTTTAATTCCGAAGCAATCACAGAAGATTTGTAAAGCCCGGTTCCATCGATACTATCAGGAAATTTTCTAAAAGCCTCCTCATACATATTCAATGCTTTTTTATAACCAATTTCATCCTTGGATCTCCACATGGTTTCTAATGCCTTTTGAGTCAATACCGAATAACTTTCTTGCCCACTTGCAAGAAAACTAATTAAAAGTAAACTCAATGTTATAGAATATCTCATAAAACCTAAAATTTGATGAGACAAAACTATATATACTAATGCGTAAAAACTTGTAAAAATGGAACATGCCAAATTATTATTGCAAACTCCAAAATGTGTCTTGATTACCTAAAACAGTTCCTTTTTCAAAGAAATTTTTAGGTGAATTTTCTGTAAGGTTTTTATAGGCTTTATTAAGATGGGATTGGTCATTATAATTAAACTCATAAGCAAGTTTGGTAAAGCTTTTATTGGGATCCTCAAACAATTTATTATTAACAGTCTTCCTGAATAGTACAATTTCATGGAATTTTTTAACTGAAATACCCAAATGATGTTGAAAATTTCTGTTCAGATGTTGCCTGCTTATCCCCAGAACTACAGAAAGTTTTCCAACAGTAAAATTTTCAAAATTATCAAAAATATATTGAATTGATTTATTTAAAATAGAATGGTCAAAATATTTAAATCTTTTTTCTAAAAATAGATCAAGTGAATCTGTTAAGGTATCCAGATTTATGGTTGAAAAAATTTCATTAAGTTCATCTTGATTAAAAAAATCAAAATTTGCAATATAATCTGCAAAGTTTAGATTTTCATAAAATTGCTGAATTCCCAAAGGATGAAATACAATTACAATTCTATACACTTTCCCTTGTTGTTTTACATTGAGTAATTTCTGCCGGATAGGGGTGAAAATCTGTAATGCATTTGCTTTTTCGCTGAAAATTACGTCTCTTTCTTCTACCCTGATATGAGATTTATAGAGCGAGATTGTATTATTAAAATGAGGAAAACATTGAAACTCATTGATTATGTTATTTGGTTTTATATCCAAATAATAGTAATCAACGTATTTTTTAATCAATACATTGTTAGGGGTAAAAGTTTCAAATATCTCTTCCATTTTTCATCTTAATTATCCTTAAAAATAGTGATTTAAGAACGATGCGACTTCGTAATATTTAATATGAATAAAGTATGTCATCATAAATAACCAACCCCTTTACCTAAAAACCTTCTGTGCAAACTGATAAAGACATCTTCTCCAAGTCAGCCATTCGTGGTATGTTTGAGGAGATTTGTATTGAGAATAAGGATATTTATTTTGATTTAAATAATTAATTATGGTTTTATTATATTCAAAAAATTTCACATCCTCTTTTTCTCCAATTCCGATAAAAAAGAAAGGTTTTTGTTTTGATTTTAATAAATTACTGATAGGAAGCTCTTTAAAAGGCTGACTCTCTGTTCCTTCATAAATAACCGGACTGAAAGAACCAATTGCTGAAAATAATTCCGGATGATTTGCTCCGATCAACATCGCCTGATAACTCCCGCGAGAAAGACCTGCGATGGATTTTTTACCGTCGGTTTTATATTTTTTTTCGATATACGGAATCAATTCCTGAACGACGATCTTATCTAGATTTTTAGTTGAAACAACAGTTCTTGGATAATCGTCAGGCATTTTTTCCTGTTCAGGATTTAGGGCAACGCCGTAATCCATCACGACAATCATTTCTTTTGCCTTTTGTTCGGCAAAAAGATTATCAAGAATATTTCTGATATAACCTTGCTTTTCCCAACCCGTAATATCTTCACCGGTTCCGTGATAAAGGTATAAAACAGGAAAATTTTCAGTTCCGTAATTGGGTGGAAGATACACTTTGAAATTTCGTTTTCCGCTGGTAATTTTCGAACTTAAACTATCATTAATAATTTTTCCGTGCTTTACATTTTTCTCAAAGAAAAAATCTTCACCGGAAGGAATTTCAATTCCGCTTGTTGGCTGGCCATAACCAAAGTAAAGTTCTGTATTAGGATCATTGGTACGCTTACCATCTACATTGAACCAATAATAATGAAAACCAATACCCATAGGCGAAGTGGAGACATTCCAAAAGCCGTCTTTATCTTTAGCGATTACAGATTTTACATTTTTCATCCCATCTCCCCCATCTAATACAACAGATTTTGCTTCCGGAAAATAAACTTTAAACTGAGTTTTTCTTTCTGTATCAACTTTCGGGAATTCTTTTCCTTTCAATACAGTTGAGGAAGTTTTATAATCCTGAGAAAATACCAAGACTGAACATAGTCCAAGAATAGAAGTTATTATCTTTAAATTTTGCATTTATTTCGTTTTAAAATCGTATAAAGTTGTGTAATTTATGGATTTATACTTAAAAAAGACCATAAATAGTGCTATTCATATAAAAAAACTGCCCCAAAAAGTATCTAACTTTCTGAGGCAGTTTATTAATATTCTTTTTAATATTTAAAACTTAAATGAAATTAATTATTTCCTAAGATCCCAATTTTAATTTATTACTAAATTAGAAGATAAATTTTGACAGATCAATAATCAAACTGAAGTACTTTTAATAATTCTGTCTGTTGCATCACTTCATTTTTACTGTTGATCAGATTATAATTTGCCTGAAGCCAGTTATTTCTCACAACAAAAAACGTATACGCATCCATTAATCCTTCTTTGTACTTTTCTTCTGATTTTTGGAAAGATAATTTCTGATTTTCAAAATTTGATTTCAATAAAGTATATTTTTCCTCAGAATTCTGGAATTGTACTTTGATAGAATTGATACTTTGAGTTAAATTATTAATCACAATTTCTTTCTCATAATTATAATTAATAACATTCAGTTTTGCAATTTCAACGTTGTTTTTCACTTGCAGTTTATTAAATATCGGAACCGAAAGTCCAAAAGAAACCTGCTGACTTTTATTTCTTTTAAACTGATCCGAAAAAGGGTCGGCAGATTCACCCAAAACCTTGCTGTAAAAACTCGACCAGTTGTAAGAACCATTAAGCGTCGGCAAATAGGCAGATCTTGCAATACTGATATTCTTTTCGGCAGCGTTTATTTCTGTAATTACGGTTTTGTAAGCAGGATTTTTCTCCAGCAAGTTTTTAATGAATTCAGGATCATTAAAGTCAAAATCTGATAGAGTTTCTTCAGTCATTTTAAAATCTAAAGAATCGTTTGTGATGGCCAGCGCATTCAATAAATTTATTTTAGAAAGATCCCTGGCATTCTTTGCAGAAACCCACTGTTCCTGCAAAGTTCCAAGGTTTGCTTTAATATCGTACACATCGCTTTTTGGTCGATTTCCTATTTCAACTTCTTTCTCGGTTCGTTTAATCTGGTCTTCGATTCCTGAGATCTGAGTTTCCAAAACATCCAGCCAGCTTTTGCTGTTCTGATATTTGAAAAACATTTGGATAACATTCAGTTTTACTTCATTTTGAGCCTGTTTCATTTTGTACGTTGAACTCTCTTTATTAATTTTTGATAAAGAAATATTGAGATAATTTCGCCAGTTCATCAGTTCCCAATTGGCTTGTGCGTACACATTATCGTATTGTGTATTGATAGCTTCTCTTTGGTTATTATTCTGATTGATCCCCAATCCGAAATTGTAATTATGATTAACTCCAGCTTCAACCGATGGCAACAACATTCCTTTTGCAGCAGAAATCTGACGCTCATTTTTCTGAATATTAACCGTAGCCTGTTTTATCAACGGATGATTTGTAGCTGCATATTCCAGACATTGGTCGAGCGTCCAAACCTGCTGAGCCGAAAAAAGATTGATGATGAGTATGAAGAATAATTTTTTCATAATTTATTGACTGACAGTTGATAATTAATAATTGATAGAAAAGCTTGTGATATATAGCTTACTCGTATTTGAGGTATTTTACAAGATTCACTTTTGTGGCCTGATACGCTTTGATACTTACCACACAAAACGTAAGCAACAGCAAAACAATAAGGCTGAAAATAAATGGCCAAACCGGCATATCTATCCTGTAAGCAAAGTCTTTCAGCCATTCATTAATTAAATAATAACTGATCGGAATGCTGATAACAACGGCAGTGAATGTAATCCAAAGGAACTGTTTCGTTAACCCAAGAATCAAAATACTGTCTGATGCTCCAAGCGTTTTTCTGATGGCAACGTCTTTCAATTTCTGTTCGATCATTAATGATGACAAAGCGAATAAACCTAGCAATGCAACCATCAAAACCATCGCATTAAGGATAGTGAAAAGAGTCTGTTGTTTTTGATAGGTTTCAAATGTTTTGGCAAACTGTTTATCTATGAAATAAGAATTAAAAGGATAACCAGGCTCTTCATTTTTTTTCCAGTAATTTTTGATTCGCTTTACCGTACCATCGATATCATCTTCATTTAATTTTAGCTGAATATTAAAGACGTTGAATCTTTTCCATTCAGTCTCTTTGTAATGGAAAAATATGATTGGCTCCACTTCACTTTTCAAACTTCTGATATTGAAATCCTTTACAATTCCAATAATGTGATAAGGCTTATTGTCAAATCCTGGTCTGATATCTCTTTTCATTGCCTGCTCATCTGTCCATCCGAATTTTCTTATAAAAGCTTCATTTACCAATGCACTGTTAACAGTATCTGAGGATAATTTTGGATTCAGCCAGCGTCCTTTTAAAAGTTTCACACCTATAAACTGAAGGTAATCATAATCCATAGAACCGTGGCGAGCCTGAATACTGGTATTCATATAATCCATATTGGAGCTGCTCTGATTGGTAGTTCCTGGTGGCGCTTCCGAAAACGAAATACTTTCTACACCTTTAATTTTTGCCATTTCGGTTTTCAGTCTTTCATATTTCAACCACGGTTTCCCATTGTTATATTCATTAAAGTTAATCTGAAAAATCTGCTTTCCATTGAAACCCAAATCTTTGTTCATCATATGTTTTACCTGTTGGTTAACAATCAGTCCACCAATGATAAAGAATGATGAAATAATCAATTGTAAAGTCAAAATCCCGTTTCTCAGCCAAACGCCGTGCTTGCTTCTGGCAAAGTTTCCTTTCAAAGTTTCTATCGCTTCGAAATTTGATAAATATAAAGCTGGAATCAATCCGGAAATAACAGTAACCAAAGCTACCATTGCAAATGAATAGAAGTAAATGTGCCAGTCATTCATTACGATTTCCTTATCAAAAAACTTGTTGAAGCTTGGTAGAAGAAGCTCTGTTAATGCCAATGAAAGAAGATATGAAGCAATGCAAATAAGAAAAGTTTCCATTAAAAACTGCAGAACAAGACTCGATTTTGTACCTCCAATCGCTTTTCTCACACCAATTTCTTTTGCTCTTTGAGAAGCCTGAGCTGTTTTTAGATTAATAAAATTAATAGCTGATAAAATCACAATCAATACTGAAAGTGTGAACAGAATGATTATTGATTTGAAGTCAGGTTTTCCAAACCAAGTTGACTCAGCGTGCAGTTTTATTTTATCAATAGGGGTAAGTAATGAGTCGTTAGGACCGTATAGATCAATGTATTGTTGTGGTGTCATTCCACCTTCTTTGGAATTTATTTTGGCACGAATCATAATAATATCCAGAAATTTTTTCTCAAAATTTCTCGGGTCTGCACCTTTTTTCAGAAGGAAAAAACCTGCATAATTAAAGTTTCCCCATTGTTCTTTGTCATTCAGGATTTGTTCAGCTGGTTTGTAAACAAAATCAGGTTTTATCTGGCTATTTCCTTTGGGCAGTTCGTAAACGGCAGTTACGATATAATTTTTGTTATCGAATTTGATCGTTTCGCCAGCTACATCCGTTTTTCCAAAAAGATTTTTGGCAGTAACGGTGGAAATTGCAATATCTGTATCATTTTTAAGTGCATTTTTGTAGCTTCCGGAAATTAATTTGAAAGGAAAAATATTAAAGAAACTTTCGGTTACCGGAAAACCATTTTCCTGATAAGCAGTTTTTACCTTTGTTGTCATTTTATAAGAAGCACCTGTGTTGGTCATTAATACGTAATCCTGTACTTCCGAAATACGTTTCAAAGCATTCTCTGCATAAGGAATCGAAATGGCTGCTCCGTACACATTATCTTTTTTACTATAAGTCTGGAAATAATAGATACTGTCTTTTTTAGGATTCCATTTTTCGAAGGATTCTTCGTCATTCCAATGCATCAGGATGAGCATAAATCCGGTTAACCCAATCGTCAATCCAAACAAATTGATGATGGTTGAGAGCCAATTCTTTTTATAATTGATGAAGGCAATTCTTAGCCAATTGTTTATCATAATTGATGTAATAAGTGGTGATAAATTACAGAGAGACAGCGCTAAACTGCTCTCTGTAATTTTTGAAAAATAAGGATGAATGAATGTATTTTTTGTAGAATTTTATGATCCAAAATTCTTAGCATCTGCTTTTTCGAAAACATCTTTTCTCTGGGAAGAATGTTCTTCTGAGAAGATCTCTCCATCTTTCATATTCACAATTTTCGAGGCGTAACCGGCATCGTAAGAAGAGTGCGTTACCATGGCAATGGTAGATCCTTCTCTATGTAGCTCTGCCAAGAGATTCATAACTTCGTTTCCGTTGGAGCTGTCCAGATTTCCTGTAGGTTCATCGGCAAGAATCAGTTTTGGTTTCGTTACCAACGCTCTTGCAACGGCAGCTCTTTGTTGCTGACCGCCGGAAAGCTGTTGTGGATAATGCTTTGCTCTGTGAGCGATATTAATTTTATCCATGATCTCTTCCACCTGTCTTTTTCTTTCGGAAGGCGAAACTCCATTGTAGATCAATGGAAGTTCGATATTTTCATAAACTGTCAATTCATCAATCAAATTAAAATTCTGAAAAATAAACCCTATATTTTTCTTTCTGATGTCAGATTTTTTTCTTTCATTTAAATTAATAGTCTCAGTTTCTCCAAACTTATAAGAACCTGATGAAGCGCTGTCCAACAACCCCAAAATATTAAGAAAGGTTGATTTTCCACAGCCTGAAGGCCCCATTATTGCTACAAATTCGCCTTCTTTTATGCTTAGACTTACATTGTTTAATGCGTTGGTTTGAACGTCTTCGGTTTTATAGACTTTTGAAATGTTTTGAATATTTATCATTTTATTAATTTTTTAAAGTTTGTTTATTTTGCTTGAGGATTCATTTTATTTCTGAACATCAAGCATTTCATATTTTTTAATCTCAGAATAATCAGAACTTATCACTTTTTCGCCCTGTTTCAATCCGGAAACTACTTCATAATACAGTGGATTTTCTCTTCCCAGACTGATGTTGCGTTTTTCAGCTTTGTTACCTTTTAAGACAAAGATCCATTTTCCATTGGTGTCTTTGTAGAAATTTCCTTTCGGAATCATCATACTTTGGGTATCGGCAGATAATTTTAATTTTACTCCGAAGGTCATTCCTATTTTCAGGTTTTCAGGTTTTGCATCAATGAAAGTCAGTTCTACAGAAAACTGTCCGTCTTTTACTTCCGGAAGAATTTTTGTAATAATAACTCCGAATTGCTTTGCATTGCTTTCCAGACTTCCTTTAACCCCGTTTTGAAGTTTATTGATGTAATATTCATCCACTTTTGCAATAAGTTTGTAACCGCCCATCAAATCTACTTTTCCAATACTTTCGCCACTTGTAAGATTCTGCCCAAGCGTAATATTGAACGATGACAATCTTCCTGAAACAGGCGACATAATAAGGAAATTGTTTTTGTTGGAACGAAGAATATTTAAACTTTTTTCCATTTGATTAATAGAATTATTAATCGCTGAGAATTGAGAATTTCTGGACGCTTTTTCACTCGAAGCACCTTTTTCTACAATTACTTTTCTCTGTTTCTGATAATTTAGGTTTTGAAGACTTATATCGTAATCTGTTTTCTTTCCGATTTCTGCGTCATATAATCTTTTCTGAAGATTGAAAGACTGCAATGCCGTATTATAATCGTTCTGAGATTGAAGCAACTCTTTATCCTGATTGAATTCCTGATTTTTAAGTTCCAAAAGCGTACTTCTCATCTGGCTGATCTGCTGCATAATTCCCGTTTCTTGATTCAGATAATTGAATTCCGTATTCGGGTTGTAAACTCGTGCGATTGGCTGACCTTTGGTTACCATTTGTCCGTCTTCTGCAAAGATTTCTTTTACAGCACCACCTTCCAAAACGTTGACCAATGATGAATTTAAAGATTGTGTCTGCGCGGTTACCATCAACATATCTTCAAATCTTCCCACCGTAACTTCATCCACCTGAATGTCTTCTAACTTCACGTTATACGTTTTTTTCTGATTCAGAAAATACCAACCAAAAACCGAAACTGCCAACGCAGAAGCAACGATGATTAATATTAATTTTAATTTAGACTTCTTTTTTACTATTTTCGTATCCATATTTGAGATAACTAATTTACTTACAATATATTAGACAAATCAAATACCAGAGATTTATAATCTTGTAAGAGTCTGAAAATGTGAACGAAAATAATTTTATTCATTTCAGGACTGTTCATTATCGGACACTTTTTGTGCGAAAACGGACATTTTAATTGGTTGTTAGTGTTTAGTTGTTGGTGTTTAGTGTTTGGTTTTTGATTATTGTAAAAATTACATTCGAATCCCTAAAAGCTAAACACTAAAAACCACACACCAAATACAAATAAAAAACAATGCGAAAAAAAGAAGCTCATATTTTAATTGTTGATGATGACGAAGATATTTTATTTTCGGCAAGAGTCTGGCTTAAGAAATTTTTCACGGAAGTAAGCTGTCTCAGTCAACCAAAGAATATTTTGAAATTTTTGGCCGAGCAACAAATCGATGCCGTTCTTTTGGACATGAATTTCCGAAAAGGATTTGAAAACGGACGCGACGGATTGTATTGGATGCAGGAAATCAGAACTTTAGAACCTCAACTTCCGATCATTCTGATGACGGCTTATGGTGAAGTTGAATTGGCTGTTGAAGCTCTTAAAAACGGGGCATCAGATTTTATTTTAAAACCCTGGAATAATGAAAAATTATTTGCTTCCGTCAATCTGGCTGTGGATATTTCACGAAAGAATAAAAAACTGAATCAGTGGGAAAATGTAAGTATTAAAACCAATCAATATCAGTTAGATACAAAATCTTCTTCCATGCAGGCCGTGATGGATCAAATTACAAAAGTTGCTGCAACTGATGCTAATGTGCTACTTTTAGGTGAAAATGGAACCGGAAAATATGTTTTAGCCGAACATATTCACGAATTATCGGAAAGAAAAAACCAGCCTTTTGTACACATTGACTTAGGAAGTCTTTCTGAGAATCTTTTCGAAGCGGAATTATTCGGTTACAAAAAAGGTGCTTTTACAGATGCCAATCAAGATTATTCCGGAAAAATTGAAAATGCCCAAAACGGAACTGTTTTCTTGGATGAAATAGGAAATCTTCCGTCTCACCTTCAAACCAAATTGCTAAGTCTTATTCAAAATAGAAAATTATCCAGATTGGGTGAAAGTAAAGAACGATTATTAGACATAAGATTTATTTTCGCGACCAACGAAAATCTGAAAAAAGCGGTATCTGAAAACCGTTTCCGAAAAGATCTTTATTACAGAATAAACACCGTAGAATTGCAGATTCCAAATCTGAGAGACCGAGTGGAAGATATTCCAACGTTGGGAAATTATTTCTTGGAAAAATACAAGCAGAAATATCATAAAACAGAGCTTACTCTTAACGAAAACTTAATTGAGGAACTAGTAAATTATTCCTGGCCGGGAAATATCCGTGAACTGGATCACTGCATTGAAAGAAGCTTAATTCTTTCTAACGATAAAAACCTTAAATTACTAATGCCACAGGATGAAGAAGCTGACAATCCAATCACCAACCTAAATATTGAGGAAATGGAAGAAATTCTCATCAAAAAAGCTTTAAAAAAACACAGAGGAAATATTTCTCTCGCCGCCGAAGATCTCGGATTATCCAGAGCCGCACTTTACAGAAGAATGGAAAAATTTGAATTGTAAATGAAAAAACAACAGCTTATTTGGTTAGTTTTTATCGTGCTGGCAGTCGTTAGCGGGATTTTCGCGTTTGATTTTTATTCACAGAATAAGTGGATTAATTTCGGTTTATTTACGATTATTGCTATTGCGTGTATTATTTTAGCCCAACTTTCAGCGTTATCATTTATTCAGAAAACTGAAAAAATATTGTTGACCATTCAGAAAAAAGATTTCTCTCTTTTTCCCAAAACAGAGGAAAATATTTTGTTGGACAATGCAGTAAAACTCTATTACCAAAGTAAAGAAGAACATCTTTCGTACTCTTCCTATAAGCTTCTGTATGAAGAAATTTTGAATCAATTGGAAATTGGACTGATGATTCTTTCCGAGAAAAATAACGAGTGGGAAGTATTTTATGTAAATCCTGTTTTTTTAGAAATTCTGCAAATTCCGAAATACAATTCATGGGAATTATATGAATCCAAGACTCCCAATTTTTATAAGATCATAGAACAGGCGAATTACGAAAATTCTCAGGAATTCTTTGATATTTCGATCAATGAAAATGTAAAACAATCGTTTTCTCTGCGAACAAAAAAAGTACAGAATGTGAAAAACCGTTTCTGTATCATCAGTCTGGAATCTGTTCAAAAGATTATCGAGCAAAAGGAAAAGCATGCATGGAATAATCTGATGAAAGTAATTTCTCATGAACTTCTGAATACGCTGACGCCGGTCAACAGCTTAATTCAGAATCTGGAATACATTGCCAATCAAGATGTTGTTGAAAAAGAAGATCAACAGGAAATGAAGGAAAGCTTAACGATAATTAGTTCAAAATCAAAACAATTATTGAATTTCGTGGACGATTATCGACAAGTTGCGGAATTACCAAAACCTGTTTTCAAAACCATTTCTTTAACTCAAATCGTAAAATCTGCACTTAATTTCTTAAAACCCGAATTTGAAAAAAATAATATTACAATCATCAATTCATTGGAAAATCAGACCATTTCGGCAGATCAAAAAATGATCGAAAGATGCTTAATAAACCTTTATTTAAATGCAATCTACGCTGTTGAAGACAATGCTGAGAAAATCATTAAAACAGAAATCAAAATACTTAATAATAGAACAGTTTTAAGCGTTGAAGACAATGGAATCGGAGTTTCAAATGAAATTAAAGACAAAATCTTTCTTCCGTTTTTCACGACCAGAATCAGTGGTTCGGGAATCGGTTTGACGCTTAGTAAAAGCATTATTGAAGCCCATAAAGGGTATTTAAATTACAGACCCTTGGAAAAAGGAAGTTTATTTGAAATATGGTTCTTGGAATAATCATATTTGATACTAAACGCTAATTATACTATTAAGCAAAGCCTTTTCAATACAACCTTTTTTAACTATTTTTACCCCACAATATATAATTGACATATGAAAAAAATCGTATTTGCGGGAATAATAGCTTTTGGAGGGTTTCTAACAGCAAATGCACAGTGTAAAACTGTATCCACACTTACCGAAAATTTTGATACCTGGAAAGAGATCAACAAATGCTGGACTGCTCAACAAGGAAAGGCAATGCTTTATGCAAGCGATAAAAAAATTATATTTTATTCGATGAGCAGCCCCGGAGAAAATATGTATCTGGTGACTCCAAAAATTAAAGCCGGAAAATATACATTAACCTTTGATATTTCAGACAACGGCGGAGAAACGAAACTTGAACTGTTCTCTATAAATAATACATCCGATGCAAAATCATATGTTTCAATAGCTAAATCTTCTAAAATAGAGGGAGGTAAAAAAACATTTGACATTTCTTTAAAAAAAGATTCAAATTTAGGTATGAAAGTTTTGCTGAATGGAGTGCATCAGGCAGTTTATGTGGATAATTTCTCTTTGAAGCCTAAAAAATAAATCGCTTAAGGCTAATGAGTTATAAAACACTAATAATCATTAATTTAACTTAATTCGAAAACATTTCAACATCCCCTACTCTCTGAAATCTCCCGACTTTGGAGATAACCGATGTTAAATTTAATATATACTTTATATTGGCACAACACGAATTCATTACTTTTGCCAAGCATTGAAACCGTGTCGTGCCTTATAATGGAATATTTTAAAAAAATATATTTAGATTACAAACATCAAGTATACTTTTTTGTCAAAAAGTTTATTTCCAATATGGAAGATGTGGAAGACGTTGTACAGGAGATCTTTGTACATCTCTGGAAACATTCTTCCTCTCTTAAAAATCCCCAGACTTTAGAAGCTATTATCTTCAAAACAGCTCAACAGGAAGTTGCTAATTTTTACAGGAAAAATAAAATGATCTTCTCTTTTTCGGATGAAAGTTTGATAAAAGATGAAGCCGATTCAGAAAAAAATGATGCTGAATTTAAAGAAGAACAATTACGAAAAATACAAAACCTTCTGGAAGAACTTCCTGAAAGAAGCACTACTTTTTTCTATAAAAACAAATTAGAGAAAATAAGCTATTCTCAGATTGCGAAAGAAAATAATATCTCAAAAACAGCGGTAGAAAAACAAGTCACTAAAGTTGTCCGATACATCAAGGCGAACTTAAATCTATTTTAACCCAATATTAATCAATATAAACAAATCATTAAATCCATCTCTTCGGGGTGGATATTTTTATTTTACCGCGTAATTATAATTGTATGAAAGATTCTCAAAAATATTTGGAAAAAATTTGGAAAACCGTCTCCGAAGAAAAACAGGAAATAGATTCTTCAACCGACTCCAGAATCTGGAGGGGAATAGACGGGAGAATTCAGCAAAATAATAAGCGAAAATATTATTGGATGACGGCGGCTATTTTAGTGCCTCTATTTGGAATCCTGTTTTTTTATAAAGATTTTTATTCAAAAGAAACAAAAAAAGATTTGGTAACAGCATTAGTATTGCAATCCAATGAATTTTCTAAAACGTTCAGATTATCCGATAATAGCGTTATCACTTTGGAACCTTACAGCAAATTATCCATCAATAAAGATTTTGGAAAGAAATACAGAAATGTAAAATTTCAAGGGAAAGGTTTTTTCTCGATTGCAAAGGATAAATCCAGACCTTTCATCGTAAATGCAGGTGGTTTCAGTGTTGAAGTTTTGGGAACAAAATTCTCAGTTGATCAGAAATCAGAAGAAAAAAAGGTAAAACTGTTTGAAGGAAAAGTAAAAATAGATCACAACGGCAAGCTAACCTATCTCCTTCCAAATGAAAACTGGAGCACGTCTCCGACAAAAAGTGATTTTCATTATTATGCAATGAGTATGGTAAAGAATTTCACCTTTGAAGACACCACCTTCGAGGATGCAATAACTGAAATAGAAAATACATACGGAGCCAAAATTACCTATCCGAAAAACATTGCTAAAAATGAAGTATCAGGCTCATTCTCAGGAAATCTAAAAGAAATTCTTTCCATTATAAATTACCCCTTTAACCTAAAAACTGTTTTTAAAAATGAAAATGAAATAACTCTCTATTAAATAAAACAGCACCAATAATGTGGCGTTATCAGTGCTTGTATTTAATTCAAATCTCGCTAAAGAATAATAAATTAATTTATCAAATTTATGAAAAAAACTGCAATTTCTATTGCTTTACTCGCGGCTATGGGACTTCCTGTGCTAAATTATGCTCAAACCCAAGCCAGCACGCCTGTTACAAACAATCAAAGGCAGGTGTCATTAGTCAAAATACTTAAAAAATTAGAGAAATCTACCAATACAAAATTCTTTTATTCTGCCTCAGATTTTAAAAATATCTGGGTAGATGAAAGCAAAATCAACTATTCATCATTAAAGCAAAGCTTAGATTATCTTAAAAAGAGTGTCCCCTTAGATTATCAAATTCAGAACAACACAGTAACCCTTAGAAAATTAATTTCTACTAATTCTTTGGATAAAAATGAAATAAAACCTCAAAATGATACTATAAACCAACAGGAGAAAAAAATAGAAGAAGTTGTAGTTGTTGGGTATGGAACACAAAAGAAATCCATTATCACAGGATCTGTATCTGTTGTGAAAGGTTCAACAGCAGAAGGACAACCGGTACTTTCAGCCGGAAATGCTTTACAAGGTCTTGCAGCCGGTGTTACGGTGACGACACAAACAGGTGCGCCTGGAGGTGATGCCGGAAACATCAGAATCAGAGGGATCAACAGTTTTGGAGGTTCAGATAGCAATCCTCTTATTATCATTGACGGTGTTGCAGGAAATATCAATGATGTCGATGTCAATATGATTGAGTCTATCTCTATTCTAAAAGATGCTGCTTCTGCTGCAATTTATGGTTCCAGAGCAGCTGGTGGAGTTATTCTTGTAACGACAAAACGTGCCAAAGGAAATAAACTTACCGCTCAATACCGAGTGTACACAGGATGGCAAAGAGCTACAGCAATACCAAAAGTTACCGACGGTCTTACCTACATGAAGGTATTTAATGATGCCAGCATGAATGACAATGGGACAAAGATCTACAGTGATGAAGCCATCAATGCTTTTTCGGAAGCATACAAGAAAGACCCAAGCAATTATGACTGGCAAAAAGCGATCCTTCAGGGAAGCGGATTCTTGCAGGATCATTATTTTTCGTTATCAGCAAAATCAGGAATCATAAGTGTATCGCCGTCATTTGGGTATTCAAAACAGGAAGGTATTATTAAAAACACGGACTTTACGAGGTTTACTTTCCGTAATAATATGGATATTACACCGAATGACCAATGGAATATCAGACTGGATATGTCATTCGTAAACAAAGACAGAAAACAGATTGCTGATGAAGGTACCGTCTGGAATTATCTTGGCAGAATGCCCACCAATATTCCAATTTATTATGGTAATAACTATTCTGACGGATGGGTGAAAATTAATCCCGTTGGTTTTATTGAAAATGGTGGAAATCGTAAACAAAATAACTTAGAGTTTATAGGAAACGTTAATATTTCTTACAAACCTACAGATTGGCTGACATTAAAAGGTCTTTTTGCCCCACGCTATCTCACGACCAATATCCATCTTTTCAGAAAAAGTGTACCCACCTATTACGAAGATGGAACCGAAGCAGGTTCTGCCAACACTTTCACAGAACTTACAGAATCTGCGAGACGTCAGTTTTACGGAACTTATCAGTTTCAGGCAGACGCAAAAAAAGAATTTGGGAAGCACAGTTTTGAGCTTCTTGCAGGAGCTTCAAGAGAAACTTATAATGAAAAAATATTATCCGGATACAGAAGAGATTTTTTATATGATAATTATGAAGTATTGGATGCTGGTGCAGATAATGAGACGAAAGATAATGGAGGAGCAGAATACGAATGGCTGTTAGTTTCTGCTTTCGGGAGATTCAATTATAATTACGCTCAAAAATATTTATTTGAAGCTAATGTAAGATACGATGGAACTTCAAGATTTATCGGTAAAAACCGTTGGGCAGTTTTTCCATCATTTTCTGCCGGTTGGGTGGTTTCAAGAGAAAACTTTTTCGAAGGTTTAAAAGGAACAATCAGCCAGTTAAAACTGAGAGGTTCTTGGGGAAAATTAGGTAATCAGAATATCAGTTCTTCTTATTATCCGTTTTCAGAACCATTAACATTGGGAAGTACTTCTATGAACGGAGTGGTATATCAAACAATCCAGCAATTAATCATGTCTAATCCTGATTTGAAATGGGAAGAAACCACTATGTCTGGTGTTGGGGTTGATTTATCCTTATGGAAAAAATTAGACCTTACTTTTGATGTTTACAATAAAAAAACTGATGGAATTCTTTTAAGATTAAATACCTCTCAGCTTACAGGTTTACAGGCACCCATTCAAAACGCTGCAACGGTAAGCAACAAAGGTTGGGAAATAGGCGCTCAGTACAATGAAAAATGGGGAGATTTTAAAATGAATATCGGTTTTAATCTTTCTGACGTCAAAAATGAAATTCTTGATATGAAAGGTCAGTCTTCGGGAACAATTCTTCGTCAGCAGGTGGGCTCTTCAGTGAATTCTATTTATGGATTTATCGCTGATGGATTATATCAAAATCAAGCGGAAATCGCTGCCGGACCGACACAATTTGGAACTTTAAAGCCTGGAGATATCAGATACAAAGATATTGCCGGAGCTTTTGATGCCAATGGTAATCCAATCGGGGACGGAAAAATTACAGATGCCGACAGAACCATTATCGGAAGTACAGTTCCTAGATATACGTATGGATTTAATATGGATTTTTCTTATAAAGGCTTCAGATTATCAGCATTAATACAGGGTGTTGGAAAAGTTGACGGATATTTGGATTCACATTATGTAATTCCTGCCGTAAACTCAAGTGCCGTGAAACCTTGGCAGCTCGATTATTGGACACCAGAAAATCCTAATGCTCAATTTCCACGTGTTTCTCTTACCTCTACAAACAATACGCAAAACTCTACCATGTGGATGAGAAGTGCAGCTTATATGCGTCTTAAGAATCTACAGATCGGATATGAATTACCTAAATCTTTTATAGACAACACATTCCTGCAGAGTGTTTATGTCTATATGAACGGACAAAACCTCTTGACTTTCACAAAATTCTACGAAGGATATGATCCGGAAATCAACTACAATGCAGGAAGTTCTGACGGTGTTGCTCTGGGAGGTGGAAACTATTATCCACAAGTAAAAACATACTCATTCGGTATTGATGTTAAATTTTAATGATTAAAAAAATGAAAAACTTTTTAAAAATATTTTTATTGGCTACGGTCACTTCGTGCTCAAGCTCAGATATGGATTTAGAACCACTTAACGGGCCAACATCCGGAACTTTCCCCGCCTCTTATGACGAAGGAAAAATGGGTCTTTTTGCAGCTTACAGAAACTTAAGTACTTTGGATGCAGCCAGTACTCCTATTTGGCACGTGATGGATAATATTACGGATATCGGATATGCAAGACCGGGAACCAATTATACATCCCCTATCACGAGTTCTATTACTACAACCAATGCATTAACCATAAAACCGTGGGAAGTTCATTATCAAACCATTGCAAGATGCCACGCAGTACTTGATAAACTGGATGGAATTTCAGGACTTACCGAATCACAAAAGGCAGAACTTGGTTCAGAATTGAGATTTATCCGTGCTTACGCCTATTCTCAATTGATCGAGCTTTATGGGGATGTTCCATTAATAAAAGCAGCCGTTACGCTTGACAATGCGAATGTTCCAAGAACACCTGTTACAGAAATTCAGAAATTTATTATTGATGAACTTGGAGCTGTTGCACCTCAACTTCCGATCTCACAATCGCAGTACGGAAATGTGCGTGCATCTCGTATAGCGGCTTTGATGTTAAAAGCTAGAATTGAACTTTATACGAAACAATACACCGCAGCCGCAGCTACTTCAAAGCAAGCTTTAGATTTATCAGCAGGTGTTTATAGTTTAACACCATTTAATGCTTCTGTAAATTATGCAGGTAAAGATCATACTGTAGGAGAACCGGATCCTAGTAATATATTTGGACATACTGGTTTTTCAAGTAGCAAAGAATGGATTTGGGTTGCCGAATACAATATTAATGTACCTGGATATCTTCATAATCAGCAATATTACGCAGCATCTCGTTTGGGTAAAGGAGTTTGCTACTGGGGACCTACTCAAAATCTTATCGATTCTTATGAAATGACAGATGGTTTATCCATACTGGAATCCCCGTTGTACGATCAAACAAATCCGTTTAAAAACAGAGATCCGCGTCTTGATATGTATGCCGTGCGACCACACTCAAGATATCTTGGATATCAATTTGAGCCGAATACATCTTTCGTAAAAGTAAACAATTACTGGTCAGTTGGAGCACCGACACAAGTTGCTAATGCCGACGCTACCAATGCGTATCGTTCTTTCAGTGGTTATCTATGGAGAAAAGTGGTTGACATTGCTGACTTTAATTCTACTTCAGTAAGTGGAAATTCAGATTTAAATGTCGGAATTTTCAGATTACCGGAATTACTATTGATTTATGCAGAAGCAAAAATTGAGTCGAATCAGTTGGATAATTCTGTTTATGATGCGATTAACCAGATTAGAACACGTGCAAAAATGCCGGTTTTAAGTACAGGAATGTCACAAGCTCAATTGAGAAAAGCCCTTCGATATGAAAGAAAAGTAGAATTGGCAAATGACGGATTAAGATGGTACGACATAAGACGTTGGGGCATCGCAAATAATGTGATGAACGGATATTTATACTTAAACCGCAACGCAAACAATTGGTCAAAATCAGCAATAACCGGCTTTGATGAAAGTGCAAATCCTATCTATAATCACTCACAGGCTTCAGGATATTTTTCTACGCAGGAAGTGGTTTACAGACTAAACAAAGATGAATATTGGCCGATCCCGCAATCGGAAATGGATGCGAACCCTAATTTAAAACAAAATCCCGGATATTAATTATAAAAAGAATATATGAAGAAGAATATATCAATCTTGCTATTACTGCTGTCTGCAGTGATTTTTGGGCAGGAAAAATTTCAGGAGCCAAAATTAGACAATCAAAAATCATGGAGCATCATTCTGATCCCGGACACACAAAACTATGTGAAATGGAACAGAAATCAGCCGATTTTAGATCTGATGGTAAGATGGATTGAAGACAACATTTCTCCACTTAACATTAAAATGGTCTGTCAGGTTGGGGATTTGGTGGAACATAATAATATTCTTAATCAAGGATATGACGGAGATCAAAGTGCAGATGATCAATGGAAATCTATACAATCAATCTTAGGAAGGCTCAATGGAAAAGTACCGTATGTAGCTGCAACAGGAAATCATGACTTTAGTATTAATGGTGAAGGCAGAAGATTTTCTCGCTATAATGAGTTTTTTCCTTCCAATTTTAACAGTTTAAATCAGAAATATTTAGCACAGAACTTTTTTAATGATGCCGGTGCTCCAAGCATGGAAAATTCTGTTTTGGAACTTAAAGGATTAAATGGTCAAGACTATTTATTTCTTAGCCTTGAATTTGCGCCGAGAGATAAAACGTTAGAATGGGCTAAAAAAGTGTTGGATATGCCTCAATACAAAAATCATAAATCGATTTTAATAACCCATGCTTTTCTGAATGAGAAAGACAAGAGAACGGAAAAAGCTAATTCGTGGTTTATGTATGAGCCTTTCTTAGTAAACAATGTGCCTCAAAAATCCAAAACCATCGTGCTTCCGGAATCTAATAACGGAGAACAGATATGGCAAAAGCTGATACAGCCTTCTCAAAACCTTGAGCTTGTGTTAAGTGGTCATATCTCTGGTGAAGGTTTCCGCGTAGATTCTAATAATTATGGGAAAAACGTGAATCAGATGCTTTTTGATATGCAGAGTGAAGGCGGCGGTCATCGTGATGGCAACGGAGGTGACGGCTGGCTAAGAATTATTGAGTTCTATCCAGATAATAAAACCGTAAAAGTGAAAACGTACTCCCCTCTTTTCGGTATTTCTCCGGTTACTCAAAAAAATGCCTATAAGACAGATCCGAGAAACGAGTTTACTTTCAAACTTTCAGAATAATATTAAAGTTAAAGGGTATAAGAATCCTGTCCTAACAAAGTTAGCAACATCAGTTTCTGATATTATCTATATCCGCACAGGCCAGGGTTGGTTATACCTCACGACAGTCATTGATTTGTTTGACAGAAAAGTTATCGGCTGGTCATTGAGTGAGACGATGAAGGCTCAGAATACCAGTATTGCTGCCTTGAAAATGGCACGGCTTCACCGTCATTTACAGGATCATGATAGTTTAATTTTCCATTCTGACAGAGGAATACAGTATGCGTGTACAGAATTCATGTCAATAATCGGAAAAAACATTACCCTAAGTATGAGAGGAATTGCGAAGCACATCAAGAATACCTTAAATTAAATAAAAATTGATGAGTAAAAGGAAATTGCTATGACAATGCTGTAGCAGAGAGCTTTTTCAAAACTCTTAAAACCGAGCTTGTCTATCAAAATAAATATGAAACTAGAGGTCATGCTAAAAACTCTGTGTTTGAATATATAGAAACATTTTACAACACTCAGAGAAGGCCTTCGGCTTTAGGAAATTTAACCCTAAAAGAGTATCAAAATTTAATGTCTAATCCATCTAAAAATGTAGCATAAAGAGTATATAAATTTTGTCTCAAAAATAGTTGCAAGTTCATTTAGACTAATTATTATTTTTATAGCCCATTTTATTCACCCTTCTCGAACCTTTAACCGAAGTTAAATTAATGAATAAAAGTTTTAGCCTTGAGGGAAAAAGGAAATTTAAAAAACCTACAAATGAATCATGATATTTAAATATGTTGTTGCCTTAAAATATATTCCCATATATTAATTTCAAAAAAAAAAAATCGCTTACAATATACTTTTTAGTATATTTGCGATATAATTTGATGACCAATGTTGACGAAAGCAGAAAAAACCAAACAATTTATCCTGGAAACAGCAGCCCCTCTTTACAATATGAAAGGTATTTCCGGTGTGAATATAGATGACGTGCTGGCGGAAACTAAACTGACAAAAGGCTGTCTTTACGGTCATTTTGAAAATAAAGACGATCTTACTGCGCAAGTGGTTGATCTGATGCTAAAAAAAGTTTCTGACAGAATGTCTCTCGCTGTGTTAAATGCGAAAACGACCAGAGCTAAAATTTTTGCATTCCTTGACTTCTACAAAGACCCGATTAACACTTATGTTTCGGGAGGGTGCCCGATATTCAATACGGCTGTTGAAGTTGATGATAATTATCCATTGATAAAACAAAAAGTGGCAGCTATATTTCGATTGGGACAAGAAGGACTGACTACCATTTTGAAAGAAGGTATTGATAATGGAGAGTACTCTTCTGAACTCGAACCTGCTGTTTTTGCCTTTAAGCTTGTTGCGGCTACAGAAGGAGGTATTGTAATGTGCCGGACTATGAATACCATGAAGCCCATGCAATCGCTAATTAAAAATTTAAAAGCAGAATTAGATCGCTATGCGCAGTGATTTTTTTTATCATTAAATAAACTAAAAAGTATATTTAATATATATTTTCTTCATATAAATAAATTTAACAAGACTACATTATGAGTAATATATCATTATTTGAACCTTCTCAGCTCAACGATTTAGAATTAGAAAACAAAATCGTTATGGCTTCCATGACTCGCAGCCGTTGCGGCAACGCGGAGCATACTATAACTGAACTGACTGCAGAATACATTGAGAAAAGATTCAGCACTCAATCCCCCTAATTAAAGTACGTTTTACACACCGGGCGAAAAAGTCTATACTGATTATACTTTTTTATCTGAATAATCTCTAAAGAAAAGTTAAATGAAAGTCCGATATACGAAGTGTACCCGATTTTGATCAATACTTGATTTTCACCAGAAATTGGTACTGTCAAGGCTAATCTACCATCGGAAATAGCCAATGAACCGTTTACCGCTTTAGAAAAAATAATGTTGAAATTCCGGTTGGAGACAGCAAAAAATATACTCCCTGATAAATCCAATCACAGAACAGATACTTTTAAAATATTAAACTCAAAAGATATGAACTTAAAAGGAAAAACAATCCTGATCACAGGTGGTGCATCAGGTATTGGGCTAGAAGCAGCCAAACAATTTTCAGCGCTTGGTGCAAAAGTGATTATTACCGGAAGAAATCAGGCTAAATTAGATGCAGTTAAAAAATCATTCCCATTCATTACTGCTGTACAAAGTGATGCAGGAAATGAAGCAGATGCAAAAGCTCTTTTTAATACAGTAAAAGAATTGGGCGGTATTGACATCTTGTACAATAATGCTGCTGTTCTCGTGCCCCCATCAAATTTAGGTATTGCAAACGATAACCATATTAAAGGCGCAGCATACGAAATGGAAGTTAATTATATAGGTGTAATCAGGCTGAATAATCTTTTTCTGGATATGCTTAAATCAAGAAATGAAGCTGCAATAATTAACACCACCTCAATATTGAGCCAAGCTCCCTCTCTAATTGAAGCGACTTATTCTTCATCTAAAACAGCACTGGCTTTTTATACGATATCCCTTCGTGAACATTTAAAAATTATTGGGAGTAGTGTAAAAATATTTGAACTCATCCCACCTCTTGTTGCAACAGAAATGACTGCAGGAAGAAATGATAAAAAAATTTCAGCAGAAGAAATGGTAAAAGGCATGATCAAAGGTTTATCAAAAAATCAGTACACTTTAAAAGTAGGTGATGCAAAATTATTCAGCTTAATAAATCGGTTTTTACCTAAAACTGCCTTTAATTTACTTAATCCGAAAAAAGATCATCAACTTTTAAAAAATTAATATGAAAGCATTTATCATAAATAAATATACAAAGGGAGGCCTGCAGCTTGCAGATGTTCCAGTTCCAAAAGTTAGCGAAAATGAAGTCTTGGTGGAAATTCACGCTGCTGGTGTAAATCTTCTGGATTCGAAAATTAAAACAGGAGAGTTTAAATTAATATTGCCCTATAAATTGCCTTTAATTCTTGGGCACGATGTGGCGGGTATCATAATACAAGTAGGGGAAAATGTGACGAAATTTAAAGTTGGTGACGAGGTGTATTCACGACCAGCAGATTACCACATTGGAACCTTTGCCGAATATATTTCTATTAATGAAAATGACGTAGCACTGAAACCTAAAACCCTTACTATGGAGGAAGCCGCCTCTATTCCATTGGTAGCACTCACTGCCTGGCAGGCTTTGATTGAAAGTGCTAATCTGAAAAAAGGACAGAAAGTATTTATACAGGCAGGTTCTGGTGGTGTCGGAACTTTTGCCATCCAATTGGCAAAACATCTGGGAGCAACTGTTGCCACCACTTCAAGTACAAAAAGTTTTGACTTCTTAAAAAGTCTGGGCGCAGATGTGCTGATTGATTATAAAACGCAGGATTTCGAAACTATCCTTAAAGATTATGATGTTGTACTTAATAGCCAAGATACCAAAACATTAGAAAAATCAATCAACATATTAAAACCAGAAGGTCAAGCCATTTCTATTTCAGGTCCGCCAACACCGGAATTTGCTAATGAGATAGGGCTACCTTGGTACTTGAAGACCATATTATCAATTCTTAGTTTTAGCATCAGAAGAAAAGCAAAAAAACACAACGTTGATTTCTATTTTCTTTTTATGAAAGCCAATGGAAGCCAGCTTGAGAAGATTACCAAGCTGATTGAGGCTAATATCATTAAACCTGTAGTTGATAAGGTATTTACTCTTGAACAGACAAATACTGCTCTACAGTATGTAGAAAGTGGGCGTGCAAAAGGTAAAGTAGTTATAAAAGTGAAATAAATAAAGTACAAGAGTAGAATAACTGTAGATTAAATAAATTTTATTGAAAATAACAGTTTACTTAGTGTACCAATTTAAATTCTAATAATGCTTTAGATAAAGAATCTGGAATATACTGTTCACAATTAAAAATGCATAAGGTTTATTATCGCTAAAAAGTATTATTACTATTTCAATATTTCCATACACTATGCTTATTGTAAAAACTACAATCAACCCAAAATTACATTTTTATTGAATAAACTTGAATAATTCAGATCATCAAAAAATAAAAAACAAAAAATTTCTTGTTTTTAATAAATTATGTGTATATTTGTAAAATAATCAGGCTTCTGCCGATGCTTATTCTGAAACTTGTGAGTTTACACCTCCCTAGCAGTCTTAGCTTTTTCAGTCGCTACATTTTTGTCATCAATATAACAGGTGCAGTACCTTTTTCCAGCTTGAATATTTTCAAGATTCTAAAAATACCAACATCATTTTCTTGTTTACAAATCGATTTATTACAGTTTTGACGTAATTATCAATCCCGTAATGGCAATAGCCGAAAATAATTTATCAGTAAATACAACAATTTTATAATATAATACAATGCAACAAGGAACAGTAAAATTCTTTAACGAAACTAAAGGATTTGGTTTTATTACACCTTCTAATGGAGGTCCAGATGTTTTCGTACATACTTCAGGTTTAGTTAATGATATTCGTGAAAATGATGTCGTTACATTTGACGTACAAAACGGAGCAAAAGGAGTTAACGCGGTTAACGTAAAAATAGCTTAAATTAAAAATACTGTTTTGATCTAATCATCATCACAGTTATGGCACTAGCCAAAAACGATTTATAAGTAAATACAACAATTTTATAATACAATACAATGCAACAAGGAACAGTAAAATTCTTTAACGATGCCAAAGGATTTGGTTTTATTACACCTTCTAATGGAGGTCCAGATGTTTTCGTACACACTTCAGGTTTAGTTAATGATATTCGTGAAAATGATGTCGTTACATTTGACGTACAAAACGGAGCAAAAGGAGTTAACGCGGTTAACGTAAAAATAGCTTAAATTAAAAATATTGTTTTGATTTAATCATCATCACAGTTATGGCAATAGCCAAAAAATTTATAAGTAAATACAACAATTTTATAATACAATACAATGCAACAAGGAACAGTAAAATTCTTTAACGATGCCAAAGGATTTGGTTTTATTACACCTTCTAATGGAGGTCCAGATGTTTTCGTACACACTTCAGGTTTAGTTAATGATATTCGTGAAAATGATGTCGTTACATTTGACGTACAAAACGGAGCAAAAGGAGTTAACGCAGTTAACGTAAAAATAGCTTAAATTAAGAAGGAAGCTAAAAAGCTTCTTTCTCAATATAATAATTAGCAGAGAATCTTTAAAGATTCTCTGCTAATTTTTTTTATAAGGGAAAGCAACTGTAATTTTTAATATCAATTACTAAAATATTGAGGGGTAATTCTAGATTAAAATTTATAAACTAAAGCATTGATATTCATACCGGCCCCAACCGAAGCAAATAATACAATATCATTCTCATTGATCTCATGATCCTGAAGTTCGTTATTTAAAATCATTGAGAGTAAAGTTGGTATTGTTGCAACACTGCTATTCCCTAGTTTACTTATGATCATAGGCATAATATCTTTAGGTACTGGGGTATCATATAATTTGTAAAAACGCTTTACAATTTCTTCATCCATTTTCTCATTAGCTTGGTGAATAATAATTTTGCTCAATTCGTTTATCTTATATCCACTGTCATCAAGACATTTTTTCATAGCTTCAGGTACATGTAAAAGAGCAAATTCATATATTTTTCTTCCGGTCATTTTGATGAATTTCGTATCTGATAAGCTCTCCGTATTATTAGATTTTCCAAAATACAGATAATCTTTCTCTTTGAAGGTATGAGAAGCCGAAACATGCGATTTAACACCGACATCTCCCTCTGTACCCTGAATAACTACAGCACCCGCCCCATCTGCGTAAATCATACTGTCCCGATCATGAATATCAGTAACACGAGATAAAGTTTCGGCTCCTATAATCAAACAAGTTTTAGCGATACCGGCTTTAATAAATGCATTGGCTTGTATAAGCCCTTCAACCCATCCGGGGCATCCAAATATGACATCATAGGCAACACAGTAATTATTTTTAATTCCCAACTGATGCTTGACCCTTGAGGCTAAACTGGGAACTGCATCAGATTGCGTTCCCCCATAAGGCACATCTCCAAAATTATGAGCAAATATGATATAATCTAATGTCTCCTGATCTATATGAGCATTTTGTATCGCAGCTTTTGCGGCAATAAGTCCCAGATCTGAAGTTACCAATTCCTTAGAAGCATACCGCCTTTCTTCTATCCCAGTGATTTCTTTGAGTTTTTCTGCAATTACAGCATTATCCTGTTCTAACTTCTTACCATTTTCGTCAAAAAAAATGTTTTCATTAAAAAATACACTGTCAATAACCTCTAAGGGTACATAATTTCCTACACCAATAATTTTACTTGTCATGTCATGTAATTTAATTTCATATGAATAGTATTTATCCTAATCCTAGAATTCAAAAAAGGTGCTAATTTATAAAATTATTTAACTTTAGGTGAAAAATTCTCAGGAAATATTTAAATTAACACAAATCGT
This sequence comes from Chryseobacterium glaciei, assembly GCF_001648155.1. NCBI lineage: Bacteria > Pseudomonadati > Bacteroidota > Flavobacteriia > Flavobacteriales > Weeksellaceae > Chryseobacterium > Chryseobacterium glaciei. The sequence goes on along the minus strand of NZ_CP015199.1, from coordinate 3,937,899 downwards.
GATCAAACATTACTCAAACACTATATGCTGGCACAGTCAAAAAAATAGAATTGACAAACCATTAAAATTTTAAAAAGACATCAATACTATTATAAAAAAATTTCAATACAAATAATTATCACTCACTAGGAATCAAAAATATTAAGGCATAATAGAATACATGCTAATGAAGATGAAGCAATTATTATCTTAGATTTTCCATATATGTTGACTGTTTCTTACAAGAAAGTTGACGATTCTAACCAGACAACTTGAACACAAATTCACCCGTTAATTTGTATTATTTAGCAAAAGTTCCCCCATTAATAAAGTCGTATTTTCCAAGCACAACCTTTACCATTTAATATTCATTTAAGAGCGATTTGGGCAAATATCTATACTGTGGTTTTTATTACCACTTTTTTACGTCATTTTGTGTCAAGGATTCCCCCTTTTGTACTATAACGTATGCCTGTATCAACATTAAATTTGTTGTATCAAATAATTGATAAAAAAATATTATTAAAAGATAAGGTTAAAAGAAGCATTATTAACAGGTATTTACTGAGAAGCGTTTGTCCGATAATTAAAGCAACGCTGAAAGAACCTTTTGTGAAGGGAATTAAAGGTAAAGACTTCTTTTCGCAGGAAATGTTATTGACATTAACCCATAGGATTAACGGCATTACATCTCAATCCAAAAGGGAGTGGGGCACTATATCTCCCGACCAAATGTTGCACCACCTGAATTTGCCTATGGGAACTGCATTAGGATATTATGAGCTACCGGATAAAAGTTATTTACTGTCAAGAACAGTATTCAAATGGCTATTGGTAGATTTTCTATCAGAGCAGCCCAAAGGACTGCAACTGCCGCTAAATTTCAAGATACCTCCGCCAGAACGCTTTGATTTAGAGGACAATAAAAAATATTGTTGGAAATAATAAGGAAAACGTGCAACAGTAAAAACACTGTGACTTGGGAACCCATCCTTACTTCGGATTCATGGGTAAAAAAGAATGGGGCAGACTCCTGACTGTGCATATTGATTATCATTTAAAGCAGTTCAATGCTTAGCTATTTTTAACAACTTAAATATATAACCATGGAAATAAAAGGAAAAACAATATTGATTACAGGTGGTACAGCCGGTATAGGCCTAGAAGCAGCAAAACAATTTTTAGCTGCTGGTGCAAACGTAATCATTACCGGCAGAAGTCAGGATAAATTGGATGCAGCTAAAAATATATATCCTGCATTGACCATTTTCAAAAGTGATGCAGCCAATGCGGATGATGCTCAGAATCTTTATAATAAGATTGAAGAAATGGGAGGGATTGATATTTTATATAATAATGCAGGTGTGATGGGCAAACCTCTTAATTTGGGGATCGCGGATGCCAAACATTTTGAGGTGGCAGCTAATGAAATGAACATCAATTACCTGGGTGTGATCCGGATGAACAATCTTTTTATCGAAATGCTGAAATCCAGGAATGAAGATGCTATTATTAATACCTCATCACTTTTAAGTTATGTCCCATTAAATCTTGCCCCAACATATTGTGCTTCAAAAGTGGCAGTGCGCTTCTATACTGTCTCGCTAAGAAATCACCTGCAGCTGATAAAATGTAAAGTGAAAGTCTTTGAACTTTCACCCCCTGTTGTCGCTACGGAAATGACCTCTGGAATTGATCAAAAGTCAATTACTCCCGAAAAATTAGTGAATGCTTTAATCACCGGAATAAGAAAAGACAAGTTTATCATTCGTGTAGGTCTTTCCAAATTGCTATACATTTTTAGCCGTCTTTCTCCATGGCTCACTTTCAAAATCCTTAATCCAAAGGTGAACGCAAGCCTTTTGCAAGCATAGCGTTTGTCCTATATTGCCGATAATTTCTTATCTTTCCATATGTTCGATGCCATAGCTTATGTGAAACAAGACCAAGACCGCTGGAATGGCATGAACCTATTCCGTGCCCCGTATGATGGTCTTGCCGATAAGCTTATCAGGTTTTTTCTTCGATAATTTTGATTTTAAATATAATTATGACAAAACATTTTAAATCAATCACAGAAATGGCACTTGCCAATAATATGGCACCGCCGGAACACTCGCTGTTGGGACTCATACGGATCAATAAGGAGATCGTTATTAATAATCCTGCATTCACCAGTGATTTCTATATGATAGGTTTAAAAAAAGTCAAAACCGGTTTCATGTTGTATGGTAGGACCAGATTTGACCATGAAACAGGGTCCATGATTTTTTTGAAGCCCCGGCAGATTGTGGAAATGCGGAATCTGGAGTTTGAAGAGGATGGATATATTCTTTTTTTTCATGAAGATTTTTTGACAGGCGACCCGTTGTACCAGGACATCCAACGGTATTCTTTTTTTGAATACGAAACCAATGAAGCGCTCCACCTGGCGCCGAAAGAAGAGAAGATCATATGGAATGTTTTTTACACCATTGAACAGGAATACAATAACAATGAGGATGAATTCAGCCGGGACATCATTCTGGCAGCCATCAATTCGATGCTGAAATATGCGAAACGGTTTTATAAGAGGCAATTCATCAATCGAAAGCAGGCTTCGGGCAAAACTGTGACAGAATTTAATAAAATCCTGCAACAGCATATTAATGACGGATTCCTTTTTGAGAATGGCCTGCCGTCTGTAGGAGATCTGGCAAACCGGTTGAACGTTTCTGCCCGCTATCTTACCGACTTGTTAAAAGTGGAAACGGGCAAGACTGCCATCGAACTTATTCATATAGCTATGATAAACGAAGCTAAAGACAGGCTTAGAAAGAAGGATAAAACGATCTCTGAAATAGCATATGAACTGGGTTTTGAAAATCTGTCTTATTTCTCCCGTTTATTTAAGAAAGAAACAGGACTGCTTCCTACAGTTTATAAAAGACAATTTTTAAACTAAAATTATTTGTTGAATAAGATTGGGCTTAAAGAAACAATAGTTTTACCAAAACGGACGACTTCCACGTACTTAACGTTGGGGTCTTTTTATATTGCTACAAAGCTCCGGTTAAAAGTTTTAAGAACGAATGATATTGAGCAAACGAAAGGCAAATAAGGAAGATACCCGATTTCTCTACCAACTTTCGAAAATGCATTCTAGTCGAAGCTCTGAATACCTCAATCGATAACTTTCTTTCTGAAATCAAAGTTTCTGGTCTGTCCGAGACTGATTGATGCAATGACATGTCTTTTTCCATATCGGCTTTCTTTGTCCTATTGGTTTTGTAACCGATTTTAAAAATAAGCAATATGAAGTAGTTTCAGATGATCTGGAAAAATTGCTTGGTAGAAAACCGGCAAATTTGAAAGACGCATTGAAGGAATTATATAGTTTTTAAGTTATCATTTCAAAATTAAAGTAATAAGATAATTATGTTAAAAAAATATATAAAGTTGTGATCAAAAGAAAAAATAAAGCTTCCCAAATTAGGAAAGCTTTATTTTTCTATAAAGTATATATTGACTGGATCCTCAAATCATAACCTATTTTGAAAATTTAATGTGCAGTTTTTGAAAAAAAGTTCATAACTACAACCCCTATCACAATAAACGCAATTCCTATGATGGCAGGCAAATCCAATTTTTGCTTGAAAGCAATTACAGAAACAGCGGTTGTAAGTACTATTCCTAAACCTGCCCAGATTGCATAAGCTGTACTGAGTGGCATTGCTTTTAAAGCTAAGGAAAGAAAATAGAAACTACCTGCGTAACCCATTACAAAAATAGTTGAGGGCAGCCATTTAGTAAAACCCTCAGACGCTTTCATAAAAGCTGATCCAGTTACTTCTAAAATAATTGCCAACGAAAGAAATACATATTTCATAACAATTTAAGATATGTATGTTTCTTTTAAATATTGATTTAGATCTTTAGGTTTACGACCTAATAATTGTTCCAAATCTGATGAAAATATCTCATATTCTCCATTTTTAATAATTGCAGCAAGTAGTGAAAGATACCAAATACTACCTTCATCTACACCTGATTCTCTCAATTGCACCTCATAATCATCGGGTTCCGGATTCGTATATAATATTGATTTTTCTGATAACTCAGAAAGCATTCCTGCGATATCATTAAATGAATATGAAGAAAGAGCTGAGGTCAAATATGTTTTATTATCGTGTCCATCGCTTGCAATCACATTTGCAATTGCTTCTGCCATATCCGTTCTTGTTGCAAAGCTGGCCTTGCCCTCTCCAGCAGGCAAAAATATACCCGTTTCCAAAACATTTTCTCCAACAAAAAAGGGAATTGTTTCAGAATACAAACCATTTTGGAAAATAGTGTAGGTCAAGCCACTTTCAAGAATATAATTTTCAGTGTTAATATATGAATCGACTAAAGATCCTAACTGCGAATGGATAACTTCTCTGTTCAATGCGCCGCTTGTATAATATATATGTTTAACACCTGCCTCTTTAGCTGCATCAATTACATTCGTATGTTCAGTTAGCGGATCATCGCCACTACTACTAACTAATAATAATTTTTCGATTCCTTGAAAAGCTTTTAAAAGTCTTACCTTATCGCCGTACTCTCCGATTCGTACATTAATGCCTTTAGCTTCCATTGCTTTGGCTTTTTCCTGATTTCTGAATAAACCTGCTATTTGATTAGCAGAAATTTTATTAAGTAGATTTTCAATGACTGCACCTCCTAAATTGCCTGATGCTCCTGTAACTAATATCATATTTCCTTTCTATTATTTTATGAGATGATATTTAAATTTTATGAAAATTATATCGTATCCAAACGATTCCATCTTCTAAAACCTCGGTAGAAATATATTCTAATGCTTGCCCAAATGCTGGCAGTTCATCTTGCGTTCCCAAATAATCAAAAATAGTAGGAGCACCCTTTAGCCCGTCTATGCCAGGATATATCATTAAACTGAGTTCAGTTATTAATCCTGCTTTGAGAAAAGCTCCATTGATAATTCCGCCACCTTCAAGCAACAAGTTATTTATATTAAATTCTAAACGTAATTTATCTACTGCCAAAGTAAGATCATTACCGTCTTTTCCTGCAAACAAATAAGATACATTATGGTTTCGTAAATGACTTAGGTATTCGTCAGAAACTTGTTCACCAAGTATAGCAATGATGTTATTATCATAATCATTGCTAATTTCATAAGATGTTTTCCCTGCAGAATCTAATACAATAGTTGTTTTTTTTCCTTCATCAATAGATATATGAGTTTCAAAATTTTCTGTTGGTTGGTAATTATTGTTAGCAAAAATAGCTGGAATAAAAAACTCATTTAAAGTATTTCTGCCAACCAACAATGCGTCACACTGAAAATTATCGCCCAGCTGAAAGTAAAGTTCTCCTAATTCATCCATTGATTTACCTCTAAAATGTTTGCTTAATCTTTCCGGCAACAATCCACCATCAACCGAGCTCATCATATGGCATATAATTTTTGATTTCATTTCTTTATTTTATTATACAAAGAAATAAAAAATAGGAAGCGGTATTTTTGACAAAAGTCAAAATCGTCTATTTCTTTCTAATACGACTTAAAGTTTCTGCTTTGACACCTAAATATGAAGCTATATGTCCCAAAGAAATTCTTTGGATGGCATCTGGTTTATAAATTTTTAACGAATTGTAACGCTGTTCGGCACTTTCGGTTTGTAGTGACATTGCTCTTTCTGCAACAATTACACAACATTCCTCTGCTATTTTCCTTCCTATTGTACTCATCTCGTGTGATTTTTTATAAAGATCGTTAAGATCTTTACTTGAAATATAATAGTACGTCGAATTTTCTAAAAACTGAATATTCTCGAAAGAAGGTTCATTGTAAAAAAGTGGCATTGCAGCTCCCATTATAGAATCTTCAAAACCAAACCAAGAATTAATTTCGCGGTCATCTTTGATAAAGAAAGATCTTACTAGGCCAGTCTCAATTAAAAAAAGACTAGAAATCGATTGACCTTGTTTTATAAAAAAATCGCCCTTTTGCTTTGTCTGCCTCTTTGTGACAATTAATAATTGCTGCTCAATATCAATAGGAATTTCACCGTATTCTTTAAATTTATTAATTAGTGGGTTCATAGTCTTTGGTCTGTTAAAAATGTCTAGAGTGTATTGGTAAGGTTTTTCAAAATTAGAAAATATATTGGAAGTAACCACTGAACTCAAAATTTCTGATTCCGATATAGAAAATATAGGAACACCGGAATTTTAATCTATCCTTTTTTGGAAGAAAACCTATATTGAAACGTCTTATTTCGAACGAATCATTAACAAAGATGAAAGTACTTCTGAGATAGATGTTATTTTAAATATGAATTAAAAATCATTGGTAAAGTTAACAACTATTATACTGCTATTGGTGAATATTTTTAAGAAAAATAAAGGACGAATCAATGATCTGTCCTTTTTTATATCCGCTAAAGATATCTCTTTTACTGATACTGATCAATTTTTGCTTTAGATCTGTATTTTTTATCCAACTCACGAATAATGTCCATTGTAGTTGTGGAAAGAACATAGGCATCTTTATTTTTTCTAGATGCTTTATCATATAAATAAACAAACTGAAAAGGATCATCAATATGTTTGATTAATTCTTTTTTATACCCTCCTTTTTCTATAATGTTGGACATATAAAATCCTGGAACATGCCCACTGGTATTCCAGTTATTAATAAGTTTATTCAGCTTTAGCTTCGATCGGTCTAAAGGTTTTACAGATAATATAGAATCAATATTTTTAATCGATTTCGCTCCGTCTGTAAGGAATTCCAAACTCGTTTCTCTTTGAAAATTCAAGAGCTTGACCGCCGTTTTTCCTTCATAGACCTTATCTGTTAAATCTGCACTTCCTTCATTCAGTATTTTTTGAAGTAGGCTTACAATCACTTTGTCCTGGTCTTCTACCTCAAATATAAGCTGTGGTCTCAATACATGATGAAACTCATGACCTCCCATTGCCCCCATTTTATTGGCATCATGAAAATAGGCTGCCATCAGCGTGAACATCATCCACCCAGGTTCCACGTGGGCATCATTATGTATAGGAATAATGGTCACTTTAAATTCAGGTGCTTTTCTATGGTATTTCTTCGGAAGCATGGTGTAAGTATACTGATAGCAGGTGTCAAAATACTCTTTAGGATTTTTTTGGATATCTGTAAGATATTTTTTCATGTTGTCTTCGTTCACTTTATACTCGTTCACGATGTAAATCCACCAGTTTTTGATTGGGTTTTTCAGTTTTTCCTGTAAAACAGCGGAATTTTTTGGCATATACACGATTTCCATGCTCTTTCTGTAATTTTCTATATAAATACTGTCAAAACCCTGATCTTTCATATAAACCTGTATGGCCTCATTTTTTAAAAACTGATTCCAGGTCTGTTTATCAAGAGGCTTATCCTTTTTCAAGTTGTCTGTCAACTTAAAATATTCCCAACAAGTTGAGTCCTCAAAGGTTTGAGAATACAGTATTTGGGACGTAAGAAAAATGAATAATGTTAATAGAATTCGGTGTATCATAGATTTATTTATTTAATGAAATGTTATGTGGCTAAAATACTAAAAAGCACAGTGGTTATTATGATTTAGTTTATTTTAACAGGAGTGAGTTTATTTTTAGTTTTACAATCTGAAAAAGAAAGAGGTATTTTCAACATACCAACTGCTTTGGATTTCTTTTTGAGGGGTCGATTTTTATATTTTTTTTTTTTTTAATATTGGCTACATCTTGATTTTCAGGATTCATTTCCAATAGTTTTTGGTAGCTCTGTCTGGCTTTATCCTTTTGTACGGCTTCCAGATAAGCTTCTCCCAGACCGTCCTTGTAGGATATTATGGTATTCACCCTGAACACATCAATAGCTTTGGTAACCTCTTTTTGCTTAAGCAAGGCAAGCCGACCCCGTTCAGATAGTTTTCAGTAAGGATATTATAATTGACATCATCTATTTTCGCCTGGCGATACGCCTGTGAAGATTCTTCTGGTTTTTCTCCTGATCTCTTTAATGTAAGTTTCAGGAGTTGGTTTTTTCCTGGTGTTCATAATATCAAATTTAAAAAATTAATCTCTTATGAAACACTCCTTAAGTGAGAGCCTAAATCAGTACACTTTTTGCTGACGATTTACAATCAAACGGAAAGAATTTCATCCAATTTCAAAAAACTAATCTTTCAAAACAACTTTTTAGAAAGTCCTTCGTTTTTTGCAAAAAAATTAAATATAAGCACGTCACATTTAAACGACTGCGTAAATTCAAATACAGGAAAATCAGTTACCTATTGGCTACAAAATGCGATGATTGTTGAGGCTCAACGACTTTTGTACTATACAGACAATGATGTAAAAGAAATTGCATACAATTTGGGGTTTGAAGACCATTCTTATTTTTCAAGACTATTCAAAAAAATAAGTAATGAAACACCTCTATCATTTCGCAGAAAATTCCGTGAATAATCCTAATCATTTCCTTTTTCTATTTAATAGCTAAGTCGGCGTTTATTTTAAACTTTGCATAATCAAAATTTTAAAATTATGCCATCAGTACCAAAGATAATAGGCGACTTTATGGAGTTAACATTTAGCAGTAAAATCTGTAAAGTTAGCGTTGCTTCCATTATAGAAACAAGCCCGAACATTAAAACAATTACATTTAAAGGAACGGTTCCAAATGTAAAATTCAGAATTGGACAAGCTATAATTATCCGAGTTGACGATATCAATTATAGAAATTATACGCCAAGTAAATGGGATAGCGAATTAGGAACATTTGAAGTCGTTTTCCATATTCACGGTAATGGACCAGGAAGCCATTTTATCAGCAATCTGAAAATCAGCGACAAAGTAACAGTTGGTATGCCCAGGGGATTTAATATTTATAAAAAAGAAGCAAAATATCATTTCTTTTTTGGCGATGAAACTTGCATTAGTGTTTTCAAAATTTTGAAAGACGAAATAAATAATGACGATAATAATTATTTGGGAATTTTAGAATTAGATGCTGTTTCTACAAAGGAACTCAATAAAATTGGACTTATAGTCGACATCGTACCAAAATCAATTGATAAAGCGAAGTTCGCACTTGAAGCCTTGAATAAATTGGATGGCAAAGTTTGGGATTTATGGCAGAACGGATATTTTTATTTAATGGGCAACGCAAAGTCCATTCAAACATTTAGGCAAGCCTTAAAAGAGAAGTGTGTGCAAAGCAAGAACATATATACAAAACCATTTTGGGCAGACGGAAAAGTTGGGCTTTGACACGTAGATAGAAAAAGTGCAGTCTTTTTTACAGAAGATTAAAGTAAGAAATTTTATATCAAAAGCAGTTTTTTACTTTGCTAGTGTTTCTTCTCTTCCTAACATATCACAATAGAATACAAATACCTGCATATTTGAAAACTAAAAACCCAACTTGTAGTCAAAGCTGGGTTTTAGTTTTAAGAAACCGAACAAATATTGAACTCGCAATCTACTTACAAATAAATAATTCTTCTTCAGTTTTTCTAATTTTTTCGAAAGGGCTCCATCTTTGCTAAAATAATATAGCAGGTCAATATCTAGTCTAGGATTTTATTTTTCTACAAATATTTTACCCAATGGTGAAAGCTCGTAGCCAACTGTATGGCTTATGGTCAACCCTAAGTTAGAGCCTAAATTAGTGCACTTTTTGTTGACGATTTACAATTTATGAGATAACGTAATTGATTAAAAATTTCGAAAGTAATTCTAAGCCTATTTGAGGATGATGATATATTTACCAAGATGGGTTTTTCTCTATTAGCCACTTGTAACAAGTCTACTGTAACTTCACTCCACTTGTCCAATTGCACATTCCTACCCTTAAAAAAAATAATCAAAAAATATTTTGTTTGCGACCCATTAAAGCCAATGAGTCATATAAATAAAATAATGGTTTAAAACTTGTCTGCTTTTAGAAAAGTTGGCAAAGCGATTGCTTTATAATTGTATATTCGTTAAAACGAAGTAATTTACTATGTTGGTTGCGTCGTAAAAGTTTCAATAAGATGTAAAAGGTAAAATCTGATAAATGAAAGTTGACTTTTATAAACCTAAAAATAATATTCTAAAGAAACATATTGCGGGATACTATTTTGTTTCAGAGGATAGGAATTCCACACCCGTAAGCTATTTGACCTTCCCTAACAACTACTGTATTCTTTCCATATACCAAAATGCAGAAGAAGTATTTTCAAAAAATCGCTATATCATTAGACCTTCGAAAGAAAATAAAATTGTTTCTAGTTTATTTTCCAGATATTCAAAGCCTATCGAAATAATTTATGAAAATCTGGTCAATGAGATAACCATCTATTTCAATCCAATCAAAATAAATCATTTTATTGACAATCCAAAAATTTTCGAAGAAGCACAAATTTCAGATTTCATCCCTTTTCCTGATTTTGAAGAAAAAATGGAATTGATTTTCAACCATACTTGCAGAGACAAGCAGATTAAACTTTTGGAGGATTATTTAATATCAAAATTTGCAAAAAAAGATCTTAGCATTATTGAGCAGATCTTATCAGATATTGATGCAGGCCTGAGACTTGAGCTCATTGCCGAAAAATATAATTTCACAAGACAACATATCAACAAGATATTCTCAAAAAATGTCGGAAAAACACCATCCGAATACAGAAAAGTCCAACGGTTCAGGAATGCTTTGCTCAATCAAAAAATCAGCGCAAACCTTACAGATCTGTCTAACGATAACTTGTATTTCGACCAATCACATTTCATCAGACATTTTAAAGAATTGACCGATAAGAAGCCAAGTGATTTCTTTAAAAAAGTTGATATAGATAAAGAAAATATTTGGCTTTATCTTTAGACTTTCCATTTTTACAATTTTAAGAAGCAACAACTTCCTTTCTTTGTTATACAATCAAAGAGAAAGTGTTGACCATATTAATTTAAATCAGATACTTTTCGGACTAGTTTTTATCAGTATCATATCTCCAACTTCCTAAGGTCAGTGAGCAGTATGTATCCTTCTGTTTCTTTACCTTTTGGATCAGTATAATAAACGTAAACCCAATTGCCCGCCTCTATCCTATCCAGCTTGAGCGCGACTTTATTTCCCTTTACAACATAGGAATTGAGTTTTGAAGCAGCATTTGGTTCTTTATGGAAATAAGATTTAGCTGCAAAAACGGTATAATCTCCAGCTGTAGCATTGGTGATCTTAGTGTACGATCCATTAAAATCTTCCGGCAAATGATCAACTGTGCAATTGTCAAATGATACACATAGTTTCTTCTGTTCCAATGACAAGGTCACTTCACAGTCAGACTCATTTTCATTGCTTTTTAGTCTTACTTTATTGGAAATCAACGTACCCGAACCATAATATGAGCCTGTCTGTGCACTTGGGGTATTCCACCATGCGAATATCTCTGCTTCCGCCTGATTCCCTTTTTTCATAAAAGAAATATAACAATAAGAACCATTTTTGTTATTGAGTTGATAGATGCCATTCTGTGCAAATACTTTAACACTCAGAAAAAAGGTGATACAAATGATTGCTGCGAAAACTGCTTTGTGAAGTAATTTTTTATCTGGAAACTTCATATTGTATTCTAAAAAATTGTGATTTAAAAATATGTATATCATTCAGGTGCGTAATGCCGATCTAATTTTTTCAGTATATGATGAAGACGTTTCTAGATCCTCACTGAAAACTACATCTCCAGTTGTTTTTTCCGTAATCGTCAAAGTATGGAATGTCTTTCTGAAAATCGAAAAAAGAGGTCTATGTTTCATTGCTAAAAACCGCTCCGAAATGGTAAAATCGTATTCTGATCTGCCAAATTCTCTCTTGTAGATGCGCACATATTGATCTGTTATTACGCATCTGTTTCTAAGGTAAGTCGCAATGAGCATCAGAGGGAGTATAACAAAACCTAAAAGGCTCCAGGCACCAATCCTTACATGCGAACTTTCACCTAAAATAAGACCGTAGTACAAATTATAAAATGAGCCTCCAATGATAAACGGTGCCAATAACGAATAGAAAATCAACGTTGATTTTGATAGATTGAATGTCTGTTTCATAGGATCATATTTTCATTTACCAATCTAATCAATTTTCAAATCCTGGCAACTGCTAGAGGTTTTTATTTTTACAAATTACTCATTTAAAAGCATCTAGAAAAGAACACTGATAGTAACTTAAAATATACTCAAGGATATACTTTCTATGTTTAATGTTCCATTTTTACAATTTATTCCAGATTCTTAGCAGTATTTTTGTTTAAAAAAATTGTAAATTTCTTGAGAAATTACATTAACGCAAGTTTGAGCTATTTCAGTTTCTCATTATCGGAAACCGAGAATAATTATTCGTGAGGATAAAATCGTTTGTAGATCAAACCCAATAATTATGAAAAATAAGATATTTTTAGTCATCGTTCTATTTTTTGTGCTTATCTTAAATTCGTGCGAAAAAAAGATCACAAATGACCCAATGGCAGTTAAAGATAATTCTGTGCTGCAGGCAAAACTTTTAAGTGATACCAAAAAATTTAACGCTCTTGCAAAAAGAGACAGCAGTAATTTAAAAAAACTTGAGGAAATTAAGCTCAAGTATAAAAGTATAGTAGATTCCATCGGGATCTGCCACAATTGGAAGGGAAAGATCACCTTACTGGATCTGGATGAAGTGGATGCCTACTCAAGCGATACGGTTGTGATGAGAATTGGTGTGGAGAATATTTATGACAAAGGGTATCAGGATTATTTTTCTTTTATGCAGGTAAAGGCTATTCCTAAAAATGGAAAATTATATGAAAAACTGAGCCGCATTAAGGAAAATAGCGAGGTCGTTTTTAGCGGTAGATTACTAGGTGTAGGTTTGCACGATATGTCCCCTGGCTACGAGTTCAGCAACTTCCATATTGAAACGGAATTTTCGGATATTAGAGCCTTGGATAAATAAAGGCAAAGTATTAAACAAATCAATTAATAATAACTTTAATTTTCAACAGGAAAACCTAGTATAATTCGGTTTAAGATTGAAGATTAGGTACAGCTAGTATAATTCTGACTTTCTTTTTGGAGAGCAAATTGATTAAAATAATAAAACAGTAGACATATGGGTTTAGGAGATTTTTTCAGAAGCCAACTTTCTCAGGTTATTGAGTGGAAAGACCAGCAACCAGATTTTTTGATTCATAAATTCCCATCTGAAAATGATGAGATTAAAAACGCATCCAAACTTATCGTAGCTCCAGGCCAGGGAGCCATTTTAGTTTACGAAGGCAAAGTAACAGATCATTTGGCTGAGGAAGGTATTTTTGATCTCGAAAGTGATAACCATCCGTTTATTACAACCTTACTTAAACTTCGTACAAACTTTGAAAGCGAGCACAAATTAAAGATCTATTTCTACCGGACTTCTGAAGTTGTCAATCAAGGATGGGGAACATCACAGGCTATCAAATATGTTGATCCAGTTTATAGAATTCCTGTAGAATTAGGTGCTAACGGCACTTTTTCTTTCAGAATAACTGATCCTCAGTATCTTTTTTCTAATGTGGTAGGCTCAAGAGATCAATATTTAGTGGCTGAAGCAAGGGAGTTGTTACAGGGCAGATTTCCGCAGAGTTTAGCTTCGGTCCTTGCGCAAGGCAGCTTTTCCTATCAGCACATTGATGCGCAACTACCCTCTTTGTCCAAAGATATTCGTGAACAGCTGCAGCCAGAGTTGCATAACCTTGGATTTTCATTAACTGATTTTAAACTCAACGGAACAATATTCGATCAGGCAACAACGGAAAGAATCGGTAAAATTGCTGACATTACTGCAGAATCAATGGCCGCGGGCGAAGGCGGATTATCCTATATTGATATGGAGAAGCTAAAAGCACTTCGTGACGCCGCACGTAACGAAGGCGGACTTGCAGGTGCAGGTCTCCAACTGGGTGTCGGTATGGAATTAGGCAAAACATTTGATGTTGCCAAAGAAAAACAATTAAATGCCGAAGCACCTGATATTGTAACAAAATTGCAACAGCTAAAACTTTTGCTTACCGAAGATATCATCACCCAAGAAGAATTTGATAACAAAAAGAAAGAGTGGCTGGATAAATTTTAAATATTGAAAAATGAAAAAAATCATAGGAATTGTTATCACGCTCTTAAGTATAGCATTAATTGGAATAATCATATTACGCATCTGGAATATTGAGATCATCAGCCTTGAAAACATTATTAGAAGTAGTGCTACATTGATTTTACTTGGTTTGGCAATTGTGATATTGAGCATCGTTTACGGCACTTTTTTAAGAAATAACAAGCAGGAGTACAATCAAAAAACAGGAAACAGAGCACATCCTAAACAGTAACATTCAAATTAAATATGGCGAAGAATATTAAGGCGATCAAATGTCCGAATTGTGGCAGTATCAAAAAGACGGAGATCAAAACGGATCACTTTCGTTGTCTCAATTGTGATACCGAATATTTCCTTGATAATGATGACATCAACATCAATATCAATCATACGCCCTATCGAGGTACACAACAATCAACAGCAGCAAAAAAAAACACAACTGCTGTAGTAATTACAACAATATTAATATTATTTGTACTCTTTCTGGTTGTTAAAAATTTCAATGGAAATTCGACAGAAGCTACGTCAGCTGAGTCTGAAAAAGAAAAATATGATTATTACGGAAGCGAGATCGTATATCAGAATACAAACACAGGCAAAGCTGTCTTTTTAAGACTGGGACGTGAAGGTATAGTTGGCAAAGACAACAGTGTAGATTATGTGAATACACACGCAGTTTTTATCGATCCGGTGACCAAAAAGCAATTTAAAGATGATATGATCTTTGAACGCATCAGGAGACTGGATGATTACTTTAGTACATTTGAAGTTTATCAGGATGGGACCATATATATGACCTATCCAGGAGAAAAGTTGTTTACAATTGACCGTAAAAATAATAAACTTGTAGATGTTACCAAATCTATTTTCAGCAAACATCCCGAAATGAGTTCCGGAATAGCTAAAATAAGTCTCAATGATGACTATTTTGATCTGATGGCAAACGATGGTCAGAAATATTATTATGTACCTAAAGTAGATCTACTTACCAATGATCGCAACGAAGTAGAAAAAGCGATCTACAGCACATATCCCAATACCTGGCTCAAGTTTGATATGTATTTATCTGATAACCTGATGAAGATGACACTTGACAGAGCCACATTAAAACCAACCGGTATCAACGTGCTACCTAATCGCAAGTTTTTCAGACCGCAACTACTATATCAGGATGATAAGAATTTAATTATTGCAACCTACGCCACTGCAAATACAGATGGACCTGTAATGTTGCAAAGCCTTAATGTGGAAACAGGGGCAATTATCTGGTCTCAACCTGCTGTTACTTTTAATTACAGAAGTGCGGCGAAGTGCAACGAGGGCTTCGCAGTTTACTACGCTTCGGGGCAGGATCACGATTACATATCAGGAGTCCTGGTTATTTCACCGGAAGGCAAAGTGATAAACGATTATTTGATCAAGCGTGGGGAATAGAATAACTATGAGTACACAGAAATTGAAAATCATTGCAGACGGTTCAATCATTGCGATCGCCAATGCGCAAAGATATAATGAAACATTGAAAAACCAGACCAATTGGACCTGGAAGCATGTCAATGAATTTTTTCTGGAGGCAAATAGAGATAATTTAATTGTTTTTGTAACCGCCTGGGAAGACGAATGGATTTTTGAATTTTTAATAAATGAAAAAACGAATCAAACTGCTTTTCGACAATTTGAGCAGAGTATTGAAGTTACGGATGAAAATCTTTATCTCGTGAATTGGACGGATTTAACTTCCTCACTGCAATTTGAAAATACAAAAATACCTGATAAGATCAATAAAGATCTAAAGATCAAGATCCCAAATGGATTTTACAGAGTAATCGTAAAACAGCTTTTTGACAATGATAACGATGATTACAGCAGTGAAAATAAAGTTAGCTATGTTGTAGAATTAATCTCTGAAACAGACAATCCGGACATTAAAACTGAAAAAATCAGTTGGACAGAAGATTTCCCTAACGATAATACCAGCTTTTTGAATGACGAACCAAACGAGCTTGATGACTTTTTAGATCAGTTATTAGAAAAAGACAAAATCAATACTGAAAAATAAGTCAAATCCTCACAACAAGTTTTTATAAATACTTAAAAAAATGAGTTACGACATTTCACTCTACAGAATCGAAACCAAAGAAAAAGAAGAAGCAACAGATGATGAAAACTTTTTCGAAAACGAGGGAAATCTGGTTGCATTTACGGCACAGCAATTCCAAGAATTAAAAGAGAGATTGGTAAGTTACGGTTATGAATTCTCAGAGGAAAATGAATTTGGATTGCAGTTCAACCATCAAGAAGAAGACTATGGGAATGCATTATTAACAAAAGAAGCCCTTTTTTTCAGAGCAAGCTGGAATGATGACTCGATCTTTGAAGTTGGAATGACAGCTTCTGAATTTACAGACTCGGGAGAATACGCAAAATATGACTTTCAAAATGGTGAATGGGAAACTTGGGAATGAAAAACTAATAGACTTAAAATCTACCAATCTTGATTTTAAGCACTAAACAATTTTCAATTTAAAGTTTGACAATCTATCTCGCAAATAAATAGTGAAACTACTGCGATAGTAATATAGCTTAGTTTCAAAGAATTGAAAATAATAAACTCAAAACTATGAAAAACATCAATCGATACTTCGTTCTCATTTTCATTTCATTCCAAATCAATTTATCTGCTCAAAATATTAAAGATAAAGACCAGTATGATTATTTAGTAAGAGAAGAAAAGGGTGACTTGAATAGTGATGGTAAGGCAGACAAGATAACAGTGAAAATGGATACAATAAATAAAACAAGACCATTTCTGGTACAGATATTCCTGTCTAAACCCAACGGAAAATTGACTTTAGCAGTCTCTTCAGACCAGATGATTGAACCTCAGTATCCTTCTGAAAATCAAGGAAAATTTAATGGCTATCAGATTCCAAGTTTTTTTATTGAAAAAGGGATTTTGTCAATGTGGAGTGAAATTAAAAGTGGAAATATTACTTACGATTTTAAATATCAAAATGGAAATTTTGAATTGATTAATGTAAAAAAGTTAACCAATAATGCGACCAAAGGATATACTGACGAAAATACAATTTTCACCGAAATGAATTTTGATTTAATTAAAGGCATTATAACAGAAATAGATGAAATATTAGGTTCAGAAAAACCATTAAATAAGAGAAAAAAAACAAAATTGATCAGACCCTTGCCGAAATTACAGAATTTCAAATTTTCTGATAAAAATTTATATTAAAACTCGTAGTGCTGATTACTTCTGACTTTAAATTAGTCATTAAGAGGAAAGAATAATATCACTACTCTTCTTCATGTAACCTCATTATCTTTAGAAAAGACACAGCCACTACTAAAATCCTGTTAATGATTGGTTTCGAATTTTATATTTGTTATTTTTTCAACACCCTACTCCATTTATTCTGATCAAATCATCTGTAATTTAAGACCTCAATCGTTGTAACCGCGGCTAGGTTCTGGTTTCCATTATTTCTAAAAGTTAGTTTAATTTCCCTATCTGAGGAAACTCGTATATGTATCGGTAGAGGTTGCGCCGTAACACCTATGAGTGGTTTTTCAGTTTTAATGTGTCCAAAATAGTCTGTAAAATCTGCAACAGCTAAAGAATCTGTAATAGCTTCAGGAATCAGGAAAATAATTTCTGAATCTGTTGTACGGTTTACTTCTTCATTCGTGTAATATTGTACGATTATGTTTTGTCCGTTCTCCTCTTTCGTTGGGTCGTGCATTACTAATGGCAGTTTACTTAAAAATCTTTTATTTAAAGACCGAATACCAGCTTCATTAAATTTTGCTTCAGAGAGTTTCGATACAGAATCTATATAGGTTAGAAATACCTCAGCTTGACTGGCTTCCAATTCCTTAACTACAGGAATGATAGAGTTGTTTTTCTGACTTTGGTTTTTATCTTCATTACAGCTTAAGAAACAGCTCAGTATACAAGCAAATAGAATATAATAAATATTGTTAGATTTAAAAATAAAAACTGAGTTTCTCATTTGAAATTAATTTAAAAAATAAAACTGAACACAAAAATTAGATAACTTATCATTCACTAACTCCTATACCCATTTCCTTAAAATATTTGTCAGAATCACATTTTTCTGCGCCGATATTGATGATGCCGTTTTGTAGATCCCAATAGCAGGTTTTTGACAGGTTTTTACTATTTACAACAATCAGTCTGTCATAATCCGGTGCGAAGAAAATATACTTGTTTTCATTCTTGACATTCCAATATAAACCATTGTCAGTATTTGGATTTTTCTTTCCGTTTCCATATTTTTTTATGAGCAATTGCTTTACTCCATTCTGATTTTTTTTGCCTTTAATTTCAGCTCTGAAGCCAAAAATTTCACTCGAAATATTCTGCTTTTCTAAGATTTTCAGATTATTCTCAAGTTGTTTTTTGGTTTTAAAAAATGTGCCATCGAAACGTCCTCCTCCATTTTTCATAACACTGTCATTATTTACTTTTGCCGGCAAAAGAAAATAGACCTTATCCACAGGAATGTTGGAAAATACAAATTTTGTACTGTCTGTATCTTCTGCCAAAATTGCGAAAGGATATTCTACACTGTTTGTCCCGATACTTTTTAGTGAAGTTTCACTTAACAGATTTTCCACGGGTTCATTTAACTTTAATGTGGCCAAATCTGTCTGTTCAGCTTTGCTGCAATAAGTGATGAATGGCAAAACCAATATTAATAATAACTGTTTCATTTTTTCTTTTTTTGTATCGTTCTCGTTCTTAAAATTTAAAAGCTGTTCAGCTAAATATATTTATTTTTTTATTTTGCAAGATTTAAATTTTGTTCATAGGCCTTATCTGCATCCAGTCCGAAAAAATCGAATATTTCTTTTCTAATATCTATGTTGATAGGGTTTCTAAGATCGTATTTTATGTTATAGAAGTGGTTGCTTTCCCAATAGGGTTTGTTTGACTGGTCTGCAATACAATCCTGTAGTTTTTCAGTATCCAGACCGTAGCCAATTGACTCATTTCTGTATGGATTTTCGTGGTAACCTGTATGTAAATCCTTATCTTCAATTTTCAGGTATTTATTGAATTTGGATATATCATTCTCTTTATAAATCAAACCATACTGAAGATAAACAGTATTTTTATCATCAGAACTGATGCTTTTGCTGTAAGAGATCAGCATATCATATTCTGAAATTTCCAAAGGCTGATGTCCTATGATCACCTTTTCTCCATAGAAAAACTGGTTGTCCATTACAGCCTGCGACGGTAAAGCCAATGTTTTTGAAAGTTCGTCTAAATTGACATCAAGTGTATTGCTTATTTTGTGATACAGTTTTACAATCAAAGCTTTTCCCATCAAATGGGTTAAACCATAATTTTTATTCGCTTTGAGATTTTCTGTTTTTACCCGTTTAGCAACATCAATCAGGATTCTGCCAAATGCGTAATTTCTTCGGTCGATCTTAAAAGCAAAGAAATCACCTTCTTTATATTTACAGCGTTTTCGTTCTGCGTTTTTAAAGGCCTCAATCTCTGTTAAATCTTTTTCAGTTGTTTCGTCAATCCATTTTGACAGCCATTTCTGAAGCGTTTCAAGATCACCTTTTTCCTCAAAATTCTCCGAATGATAAGTCGTTTGCGTGGTATAATTTGCGATTCTTAAATAATCTGCTGAAAAACTAAAATAAACACCAAATGAACCAAATGACTGCGTCGCCGTAAAGTTGAGCTTTTTAGGTTTTCCTTTTGATGTTTTGGGAAGTAAAATAGTTCTATTTTCAGCTGTCTTTTCTTTCAGTTCCTGTTCGAAATATGAGTTTTCGGTAACTGATATTTTTTTTCTAATTGTATCGCCGTCAAAGTACAGATACATATCATTTAACTTTACTATTTCCCAATTGCTTTCTACAGGAATTAGCCCTAAATATTTTCGTTGCTCATTGGTTAATTCAAAAATCATATCAATATTTTAATAGATGTTGGTTGCAAGTGTTGCTATATTTGTGATCTTAAACTCTTTCAAAATAAAAGAAAAAAACACTTCATTTTATAAGTGCTTCTAAAAAATGACACTGTCTTTTATTTTATTGATTGTATAAGTGTTTTTAAGTCTTTTTTTCTTGTATTAATGATGATCAGCTGACTTTTATCGGATAACAGAATTTTGTAAGTAAAATCCTGATCAGAATTAAACTTCCAATTCGTCAGCTCTTTAAATTTACTCTTGATCAGTTTGAGTTTTTCAATATTATTTTTCGATACAATAATTACTTTTGTCAGTGGCGTTTTTTGCATTTTCTCAATACTTCTTTCTGTAATTTGAGTTTCATATTCTGCGCCGGAACGGTAACGAAAAAGTTGATTGATGATATTGAAATCATTTTCATTTTCAGAAATAACATACCGGTAGGTCATGATATTGTCCAACTCATTGATCCAATTCGGAAAGTTGGTTTCGTACAACTTTATATAACGATCAATAAAATTTTTATCCATTGATTTCTTTTCAGTAATATACTCTTTTACCAAAGGGTAAATCTTTCTTGCCATCAGATCAATATATTGATGATAGTACCAGTCATTCTGATCTAGTTTACCTTCTAGTTTTTCATAGACATACCCATTTCCCAACGCTGTAGCTAAAAGTTCATTCAAAAGCTGATAAGCATAATTACTGCATTTTGATTTATTTTCTTTAAAAGATTGATCAATCTCAATTTTCAGTTCAAGCGATTGTTCGTTATATATGATATGAAAGATCTCATGCATCATCACACTCAACAAATCTTTATAATCCTTTAAATTTGTCTGAATGGCACTTACAAAATTATTGCAGAATGCCTGTGCCGTGAAGTAATCTGAATCTGGCAGCGGGTAGAATGCAATCTGAAACGGGATCGACTGATCCCAACTTGAATGATAAAAAGATAAACCTGTCTGAAAATATTCTTCTATCTGATGGTCATTGGCATAATCTGTAATTTCTATGACCTGTTTTTCAAATTTTTCTTTATTTGGATCATAAATTAATTCGTTATAAATGGGAGTGAACTCCGAAATCAATTCGGTCAGATCATTCAGCGTTTTGATGGGAACAATCCCAATGGAGCGAAGCTTAAAATCAATCAGATGATCAGTTTCAATGAGGTTTTTCTTTAAAACATCTCTCGTCTGCATTGGAATTTTTGATCCGTACGGAAACTCCTCAAATGGATAACTGTAATCAATTGCTAATTTATCAAACTTTGAAATCTTATTTCTGTACTCATCAGTATTATATTTTGACTTTTGAAATGCAGTTTTAAATACATTTTCCGAATGATTTTCAGAGAGATTCTGAATAAATACAAAGACAGCCAATTGTTCGGAATATTTAATTTTAAGGTTTGGCTTTTGTCCAAATGCAAAAATTGTCAAAAATAATAAGGGTATTAAAAATACAGATTTCATATTTTTTTGTCTTTTAAATAATGATTAAATTATAAATTTTCTTAATCCTTTTCTCAAATTCACTTTGCAGAAGGTATCGGAAGCTAAAAAGTATTTTCAGTTCAGCTATTTCTTTCATTTTTACTTTCAGCAGTTTACAGTGGTTTTTTCCAAAATTGATGACCCGCTGAATAAATCTGAAGATCTTCCATTCTCTTAATATAGGATTTTTCGTACATTATTAATTTCATTTCTGTTACATCCATCGATTTAGATATTCTATTTCCCTGTGAATCGAAAGATACCTCCTCTTCTCTATTTTCTCTTTTTGAAAGAGAATAGTAGAATAATTTCCCTTCCCAATAAGAAGCGTTTGGGTCGTCATCATCAATGGTGATTTTCTTGCAGTTTTTGCTGATGTATTCTTTAATTTTATTAAAGTCAGTAATATTTTTTGAAGTTTTTCCTACTTTGAGATACATTAAATTACCTTTTCGGTCTTCCACCATATCCATTTTTGGAAATGGCACGGTATTTAAAATCGCAATTGTATCTTTTTCCGGATCGTATGCGACAGTATTATAACCGTAACCAAAGATCTCGGTTGGCTTTTTATTTCTCACCATCCAGTCATTGGTTGGCTCCAAGGACAAATCTGTAGGAAATCGTCCATCCGTTTTAAAATACCCTAATGTATCTTTTACAAAAAAAGCATTATCTAAAAGCTCAAGAGCCTTTTCTTTACTGACACTTTTAGGTTCCGTCGCAATAATCTCATTGGTCTTTTTTACTTTGTTTTTGTAAAATCCTGACACATCAAAATCGTTCGATATTTTTGCTAAATCAACAAACTTTTTATCCTGAGAATTGCAAGAGGTAATGATAAACAATGCTAAAAGAAGGCAAATTCTAATGGTATTTTTCATATTTTATTAATAATGGATTTGTAAATTAATCACGTTTATATCGGCGAGTAAAATAATCTATTTGGATATAGGAAAACCATAAGGTTCTATTTCGGCTGGAACTGGATGATAATTATTTTTATTTTTGAAGATTGTAATATAGATTTTCACTCCAAAAGTTTGTCCAGTCGATATCGTCGCGATCTATTTCGCCCCATTCTATAGATGTATCATCAAAATCATTATAAAATTCTGACTCTCGGATGTTTTCTGCGCAAAGGTTACCGTTAAGATGTTTCGCATATAATTCTTCGATTTCCTGTTTGATCTCACTCAATCCTTGAAAAGTGTCTGAAACAAAATTATTTCCACTTAATTCTACAATTTCAAAATTCTCCAGAATGACATATTTTACCTTTCGCTGATTCAGTATTTCTTTTGTCTCTTTGACAAAGTCCTTAAATGAATCGATCTGGTACGCTTCTTCATAAATTGACACCAGCTCTAAAAATTTAAGGACTAATTCTTTACCTTGATCAAAGTTGCCCACAATAGCTGTCTTCTCAATTTCTTCAACAACAGTTGAAGAAATCATTTGGCTTTCTCCCGCCACCATTAGTAGATATAGAGGATGAACTTCATTTTCATATTCAGAAAATCCTAAAGCCTTGATCGGATTTTGCTGATAATCATCTGTGGTATAAATAAAGCTTCTGTTTGCCATAATGATAATTTTAGGTTATAAATCTTTTATCGAAATTTTCAAAGATGATATCTTTTAAACTGAAGATCGAACATATTTTCTGTAAAATTATTTTGAAGAAAATCATCTGCCTGTTGCCAGATCGCATGTTCCAGATCATCGCCCTCTTTTATAATACCACTGCCCTCATCTTCTGAGATTTCTCCTTGTGAATAGATATATTTCCTGTCAAGCTTTCCCCTGATGTACTTTTCAAAGTAGTAGGTATCTGAAATGTCTGAAATTATGAATTGTATAATTTCCCCTTCAAAGTTGGAAATATCATACAGGGAACCAAATTCTGTAAATATCAAAGTTCCAAAATTAGTTTGTAAAA